>JBKJJJ010000188.1:0-5397 GCA_046598045.1 Candidatus Eiseniibacteriota bacterium
AGCCCGGCTCGACACTCGAGGAACTGCGCACGGTCCACACGCGGTTGACGAAACCGAGGGGCGCGGCCGGTGCGTTGGTGGGCGCGGCGGTTTGCGGCCCCGGCGTGTTCTCGGGGATGGCGCGTGCGGAGCAGCCTGCGATTGCGATGCACGCGAAGAGGAGTTTGGCAATGCGACTGGTGCGGAGCAAGGCTTGGGTTCGATTCACGGCGGGTCCCTCCGGTGGGCTGCGACGCGCTTGGTCCATTTGGAGGGTAGGCCCCGCAGCATCAATTGACAATGGATGCAGGCAGCCGGATCATCTTTTGGGAGGAGGAATCGAACCATGACCAATATCAACGTGTCCTTGCCCAAGGAGATGCGAGATTGGGTCGAGGCCCAAATCAAGGCCGGCCGCTACGGCAACCTCTCGGAGTACGTTCGCGATCTCATCCGGCGCGACCAAAAAGTGGTGGCCGAGGAGCGCCTAGAGTCGCTGCTGCTTGCGGGGCTCGATAGCCTGGACGGCGGCAAGGGCCGCGAGGTCACGCCTGCGGACTGGGAGAAGTTGCGTCAGCGAGTCACGCGACGCCTTGCCGATAGAACTGCAAAGGGCAAGAAGCGCGGGTGATGGCTCGACGAATCGTTCACGCCGCGAGGGACATTCCAACCACTCTCGAAACCGGGTAAGCTCACCCCCGCACGAATTCACCCGCGCCGTGGAGGTTTCTCCGTGCCCGACGATCTCTACCCGGTCCAGCCGCACATTCAAGAGGGCGCGCACGTGCGCTCGATGGCGGAGTACAAGGTGCTCTACCAGCGCTCGCTCGAGGACCCCGACGGCTTCTGGGGCGACCAGGCGAAGACGCTCGACTGGTTCCACCCCTGGCACCAGGTATTCGACGCCGACTACGACGCGATCGACTTCGCGTGGTACCTGGGCGGGCGGCTGAACGCGAGCTACAACTGCGTCGATCGCCACCTGCCAACGCGCGGCGACCAGACCGCGATTATCTGGGCGGCGGACGAACCGGGCGTGTATCGCCACATCACCTACCGCGAGCTCAAGCACGACGTGTGCCGCATCGCGAACGTGCTGCTCGCGCACGGCGTCAAGAAGGGCGACCGCGTCTGCATCTACATGCCGATGATCCCCGAGACCGTGGCCACGATGCTCGCCTGCGCGCGCATCGGCGCCGTGCACTCGGTGGTGTTCGCGGGCTTCAGCGCGGAGTCGCTGCGCGACCGCATCCTCGACGCGCGCTGCAAGGTGGTGGTGACCGCGAACGAGGGCATGCGCGGCGGCCGCGCGATCGCGCTCAAGGCGATCGTCGACCGCGCGGTCGAGGGACTGGAGCTGGTCGAGACCGTGCTCGTGGCGCGCCGCACCGAGACCGACGTGCCGATGAAGCAGGGCCGCGATCTCTGGCTGGGCGAGGAGATGAAGAAGCAACGCTCGACCTGCACGGTCGCGTGGATGGGGGCCGAGGACCCGCTGTTCATCCTTTACACCTCGGGCAGCACGGGCAAGCCGAAGGGCCTGATGCACTCGACCGGCGGTTACCTCGTGTTCGCGGCGATGACCCACAAGCTGGTGTTCGATTACCGTGATGGCGACGTGTATTGCTGCGCCGCCGACGTGGGCTGGATCACGGGGCACAGCTACATCGTGTACGGGCCGCTCGCCAACGGCGCGACCACGGTGCTGTTCGAGTCGACGCCGGTCTTTCCCGACCCTGGCCGCTACTGGCGCATGGTGGACGACCTCGGGATCAACATCTTCTATACAGCGCCCACCGCGCTGCGTGCGATCGCGCAGGCGGGCGACGCGCCCGTGAAGGCATCGTCGCGCAAGTCGCTGCGCGTGCTCGGCTCGGTCGGCGAGCCGATCAACCCGGAGATCTGGCGCTGGTATCACGAGGTGGTGGGGGAGGGGCGCTGCTCGGTGGTCGACACGTGGTGGCAGACCGAGACCGGCGGCATCATGGTTTCGCCTCTGCCCGGCGCGATCGCGACCAAGCCCGGCTCGGCGACGCTGCCGTTCTTCGGGATCAAGCCCGTGATCGTCGACCCCGCGGACGGGCGCGTGCTCGAGGGCAACGGGGTCTCGGGCGCGCTCTGCATGGGCACCGCGTGGCCCGGCCAGGCGCGCACCGTGTGGGGCGACCACGAGCGTTTCATTCAGACCTACTTCACGCAGTACAAGGGGCTCTACTTCACCGGCGACGGCTGCCGCCGCGACGAGGACGGCTACTACTGGATCACGGGCCGCATCGATGACGTGCTTAACGTGTCGGGGCATCGCCTCGGCACCGCCGAGGTCGAGAGCGCGCTGGTCGCGCACGAGGCCGTCGCCGAGGCCGCGGTCGTGGGCTTCCCACACGCGGTCAAGGGCACGGCGCTCTACGCCTACGTCGTGCTCAACGCCGAGGCCGCGCAGTCAGTCGCCGCGAAGGGAGCGGCCGGGCTCGCGTCGATCGAGGGCGCGCTCAAGGAGCAGGTCAAGCAGGCGATCGGCTCGTTCGCCGCGCCCGACGTCGTGCACGTCGCGCCCGGCCTGCCGAAGACGCGCAGCGGGAAAATCATGCGCCGCATCCTGCGCAAGATCGCGTCCCACGAATACGACGGGCTCGGCGACATCAGCACGCTCGCCGAGCCCGAAGTGGTGGAGAAGCTGGTGGAGCAGCACCGCGAGCGCGTCGCGACGCGGTGAGAATCGCGGCGCAGTCTACGAATCGCCGCCCTTAGCCGCGAGCGGCGCGGTGTACGCCGCCGCCGGGTAGCCGACGAAGTGCCCGTAATCCGCCGGTGCCGTGATCCCGAACCCGAGGTCGTACAGCGGCAGCTCTGGCGAGCCCGCCGACGTGGCGTAGGCGAGCGGCCAGCCGTGCGCGCCGCCCAGTTGCTCGAGCACGAGCAGCCCGAACGGGATCGAGAACCGCCCGCACCACGTCCAGCGGTAGTTCGCCGGGTGTTCCGGGTCGACCCAGGTCTCGTACGCCGCGCGGATCTTCTCGCGCGTCACGGGGCCGGCGAGCGGGCCCGTGAGCAGCGCGTGATCGAGCGCGCGGGCCTGCGCGTAGGCCTCCGGCCCGCCCGGGCCGAAGCGCGTCTGCTGGAAGTCCGCGCCGTAGTGGATCGCGTCGGCGGAGATCGCGATCGCGACGTCCTTGCCGAGCACCCATCCCCGTTCGTCGAGCGCCTCGCCGAGCGCGTAGGCGAACGCGGCCGCCATCTCGACCAACTCCTCGAAGCGTGCGGGCCCGACGAGGACGGGCACGATCTCCGCCTCGGGCTGGACGTTCTTGATCCAAGGCAGCAGCGCCTCGACCGAGTGCTCGCAATCATGGATCATCGCGCTTGTCGTCTGTATGCGCTCCGGCAGCGCCGAGCGCATGCGGTCGCGCAGTGGGGAAGTGGCGACCGCGCCCTCGGTGGTCGACCAGGCATGGTATGGGTCGAACACGAGCCGCGACCTGAGGTCGAAGCGGCGCCACTGATGCAGCACGCCGATGACGATCACCGTGCGCGCCGACAGGAGCGGGAAGACGCGCCGGTACACGCGGCCCGCGTACACGTAGTCGTCGTGTGGGGCGATCAGTCCACGAGCCGGCCGGTCGAGGCCGGGTGCGGGCCCGAGGACGTCCGGCGAAGGCGGCGCGAGCGCGAGGTCCCAGACCCGGTCCAGCACCTCCCCATACCCGACCTCGCCGAAGCCGATCGTGTCCTTGCGGCCGCGCAGGGTCAGGTCGGGGCCCGAAGGCTCGCCCATCTCCTCGCGCACGCGCTTCCAGAGTTCGGGGTCGTCCATGAGGCCGCCGACGATATCCCATCCCGCTACTAGGAATCAATCGCGCCCCAAAGCCACGCCCTGCTTGACCTAAACCCGCGCCGAGGCTAGATTTCGGGCCGGAACCCTTCCTCAGACCGGAGACCCGTTTGCCGCTCCTGGATTACCTGCCGATCCTCATCCTGGCCGTGCTCGCCCTCGTGGTTTCGGGGGTGATCATGCTGCTTTCCTCGATCGCCGGCCGGCCGTTCAAGTCCCAGACCCAGGTCTCGCCCTACGAGTGCGGCGTGACCCCGCTCGGGAACGCCCGGGAGCGATTTTCGATCAAGTTTTACCTGATCGCGGTGCTGTTCATCCTGTTCGACATCGAAATCGTCTTCCTCTACCCGTGGGCGGTGACGTTCGACCAACTGGGCCTCCTCGCCCTGGTCGAGATGCTGCTGTTCATGGCGATCCTGTTCGTCGGGTACGCCTACGTGTGGAAGAAGGGGGCGCTCGAGTGGGATTGAGCGCGAAGGTCGGCGTCGATCTCGTCCGCCTCGATGCGCCGATCGCGTTCGACGCGGCCGACCAGGCGAAGATCAAGGAGATGCTCGCCCGCTATCCCGCGGACCAGCGCGAGTCGGCGATCATGCCCGCGCTCTGGCTCGCGCAGGAGCGCTTCGGCTTCATCTCGCAGGACGCGGTCGACCTCGTGGCGCGCTCGCTCAACGTCGACGCGCCCGAGGTCGCCGGCGTCGCGACGTTCTACACGATGTATCACCTGGAGCCCGTCGGCCGGCACGTCATCCAGGTGTGCTGCACGCTGTCGTGTTCGATCATGGGCGCCGAGAAGCTGGTCAAGCGGCTCGAGCAGAAGCTCGGCATCCACGTCGGGGAGACCACGAAGGACGGCCGCTTCACGCTCAAGAAGGTCGAGTGCCTCGCGGCCTGCGGCTACGCGCCGATGCTGCAGGTAAACGAGCAGCGGTTCCTCGAGAACCTCTCCGAGAACGACGTCGACAAGATCGTGGACGCGCTGCCATGAGCCACAACAAGGACCTGCTGCTGTTCGCCGCCATCGACGCGCCCGGCCTCACGGTGATCGACGTCTATCGCCGCGAATACCACGGCTACGAAGCGGTCGACAAGATCATCGGCGGCAAGGTTCCGCCGGGAGAGGTGATCGACCTCGTCAAGGCCTCGGGCCTGCGCGGGCGCGGCGGCGCGGGTTTCTCGACCGGGCTCAAGTGGTCGTTCGTGCCCAAGGACTCGCCCAAGCCGCGCTACCTCGTGATCAACGCCGACGAGTCCGAGCCGGGCACGTTCAAGGACCGTGAGCTGATGGCGAAGAACCCGCACTCGCTGATCGAGGGCTCGATCCTCGCGGCGTACGCGATCCGCTCGAACGTGGCGTACATCTACCTGCGTGGCGAGTTCGCGTGGCTGATGCCCGTGCTCGAGGGCGCGATCGCCGAGGCGAAGGCCGCCGGCTACCTCGGCGCGAAGATCTGCGGCACCGACTACGCGCTCGAGATTCATCTCCACCTGGGCGCCGGCGCGTACATCTGCGGCGAGGAGACGGCGCTCTTGAACTCGCTCGAGGGCAAACGCGGCACGCCGCGCCTCAAGCCGCCGTTCCCCGCGGT
>JBKJJJ010000016.1:0-18334 GCA_046598045.1 Candidatus Eiseniibacteriota bacterium
CCTGCTGGTGGTCGATCACGTCCGGGTCGACGCGAAGGGCCAGTCCCTCAAGTCGAGCCGCCGAAGGGACGTCGAGATCCTCCTCGGGAGCGAGGGCCTGCTCCCGGCGTTCCAGGAGGGCCTGCTCGGCGCCTCGGTCGGGGAGAGCCGAACCCTCAAGGTTTCCTACCCCGCCGAGTTCGCCAACGCCGAGCTCGCCGGGAAAGACGTGCAATTCCACGTCAAGGTGCGCAAAATCAGGGAGAAGAAAGCCCGGCAACGGGACGATAACTGGGCCAGGGAGACCTTCGGGGTCGACAGCCTCGAGGGCCTCGTCGCCCGGATCCGCCTCAACCTCGAGGGTGAAGCCAAGTTGGCGTCGCGCCGGGAGGCCGAGGAGGCACTGGTGGAGGCGATCGTGGACCGGAACAACGTTCCGGTGCCGGAGCGCTGGCTGGAGCGCAAGACCGAGGAGGAGCTCGACGAGCTCGTGCGCCGCGCCGGGCAGCCGGTGCCGGAGGGCGAGCTGGCCGACCTCAAGGCCCGCGTGGGCAAGGCGCTCGAGCGGCAGGTCCAGCGGGAGTTCCTGCTCGACGCGATCGCGCGGCAGGAGAACCTGGTGGTCACCGACCCCGAGGTCGGCGAGGAACTGGGCAAGTTGCTCGCCGCGGGCGGGCGGGTTGCGCAGGAATTCCGGGCGCTTTCGCCCGAGCAGCGCCGGAGTCGTGTCAAGGATGTGCTGGAACGCCGGAAGGTCTTCGACTTCCTCCTCGAGCACGCACAGGTGACCGAGGAGAAGGCATCCAACGAATCGACGCTCGTCGCCGGGGCCTGACCCGGGGGCGGGAAGCAGCCAACGCACACGGACGGAGAACCATTCGCCATGGCCCTCGTGCCCATCGTCGTCGAACAGACCAGCCGCGGAGAGCGCGCGTACGACATCTTCTCGCGCCTGCTCAAGGACCGCATCGTCTTCATCGGGACGCCGATCGACGACCAGATCGCGAACCTGGTGATCGCGCAGCTCCTGTTCCTCGAGGCCGAGGATCCGGACCGGGACATCTGGCTCTACATCAACTCGCCGGGCGGCGTGGTCACGGCCGGCCTGGCGATCTACGACACCATGAAGTTCATCAAGCCCGACGTGGCGACCTATTGCATGGGCCAGGCCGCCTCGATGGGCGCGGTGCTGCTCGCCGGCGGCGCGCATGGCAAGCGCTCGGCGCTGCCGAACTCGCGGATCATGATCCACCAGCCGCTCGGCGGGACCCAGGGCCAGGCCTCGGACATCGAGATCTACACCAAGGAGATGCTCAAGACGCGCGAGCAGCTCAACGGCATCCTGGCGTTCCATACCCGGCAGCCGCTCGAGCGCATCGAGCGCGATACGGATCGCAACTTCTTCATGTCCGCCGAGGAGGCCAGCGTGTACGGCATCGTCGACCACGTGATCAACAAGCGCACCGATACCAACGCGCCGACCCCGATCCCCGCGCCCTCGTCGGCGCCGGCGCCGGCCCGCTGACATGAAGAAGCGCATCGCCTCCCCGCACCCCATCCGCTGCTCGTTCTGCGGCCGTGGCCAGGACGAAGTCGCCCGCCTCGTGTCGGGCCCGTCCGTCTACATTTGCAGCGAGTGCGTCAAGCTCTGCAACGACATCCTCGAGGGTGAGATCGAGCGCGACCAGCCGCAGGCTTCGGGCAACCTGCCGAAGCCGCACGAGATCAAGCGCATCCTCGACGACTACGTGGTCGGGCAGGACGGCGCGAAGAAGACGCTCTCGGTGGCGGTCTACAATCACTACAAGCGCATTTATTCGCAGCCCTCGACCAACGACGTCGAGCTCGAGAAGTCGAACATCATGCTGATCGGGCCGACGGGCACCGGCAAGACGCTGCTCGCCCGCACGCTCGCGCGCTTCCTCAAGGTGCCGTTCGCCATCGTCGACGCGACCTGCCTGACCGAGGCCGGCTACGTGGGCGAGGACGTCGAGAACATCCTCGTGCGCCTGCTGCAGGCGGCGGACTTCAACCTGGTCAACGCCGAGCACGGCATCGTCTACGTCGACGAAATCGACAAGATTTCCCGCAAATCGGAGAATCCGTCGATCACGCGCGATGTTTCCGGAGAAGGCGTGCAACAGGCGCTGCTCAAGATCATCGAAGGTACGGTGGCCAACGTCCCGCCCCAGGGCGGACGCAAGCACCCGCAGCAGAAGTACATCGAGGTCAACACCAAGGACATCCTGTTCATCTGCGGCGGGGCGTTCGAGGGCCTCGACAAGATCATCGAGAAGCGCGTGGGCCTCAAGACCATGGGCTTCGGCGCGACGATCCACTCCAAGCAGGAGCGCACGACCGGCGAGCTCCTGGCCCAGGTGGAACCCGAGGACCTGCTCAAGTACGGCCTGATTCCCGAGTTGGTCGGCCGCCTGCCGGTGATCGGTACGCTCGACTCGCTCGATGAGGCCGCCTTGATCTCGATCCTGACCGAGCCCAAGAACGCGCTGATCAAGCAGTACCAGAAGTTCTTCGAGATGGAGGGCGTGAAGCTCGACTTCACCGAAGAAGCCCTCGCCACGATTTCGCGCGTCGCCATGAAGCGCGGGACCGGGGCCCGCGGCCTGAGGGCCGTGCTCGAGGAGAGCATGCTCGACGTGATGTACGACATCCCGTCGCGACTCGACGTCATCGGCTGCACGATCTCGAACGAGGTCGTGCTCGGCCAGGCGCCGCCGCTCCTGACGTTCCGCGGCGAGCGCGAGAAGCGCAAGAAGGAAGCGTAGGCTAAAGATAGGAGATTCCGTGAGCGATCCGAAGGATCCGAAGAAGCGCCCGGCGGCGAAGGCCGAAGGCAACGTCATCGACCCCAAGGCCGACCTCGAATCGGCCGAGGGGTCGAAGGCCAACGGGCGCAAGAGCCAGAAGCTCTCCATGACCCGCGGGGACGAGACGTTCGAGTTCCAGGACCGCCTGCCGGTCCTGCCGCTGCGCGACGTCGTGGTGTTCCCGTACATGACGATCCCGCTGCTCGTCGGCCGCGTGCCGTCGATCAACGCGGTCGAGCGCGCCGTGTCGCGCGACCGGGTGCTGCTGTGCGTCGCCCAGAAGCGCTCCGAGGTGGCCGATCCCGGCCCCGACGAGCTGCACGAGGTCGGCACGGTGGTGCGCGTGCTGCAGTTGTTCCGCCTGCCCGACGGCACGCTGCGCGTGCTGGTCGAGGGCATCGTGCGCGCGAACGCGTCCAAGTACCACTGGACCGGCGATGCCTACACCTGCCAGATCGAGCTCGTGCCCGAGAACGAGTCCGCGCCGCCCGAAGTCGAGGCCCAGATGCGCAACGTCCTCGCCGCCTTCAACGAGTATGTGCACCTCAATCGCCGCATCCCGGACGAAGTCCTGATGACGGCGAACAACATCACGGACCCGAGCACGCTGGCGCACACGGTGGGGGCGCAGCTGCTGATCAAGGCGCAGGCCAAGCAGAAGGTCCTCGAGACGCTGCCGGCGGCCGAGCGGCTGAAGATGCTCGCCGCGACGCTCGCTTCGGAGCTCGAGATCGTCAAGCTCGAGCGCAAGATCGAGGGCCAGGTGCGCTCGCAGGTGCACAAGAACCAGAAGGAGTTCTATCTCAACGAGCAGCTCAAGGCGATCCGCAAGGAGCTCGGCTACCAGAACGAGTTCTCGAGCGAACTCGAGGACCTCGCGGTGCAGATCCGGCGCGCGCGCATGCCGAAGGAAACCCACACGCGCGCGATGAAGGAACTCGATCGCCTGAGCAAGATGTCGTTCATGTCGCCCGAGGCCACGGTCGTGCGCAACTACCTCGACTGGCTGGTGGCGCTGCCGTGGAACAAGCAGACCAAGGACCACGACGACATCAAGGCGGTCTCGAAGATCCTGGACGAGGACCACTTCGGCCTCAAGAAGGTCAAGGAGCGCATCCTCGAGCACATCGCGGTGATCAAGCTCACGGGCGAGAACAAGGGCCCGATCCTGTGCTTCGTCGGCCCGCCCGGCGTGGGCAAGACCTCGCTCGGCAAGTCGATCGCGCGCGCGCTCGGACGGAAGTTCATCCGCGTGTCGCTCGGCGGCGTGCATGACGAGGCCGAGATCCGCGGTCACCGGCGCACCTACATCGGGTCGCTGCCGGGTCGCATCATCCAGAGCCTCAAGAAGGCCGGCTCCAGGAATCCGTTGTTCCTGCTCGACGAGGTCGACAAGCTGGGTTCGGACTTCCGGGGCGACCCGGCGTCGGCGCTGCTCGAGGTGCTCGATCCCGAGCAGAACCACTCGTTCACCGACCACTACCTCGAGGTCGAGTTCGACCTCTCGAAGGTGATGTTCGTGTGCACGGCGAACTCGCTCTACACGATCCCGCCGGCGCTGCAGGACCGCATGGAGATCATTCGCCTGCCGGGCTACCTCGATGACGAGAAGCTCGCGATCGGGCAACGCTTCCTGCTGCCCAAGGCCAAGAAGTCGGCCGGCCTGGCGGACAAGGACCTCAAGATCGAGCCCGCCGCCATCAAGGCGATCGCCCGCGGCTACACGCGCGAGGCGGGGGTGCGCAACCTCGAGCGCGAGCTCAACCTGATCTGCCGCAAGGTCGCGCGCAAGAAGGCGGGCGGGGAGCTGACGAAGCCGCTCAAGGTGGTCGAGGCGACGCTGCCCGAGCTGCTGGGCCCGCCGCGCTTCGTCGACCAGCCGGTCGAGAAGAAGGGCCGGGTCGGCATCGCGACCGGGCTGGCGTGGACCGAGTCGGGCGGCGACATCATGACGTTCGAGGTCTCGATCCTGCCGGGCAAGGGCGAGCTGCTGCTCACCGGGCAGCTCGGCGACGTCATGCGCGAGTCGGCGCAGGCGGCGATGAGCTACATCCGCTCGCGCGCGGCCAAGCTCGGACTCGACAAGAGCTTCCATCGCGAGATCGACATCCACGTGCACGTGCCCGAGGGCGCGATCCCCAAGGACGGCCCGTCCGCCGGCATCACCATGGCGACGGCGATCGTCTCGGCGCTGACCGGGATCCCGACGCGCGGCGACGTGGCCATGACCGGGGAGATCACGCTCAGGGGCCGGGTCCTGCCGATCGGCGGCCTGAACGAGAAGACCGTCGCGGCCCGCCGCATGGGGCTCAAGCAGATCGTGCTGCCCAAGGGCAACGCCAAGGACCTGGCGGACTTGCCGGACGATGTGCGGAACGGCCTCGAGTTCTCGTTCGTCGAGAACATGGACGAAGTGCTTGACATCACCCTCGAGCGGGGTCTAAAAACAAAGGCGTCGAGAAGGGACGAGGGTCACGGCGTCAGTCTCGCCCACTGACCTTCTGGCGGAGGGATCCGACCCTTCCTGAGTGTCGGCTGCAGGACCAGCCGGCAAACCGGGCCGCAAGGCCCGGACCGTGCGAAGCGAAGCGGCCCCCGTTGAGGCCACGGCACGATGCCGTGGCCTCACGCTTTTCCGACCCGGGGCTTGACGCCCGCATCGCAATTGCCCCAGAATCTTGCTCCCCAGTCGATCGACCTGCCTCATGCCCTTGCCCGAGGGTTCCCTCATGCTCGGTGATCAATTCGGTGTCTTGCTGGCCGTGCCTCTTGTGGTCGCATGGATCGCCGCGCCCGCGCTTGCCACCCCGAGCGTGCTCGGTCCGCGCCTCGATCTCGCCACCCCGGCCGAGCCGCGCGCGGTCGCGATCGGCGACTTGAACGGCGACGGCCATCCCGACATCGCTGTGGCGTGCGCCGCCGACAGCTTCGTCGCCCTGTTCTTCGGGCACGGGGACGGCACGTTCGAGCCGCGCGTCGATCTCGTCGCCGGGACGAACCCCCTGAGCATCGGCATCGTGGACTGGGACCAGGACGGGAAGAACGATTTCCTGGTCGGCACCGCAGGCGCCTCGCCGCGGCTCAAGGTTTTCCTCGGCGACGGGACCGGCGGCTTCGTGCCGGGGGCGTCGGTCGCCACCCCGGGCGGGGGTGTCCGGCTCGCGTTCGCCGATTTCAACTCGGACGGAAGGCCCGACCTTGCCGGCGTCGCGAGCGCCGGAGCGTCCTTCGGCTTCGTGGAGCTGTCGGTCCCGGGGGGCGGGTTCGGCGCGCAGCGGACCCTGGATGGGGGGGCGGGAGCCAGCTACTCGATCGTGGCGACACCGCTGAACGGCGACGCCACCGTCGACGTGTTCCTGCCGCGCTACTGCGGGAGTTGTCCGAGCAAGACCTACGCCGGGGATGGCACCGGCAATTTTGGGTTCGGCGTGAATGCCCTCGATGCGCCGCTCTCGTTCGACGCCGCTGCCCTCGACTACGACGGCGACGCGCGCCAGGATCTCGTCGTGACCGGCGGCGTGCCGCCCGGCGCGAATGGCAAGCTCCGATTCTTTCGCAACAATGGAACCGGCTTCTCCCCGGGCTTGGAGCTCGACTTTCCCGGAGTGCTCACGTCGGTCGCGGTCGCCGATTTCGACGGCAATGGCGCGCTCGACCCGATCGTGGAGCGGTCCTCCCCGGGCGGCCTGAGCCTCGTGCTCTTGAGCTGCTCCGGGGTCCCCGAGGTGCAGTCGTACGACACAGGCGCCGGCCCGTATGGGATCGCCGCCGGCGATCTCGACCAGGACGGCCACCCGGACGTGGTCACCGCGAACATCCTCGGGGCAGGCATCTCGATCCGACTCGGCGTGGCCAGCGTTCCGCGCAGCTGCGTCTCGAGCGTCAGCGCCTACACGCCGGCGCTCGACTTCGGACTGGAGGACCAGGGGCACACCACCACGATGAACGTCCTGGTCACCAGCGGGGGGCCATCGCCACTCCACGTGACCGGCCTCTCAACGGGCAACCCGGAGTTCACCGTGCTGCCCTATCCGATCGGGAGCGGCATCGCGGCCGGCCAGAGCAGCGCGATTGGAGTGCGCTTCAACCGGCTCGCGACCGGACCCCTTGCGGGATCGCTCACGGTCTCGACCGACGACCCCGCCCAGCCCGAGCTGCAGGTCGCGCTCTCGGGCTACTCGCTCGCCCCGACCACGATGGCGTTCAGCCCGGGCGTCCTGGCGACGCCGACGCTGTCCGCGTCGGACACGGCGCTCCAGGAACTGGTCGTGCGCAACAATGGACTCTCGCTGCTGCACGTCCAGCCGAGCATCTCGAGCGTCGGATACGACGTGCCCGCCGCATTGCGCACGCCCGCGCCGATCGTGGACGCCACCGCGCCGCTCCCTCGGGACATGTTCGATGCCGGGGGATTTCTCTGGGACATCCAGCCCGATGGGTCCGTGGGCACCGGGACCGACGGCGCGTTCAGCAACGGGCTGCGGCGATCCGGCTTTCCCCCGCAAGCGAGCGCGAGGTTCGAGGACGGCAACCGGACGCTGGTGCTCGGGCCGGTCACGCTGCCCAATGGTCTCCAGCTCGTGCGCAAGGTCTTCGTCTCGCCGAGCACCCCGTTCGCGCGCTGGACGGAGATCGTGAGCAATTCCGGCGCCGTGCCCCAGACCTACCACGCAATCGTGCTGAGCACACTCGGAGGGCCGATCGGCGAGCCTCCGAGGACATCGAGCGGCGATGGCGTGTTGACGACCGCAGACGACTGGATCGTCCTGAGTGACGGCGATGACGCCGGTGGCCGCCCCGCGATCGCCCAGGTCTTCGCGGCTTCCAAGCGCCCGACCTCTACGCAACTCGCGGGCAGCGGCAATTCCACGACGCTGGGGTGGGATCTCGTCGTCCCCCCGGCGGGCGTCGTGGCGGTTGCGCACTGGACGGCACAGGCCGTGGCACGGGTTGACGCGCTCGCGCTCGCACAAGGTCTCTCGCAGCTCGGGCTCGGCGCGCTCGAGGGCCTCGACGCCTCGGAGCAGGCGCTCCTGTTCTCGAACCAGACCGGGCAGTTGTTCGGCGTTACGCCCGCGTCGCTGCAGCTCGCGCCGGGCGACAGCGCGGTCCTGACCGTGCACTATCGCGCTTCGGTGTACTTCGGATCGCCAGTGGAAGCGCACGGCGTGCTTCACCTGGCGAGCAACGACGCCCTTCATCCGGACACGACGCTCGCGCTCGCGCTGCATGTCGTTGCCCCGTCGGACTCAGGCGACGTCGTCGGCGTCGATCCGGGACCGGGCCCGCGCCTGGCGCTGCGCGGCCTGGTGCCGAATCCGCAGGCGAGTCGCGCCGGAGCGACGATCGCGTACACGCTTTCCGGCGCCGCGCCGGCGCGCCTCGAGATGTTCGACGTGCGGGGGCGGCGGATCTGGAGCCGGGATCTCGAGGCACCGCGCGCGGGCGAGGGGATGATTCGGCTCGCGGCGGGGCCGCGGGCGGCCCCGGGCGTGGTCTGGATCCGGCTCACCCAAGGGGGCAAAGTGTCGACCCGCAAGGGGATCCTGCTGCCCTGATCGCGGGCGGGCTACAGGTTAAAGTAATACGTGAATTTCGCGAGGAATATGTTGTCCGCATGGAGCTTGAACAGGCGGCTCCTGGACCCCGGGAAGTCGAAATTGTTGCCCACGGGGGAGTCTTCGTAGCGGTCGTGGCTCCACACCAGGTAGAACGCCGAGCCCGGCCGGTACTCCCAGCGCAGCACCGCGTTCCCGATCAGCGAGGTGACGTTGAAGTTGTTTGTCCCATCGGCGGTCGGGTAGGGCGTGAACTCGAACGTGTTCGGCTTCGCGAGCGCCTTGTAGTTCGAGTACTGGCCGATCGCGATCAGCGGCTGCCCGTAGAACTGAAGCGACACCGACGGCGTGAACGCCCAGTTGAGGCGGATGTTCGCCGAGATCTGGCGCTGTTCGAGCCGCGCGAACACGTAGTCGGCGCCGTAGGTGTCGGTGTTCGCCGGGTTCGCGTAGGTGTTGACGTACTGGGCGTATTCAACCCTGTGCTCGTAGCCCGGCCCGACGCGCAGCGTCACGTTCGCGGCCGGCTTGAACTCGACGCCCGGCGACGCGTACCAGTTCTGCGAGTGCGCACCGGGCTGGAAGTACGCACCCGTTTCCACGAAGTAGAACAGGCGCGCCTTGCCGTCGGTGTCGAAGGACGTGCCGACCTCGACGCCGGGCGGATTGATCGTGCGCGGGCCGCCGCGCGTCTTGCGCACGCTCGTGGTCCGTGGGTTGTAGGCGAAGCGGTAGTTCCAGCTGTTGTTGTTCGAGAACTCGGTCGAGCCCTGCGTCAATACGCCGGTGTTCGTGCGATTGCCGTCGAAGTCCCAGCTCAAGAACAGCGCCCCGGTCACCTCCTGGTACTTGCGGTGCTTCGTCGGCTTCGTCCACTTCCAGCCACCGCCGACGTGCGCGTTGATCACGTCTGCGCGCGCGAGGAAGCCGATGTCGTTGTTCTCGAAGTCGGGGCTCAAGAATCCGGCCGCGGCGTTCACGATCAGGTCGCCGTTCTGGTGGTTCAGCCACCAGCGGCTGCCGACGCCCGTGAGCGATGTGCGCGTCGGGTCGAAGCGCAACCGGTCCGCGTCCGGCCGCTGGAAGTAGTGCCGTGAGCTCTGCTGCACGGAAGCGATGCGCACCTCGCTGCCGCGCACCTGGGTGCCGGCCGTCCAGCCCGAGATCACCCAGTTCTTCTGGTCGTCGAGGAACCACCAGCCGTCAAAGCCCGCCATGATCGCGCTCGAGTTGAACTGGTCCCTGAGGCCCGCGCGGTCGAGGTTGCGCGCGGTCTCGTTGACCATGAAACCCAGGCCCTGCTTGCCCTTCGGGAATTCCTTCTGGAAGCGCTCCACGCCGTAGTAGGTCGCCGGCTCGACCGTCGCCGAGGTCAGGCCGTCGGGATTGCCGAACAGGTCGGCGTCCATGCGTCGGGTCAGCGCGTGCATGGTGCCGAAGTTCCAGCTCGGCGAGATCTTGCCCGTGATCTTGGCCGCGCCGAGGATCGTGGTCGCGCCCGGCGCGTCGGCGTACGCGGCGTCCGGCAGGGATCCGCCCGGCGGCTTGCCGATGCGCCGGCTGTAGAAGAACGTGGGCTCCGGCCAGTTGAAGCCCCAGTAATCGTTCGCGCCCTGCTGCCCGAAGTCGAAGTTCGCGGAGCCCTCGACGAAGAACGGCCGTTTCTCGGGGTAGTAGGTCTCGACGTCGGAGAGGTTCACGACCGCGGGGTCGACCTCGACCTGGCCGAAGTCCGGGTTCGCGGTCGCGACCAGCGTGAGCTTGCTGCCGAGGCTGGTGCGCAGGTCGAGCCCGCCGTTCGGCTTGAGTTCCGTGCCGTCATTGAACGGGTCGCCGGAAGCATGGCGCAGGAAGCCGGCCTTGCCCGTGACGTAGGGCGAGAGCTCGATCGTCTGCCCACCCGAAATGTGCTCGATCCCGACGAGGTCCGGGAAGCGCGAGACGAACCCGCTGCCGCGCTTGGGCTGATAGACCACGTAGCTCGACTCGTTGCGGCGCTGCAGCACGCGCTTGAAGTTGACGCCCCACAGGCAGGTCTCGTCCTGGCTCGCGAACCGCAACTGGGTATACGGAATGCGCATCTCCGCGGTCCAGCCGAGCGAGTCGACGCGCGCCTTGCCCTGCCACACGCCGTCCCACGAGTCGTCGTCCCAGCTGTCGTTGAGCAGGGTCCCGTCGAATTGCGTGCCCGCGGCGCTGACCATGAAGTAGTAGCCGGATCGCCGGTCGTGCAGGGGATCGAGGAAGAGCGCGAACTGGTCGCCGGGCACGAACGTGTCGCGCCGGGTCAGGCGCGCGAGGATCGAGTCCGGCGCGGTGTCGTACATGCGCGCCCCGACGTAGAGCGCAGCGTCGTCATAGGCGATGCGCACCTCCGTCCGTTGGCTGGAGGGCGCGCCCTCATCGGGGTCCCGTTGCGTGAAGTGCGAGCTCGGCTGGCCGCTCGACCACACGGGCTCGTCGAGCACGCCGTCGACCGCGACCGGGGCGGTCAGGCGGATCGCGCGCACCGGCACCTTCGCCAGGGTGAGGCTGTCCGCGGGCGGGGCGGGCGTCGGCGCGGCCGCGCCCGGGGAGGACGCGAGGGCGAGCGCGAACGCAGTTGCCGACGCGACGAGGAAAGGCGCTGTCATGGATTCCTCACGAAGGACTCATGGGCGGCTCGGCACAGTGGAGGTCCGGGGAGCAGGGACCACGGCGTTGGACGACGCGCTCGCCTGAAAGGCTGGAGCGAGCGACGCCGGAGCGTAGTCCCGGGCCGCGATTCGTGTGTTAAGTTCGGGTCATGGACGCGCCGAAAGTGAAGCAAACTTTTCGTGGGGACGACGCAACGCGCGCGCGCCTCGAGCTGGCGCGCGCGTGCGCGGAGATCGTGGGCAAGGACGGCGCGCTGGTCAAAGACGAGGAGCGCCTGGCCTACGACGTCGACGGCTTCACGCTCGAGAAACATCCGCCCGACGTGATCGCGCTCCCGCGCAACACCACAGAGGTCAGCGCGCTGCTCGCGCTCGCGTACGAGCGCGGCGTGCCGGTCACCGCGCGCGGCGCCGGCACGGGCCTCGCCGGCGGCGCGTTGCCGGCCGAGGGGGGCCTCCTGCTCTCGACCGCGCGCATGAACCGGATCCTCTCGCTCGACGGGCCCGACCGCTTCGCCGTGGTTCAGCCCGGTGTCGTCAACCTCCACCTCTCCCTGGCCGCGGCGCCGCTCGGGCTCCACTACGCGCCCGATCCCTCGAGCCAGATGGCCTCGACGCTCGGCGGCAATGCCGCGACCAACGCGGGCGGACCGCATTGCCTCAAGTACGGCCTGACCCACCAGCACGTGCTCGGCCTGACCTTCGCGCTCGAGGACGGGACGCTGGTCACCGCGGGCGGTGCGGCGATGGACGCGCCCGGGCTCGACCTCGTCGGCGCGATGGTCGGCTCCGAGGGCACGTTCGCCGTCGTCACCGAGCTGGTCGTCCGCCTCGTGCCGAAACCCGAGGCCGTGCGCACGTTCCTCGCCGTGTTCGACACCGTCGAGGCCGCGGCGGGGGCGGTGAGCGCGATCATCGCCGCCGGCATCATCCCGGCCGCGCTCGAGATGCTCGATCACCTGACGATCGTCGCGGTCGAGCCCTACGTCCACCTCGGGCTGCCGCTCGACGCGGGCGCGGTGCTGCTGGTCGAGCTCGACGGGCCGGCCGTGGTCATGGCGCGCCGCTCGGCCCAGGTGCACGAACTGTGCGCGGCAAACGGGGCGCGCTCGATCCGCGAGGCGAAGGACGAGACCGAGCGCATGCTGCTGTGGAAGGCGCGCAAGGGCGCGTTCGGCGCGATGGGCCGGATCGCGAACGGCTTCTACGTCATGGACGGCGTGGTGCCGCGCACGCGCCTGCCCGAGGCGCTCCGGGCGATCGGCGCGATCGCAGAGGACCTCGATCTCCAGATCGCGAACGTGTTCCACGCGGGGGATGGAAACCTGCACCCGAACGTGCTCTACGACGTCGACGACCCGGACTCCGTGGCGCGCGCACTGATCGCGTCCGAACGCATCCTCGAAGTCTGTGTCGCGCTCGGCGGGAGCCTCTCCGGGGAGCACGGGATCGGCAGCGAGAAGAGGGAGCTCATGACGCTCCTGTTCTCCCCCGACGATCTCGCGCAGTTCGCGGCGCTGCGCCGGGCGTTCAACCCGTCGGGTCGCCTGAACCCGCGCAAGGTGCTGCCGCTCGGCAAGGGTTGCGGCGAGGCGCGCGCGTTGCCGGGCACCCGCGGCGCCGGCGCGCGGGTGTCGGGCGGCAACCCGGGCGCGCCCATGCCCGACGGCGTCGAGGCCCCATGGATCTGACGCCGCCGCTCGCGCCGCCGCAGTGCGGCTGCCTCAAGCGCGTGGTCAGCGGCCCCGCGGACTGGGGCTTCGTGCCCACGCGCACCGAGACCCCGCGCAACGCGGCCGAGGCCGCGCGGCTCCTGTTCGAGGCGGCGCGCGCCGGCGCCCCGCAATGGATCGTGGGCTCCGCGAGCCGGCTCGCCGCCTGCCCGCCGACGCCGCGCTCGGCGGTCGCGCTCTCGACCGCGGGCCTCGCGGGCATCGTGGCCTACGAGCCCGCCGACCTCACGCTCACCGCGGGCGCGGGCACCTCGCTTGAGACCGTGCACGAGCTGCTCGCCGACGACGGGCTCGAGTTGCCTGCGAGCCACTTCGGCCTCGCGGACGGGACGCTCGGCGGCGCGGTGGCGACGAACCTCTCCGACGCGCGGCGCGCGAGCTCGGGCCCGTTGCGCGACCGCATCCTCGGCATGGAGATCGCGACCTCGGACGGCAAGGTCACGAAGAGCGGCGGCCGCGTCGTCAAGAACGTCGCGGGCTACGACGTGGGCCGGCTGATCGCGGGCTCGCACGGCGGGCTCGCGCTGGTCACCGAGGTCACGCTTCGGCTGAGCCCGAAGCCCGAGGCGCACGCGCCGTTCACGCGCGCGTTCGCCAGCGCCCACGAGGCGTCCGCGCAGGCCTTCACGATCGCGCGCGAGGCGCCGGCGCTCGGGTTCGCGTCCGTGGTCGGCAGCGGGGCGACGGCGCGGCTGGTGTGGGTCCACGAGGGTGACACCGAGGCGGTCGAGGAGGGCCGACGCTGGAGCGAGGCGCGCTACGGCGCGGCGCTCGAGTCCGACGCCCACGATCACCCGGCGCCGGTCGAGTCGCGCCTCGCGGTCAAGGCGCTCGAGCACGTCTGCCCCGAACGCACGAACGTCCTGCTCAAGGCCGGCGTGCGGCCGTCGCGCGTGTCCGACCTGCTCGCCACGCTCGGCGAACTCGGGCCCACGTTCCTCGGGGCGCACGCGGGGCAGGGGGCGGTGTTCGCGCGCTTCAACCTGGGAGGTGCCGACGCCGCGCTGTGGGCGCACCGCGCCTGCCGGGCGGTCGAGGGCTCGGGGGGCTGGTGGCGGTGGCAGGGCGCGTGGCGGGCCGGCGACGGACCCGAGGCCGCGCCCTGGGGCGGCATCGAGACGCCGTGGCCGCTCTACGCGCGCCTCAAGCAGGCGTTCGATCCGGGCGGGCTGCTCGGGCCCGCCGTGTACGCGGGCGGGGCCGCGCGATGACGCCTTCGCTCGCGACGCCGCCCGACGCGGCCGGGCCCGATCGCAAGACGCTGCTCGCATGCGTCCACTGTGGGCTGTGCCTCAGCGCCTGCCCCACGTATCGCGAGACCGGCCTCGAGACCGAATCGCCGCGCGGGCGCATCTACCTCATGCGCGCCTTGCAGGAGGGCCGGCTCGAGCCCTCGCGGGACGTGTCGCGCCACCTCGACCTGTGTCTCAACTGCCGGGCGTGTGAGACCGCGTGCCCGGCGGGCGTCCACTACGGCCTGCTGCTCGAGACCACGCGCGCGCGGCTCGCGACCGAGCTGCCGCCGACGATCGGCGAGCGCGTGCGCGATTTCGCGCTCGAGCACGTGTTCCCGTTCCAGCAGCGGCTCGACTTCGTGCTTGGCGTGATCCGCTTGTCGGCGCGTATCGGCCTGCTCGACCTCGCGCGCGGGCCGCTCGGGCGGGTCCTGCCGCGTTTCGCGCGCGTCGGCGCCGAGCTGTGGCCCGACGACGTTGCCGACGTCCGGCCCATGCCGCCCGGCACGTACCCACCGTACGAGGGCGCCCCGAAGGCGCGCGTGGCGTGGTTTCGCACGTGCCTCATGCCGGGCACGTTTCCGGCCACCGATCGTGCCGCCGTCCACCTCCTGCGCGAGGCGGGCGCGACCGTGGTCGTGCCGCCGGCCCAGGGCTGTTGCGGCTCGCTCCACGCCCACGCCGGCCGGCGCGAGACCGCGCGCACGCTCGCGCTCGCGAACCTGGCGTGGTTCGAGGAGGACGGCCCGTTCGACCTGGTCGCGACCGACGTCGCCGGCTGCGGCGCGACGCTGCGTGAATACGGCGACCTGTTCGACGCCGGCGGCGTGCACGACGCCAGGACCGCTGCGCGCGCGCGCGCGTTCGCCGCGCGCGTGCGCGACGTGACCGAGGCGCTGGTCGAGCTCGGGTTGCCGCCCGCACGCGCGGAGGTTCGCGAGACCATCGCGGTGCACGACGCTTGCCATCTCGCGCACGCGCAGAAGGTGCGGAGCGCCCCGCGCGTGTTGTTGCGCGCGCTGCCCGGCGCGACCGTGGTCGACCTCGCGAACTCGGACCGCTGCTGCGGGTCGGCCGGCATCTACAACCTGCTGCAACCCGACATGGCCGCGCGCCTGCTCGAACAAAAGATGGACACCGTCGAGGCCTCGGGCGCGCCGGTGATCGCGGTCGGCAACGCGGGCTGCCTCCTCCAGATGGAGTGGGGCGCGCGGCAGCGCGGACTCGCGGCGTCGATGCGGCACCCGGTCGAGATCCTCGCGCGCGCGTATCCGCGGCCGGGCTCCTACGAGGCGACCGAGTGAAGGCGCGCGTGCTGTTCTTCGCCTACCTGCGCGACATCACGAAGATGCCCGCGGTCGAGCTCGAGCTGCCCGCGGGCGCGACCGCGCGCGACGTGTGGCGCGAGTTGTCGACGCGCTGGCCCGAGCTCGAGCACCAGCTGGTGCGGATCCCGATCGTGGTCGATGGCAAGGTCGTGGACCTGGACGCGGTCGTGCCCGACGGCGCCGAGGTGGTGTGGTTGCCGCCGGTCGGCGGAGGAGCTGGATCCTCGCCGGATGGGCCCGGCGTCGTCCGCGCCGAGCTCACGCGTGAGCCCATCGACCTGCCTCGCCTCGTGTCTGAGGTCACCGCTCCAAATTGCGGCGGCATTGCGACTTTCCTCGGGGTGGTCCGGGACCATGACGAGGGTCGCCGGGTGCTCGCGCTGGAGTACGACGCCTACGACCGCCTCGCCGGCGAGCAGATTACGGCGGTCGCCCGCGAGGCCCTGGCGCGCTGGCCCGACGCGCGGATTGCGGTCCAGCATCGCGCGGGGCGGCTGCTCGTGGGGGAGGTCTCGGTCGCGATTGCGGTCGCCTGCCCGCACCGGGAGGAGGCGTTCGCCTGCTGCCGCTTCGTGATCGATCGCGTCAAGGAGGCGGTGCCGATCTGGAAGCGCGAAGAGGGCGAGGACGGCGCGCGTTGGCTCGAGGGGCACGAGTACAAGCCCTAACTCGCGTTCGCGGAGACGTGGAAGCGAACCTGCCCCGCAGGGCAGGTTGCTGCGCGGCGAACTTGCGCCGGCGCAAGTTGGCATTGCCGCCAACTCGCATGCCACGTGGCATGCGAGTTGAAAAATCCACGATGTGGGACAACGACTTACTCCGGGATCGCTACTCCAGGAGCATGCCCCGGGGCACGTTGCACGAGCTCGCACTTGCGCCGGCGCAAGTCGCGACCTCGCCTCCCGCCCGCCCCTAGAACAAGTCTCCCTGCGGCTCCAGGTCCCTTGGATCCTTCGGCGTCAATCCCACCAACTCCATGAACGTGCGCGCCGACGACGGCGAGTGCCCAGCGAAGTGGTTGTTGAAGTAGCCGTAGACGTCGATCCCGCGGCCGAGCAGTTCCGGCAGCACGGTCGCCCAGCGCGCGAGCTGGTCCGAACGGTCGATCTGGACGCGCGAGTAATCGGTCAGGTCGCGGGTCCCGAGCCAGCGCACGTATGCGAAGTCGAGGCCGCCCATCGCGCCCTCGCCCATGTGCGCCGCGAGGTCGAGCATGCGCTCGAGCGGGAGGAACGGGCTGTCGGTGAGCGCGGGCGCGATGCCGCGCGCGGCGAGCGCCTCGACGATGTTGGTGTCGAACCACGCCGGGTCGCGGAACTCCACCGCCCAGCGGAGGCCGGGCGGCAAGCGATCGAGGAATTCCTCGAGTCGCTTGCGCCGCCGGATCCCGAACTCGGCGGGGAGCTGGATCAGGACCGGGCCCAGCCGCGGGCCGAGCGGCCGGATGCGCTCGACGAAGCGCTCGAGTGTGGTGATCGACGTCTCGCCGGCGAGGCCGTCGTCGTGCGTTGCCGCGCGCGGGAACTTGAGCGCGAAGCGAAAGCCCGCGGGGGCGCGCTGCGTCCAGTGCTCGATCGCGGCTGCGGCGGGCACGGCGTAGAACGTGGAGTCGATCTCGACCGTGTCGAAGACGCGCGCGTAGAGCGTGAGGAAGTCGGCGGGCCGCGCCGAACGCGGGTAGAACGGGCCGACCCACGCGGGGTAGTTCCAACCCTGGGTGCCGAGGTGAAATCGCGCGGGTCCAATGCGGAGCATGGCGCCACGCTACGCGCCCGTGCGCCCGCTCGCAAGCGCGCCGCTCGACGTGTTCCTATGGTAGGATGCCCCGCGTTTGCCGCCCCCGAATTCCGCGCAGGGGCGGCGCGTTCCCACGAGCCCAGAGAACCCCACGGAAGGTCCGCCCTTGAAGACGCGCTTGTTCACTCCCGGTCCGGTCGAGATTCCCGCCCGCCTGCTCGCGGCGCTCGCGCGCCCGGCGCTCCACCATCGCACCGAGGCCTTCCGCAAGATCCTCGCCGAGGCCACGCGCGGCATGGTCGAGCTGTTCGGCACCGAGGGCACCGTGGTCACGCTCGGCGCCTCCGGCTCGGGCGGCCTCGAGGCCGCGGTCGTCAACCTGGTCGAGCCCGGCTCAAGGCCGCTCGTGGTCGAGGCCGGCAAGTTCGGCGAGCGCTGGGCGAAGATCCTCAAGGCCTACGGCTGCGAGCCCGAGGTCCTGTCCTTCGACTGGGGCCGCGTGGTCGACGTGGCGATGGTCGAGCAGGCCCTGGCGGCGCGTCCCGCCCCGGCGCTGTTCTTCACGCACAGCGAGACCTCGACCGGCGCGCTCCACGACGCGGCCGCACTGGCGCAGGTCGCGCGCAAGCATGGCGCGCTCGCGGTGGCCGACGTGGTGACGAGCCTCGGCGTTCACGACGTCAGGATGGACGCGATGGGCATCGACGTCGCGGTCTCGGGATCGCAAAAGGGCATGATGCTGCCGCCGGGCCTCGCATTCGTCGCGCTCGGCGCGCGCGGCCTCGCGGCGCTCGACTCGGGCCCGCGCCTGCCGCGCTTCTACATGGACCTGCGCAAGGCCGCAGCGAGCGCCGCCGAGGGCGAGACGCCGTTCACGCCGCCGACCGCGCTGATCGTCGCGCTGGTCGAGTCGCTCACCATGATGCGTGAGGAAGGTCGCGAGCAGGTGATCGCGCGCCACGCCGCGAACGCGGGCGCCACGCGCTCGGCCGCCCTGGCGCTCGGGCTGACCCTGTTCGCCGAGCGGGCCTCGAACGCCGTGACCGCGATCACCGCGCCCACGGGGGTCGATGCCGGCAAGATCGTCAAGGCGATGCGCGAGCGCCACGGCATGGTGATCGCGAACGGGCAGGATCGCCTGAAGGGCATGTCGTTCCGCGTCGGCCACATGGGCGCGTACGACGAGGCGGACATTGTTGCCGTCGTCGGCGCGCTCGAGGACGCGCTGTCGTTCACCGGCCAGGCGGTCGAGCCGGGCGCGGGCGTCACCGCGGCCCAGCGCTCGTTCACCGAGTCGCGG
>JBKJJJ010000164.1:0-12452 GCA_046598045.1 Candidatus Eiseniibacteriota bacterium
CAGCAGGCACGACTTGACCTGGGCGCTCGCGACCGGCAGCACGTGGTGCATGCCGCGCATTGCGCCCGTCCGGCCCGTCACCTCGAGCGGCGGCCGCCCGTCCTCGCCGAGCGCCACGACGTCGGCGCCCATCGCGCGCAGCGGCTCGACGATGCGGCGCATCGGGCGCGTGCGCAAGGAGGCGTCGCCCGTGAGCGTGACGCGCACGTTGCGCCCCGCGAGCACGCCGGCGAGGAGCCTGAGCCCCGTTCCCGAATTTCCGAGGTCGATCGGTCCCGGCGGCGGGACGAATCCCTCCGGCCGCCCCGCGATGCGCACCGAGCCCCCGGTCCCGCGCTCGATCGCCACGCCGAGCGCGCCGAGCGCGGCGAGCGTCGCCGCGCAGTCGGCGCCCGCGTTCGCGCCCTCGACCGTGGTCGTCCCGTCGGCGATGGCGGAAAGAAGATACGCCCGGTGGGTGACGCTCTTGTCCCCGGGCACCTCGACCGTGCCCGCGATCCTGCGCACGGGATCGAAGACGAGGTCCACGCTAGGCCGCGCCCCGGAGCGCGGCGGAAAGCACTTCGATCAGCCGGGCGTGCTCGGGCTTGCTTCCCACGCCGATGCGGACGAAGCGCGGGTCCATGCCGAAGGACTCCAGGTTGCGCACCAGCACGCCGCTCGCGGCCAGGGCGGCGCAAAGCGGCCGGGCGTCGTGCGCGAACTCCGCGAGCACGAAGTTGGTGTGCGACGGCCAACTCCGGATTCCGAGCGCGGCGAGGTCCTCCGCCAGCGCCGCCCGCCCCTCGCGGGCGAGCGCCCGGCTGGCATCGACGTGCGCGGGATCCTCGAGCGCCGCGAGGGCGGCCGCCTGGGCGACCCGGCCGACGTTGAACGGCAGGCGCACGCGCTCGAGCAGCGCCGCCCACTCGGGGCGCGCGACCGCATAGCCGATGCGCAGCCCGGCGAGCGAATGGATCTTCGAGAACGTGCGCAGTACGTAGAGCGGCCGCGCATGCGCAAGCTGATCGAGCGTGCGCGGGTACGCAGGGTCCTCGACGTACTCGGCGTAGGCCTCGTCGCACACCACGACCACCCGTTCGGGAACGCTAGCGAGGAAACGCTCGAACGCCGCGTGTCCGATCAACGCGCCGGTCGGGTTGTTCGGGTTGCAGAGGAAGACCATGCGCGTGCGCGGGCCGATCGCCGCCGCCATGGCGCCCAGGTCGTGTGCGTAGCCCGACTCCGCGCCCGGCACGGGGACGACGTGGCCGCCCAGCTTGCGCACGGCGGGGCCGTACATGACGAACGTGGGATGCGCGGTCACGACCTCGTCGCCGGGCCGGATGAACACCTGGGCGAGCAGGTCGATCAGCTCATTCGACCCGGCGCCGAGCGCGAGGTGGCCCGTCGTCACGCCCAGCAAGTCCGCCAGCCGGCGCTTGAGGTCGCCACCGGCCGCGTCCGGGTAACGGTGGCCCCGCAGGGCCGCGAGCGCGATCGCTGCGAGCACCCGGGGTGACGGCCCGAGCGCGTTCTCGTTCGCGCCCAGTTCGACGAGGCCGGCCGCGTCCGTGGGCGCGCTCGCCGGCGGTGCGGCGGCCACGGGCGCGAGCTGCGCGAGCTCGGGGCGCGCCAGCGCGAGCGGGTCGAACGCCACCGCCGCCCTACTTCTTCTTGGGCGTCGCGCGGCGCGCCGGCGCGCGCTTCGGGGTCACGCGCTTCGCGTGCAGGACCTTCTTCGCGGGCGCCTTGGCGCGGGCCGCCTTTCGCGCCGCCGTCTTCTTCGTCGCCGCCTTGCGGGCGGCCACCTTCTTGCGCGCCGCCTTGCCGACCGCCGCCTTGCGCACGATCGGCCTGGTTGCGGCGGCCCGGACCGCCCGGCCGGCTCCCGCCGCTGCGCGCGCGAGCGCCGCGGCCCGGCCGCGCAGCGCGCGCCAGGCGACGAACTCGTCGAGCAACGCGCGCGCCCCCGCATCGAGCCCGGTGAAGCAGCACGCGAGCTGGTAGCGCTTGCGCCCGCGCACTGCGGGCAAAGCCTCGCAGCGCACGACCACGCCCTCGCAGCGCAGCATGCGCGTGCGATCGCCCGGCCCGAACGCGGGCAGGATCACCGTCAGCGCCACCTTGGACAGGGGCGCGAGGTACTCGGGGCTCTCGCAGTAGACGCCCCCGCGGCTGATGTTGAGGCTCTCGGTGGTGACCAGCGCCTCGCCGAGCGTCTCCTCCGCGAGTTGCATCGCGAGGCGCGCCTCGACGCGCGGGTGCTGGCGCTTGTCGCTGCCGCGTTTCGCCATCAGCGTCCCCTCCCTTTAGCGTTGCGTTTCGACGTGCGGCCCTTCGAGGCGGCGGCGTGCCGCGCGGTCTTCGGAGCCCGCTTCGATTTCGACTTCCGTCCCCCGTGCGCTCGCGCGCCCGCAGGCCGGTCCAGCGACAACTCGAGTTCCCGGGCCGCGAGGTCCACGCGCGCGAGCCGGACTTCGATCCGGTCCCCGAGCGAGAACTTCCGGCGCGTGCGTCGCCCGGTCAGGCGAACCCCGGCCTCGTCCATCGTGAAATCGTCGTCCACCCACGCGCCGACGCGCAGGAAGCCGTCCACCGGCACCTCGAGCAACTCGACGAAGACGCCCACCGGCACGATGCCGGTGATCGTGCCCTCGTGCACCTCGCCCAGGCGGTCCATGACGAAGCGCAGCGCCTTGACGCGCGTGGATTCGCGCTCCGCTTCCTGCGCGGTCTGCTCGCGGCCGCTGGTGTGGAGCGCGAGCCCCGCCACATCGTCCGCCCGGCCCCCCGCGGGATTGGCCCCGGCGGCGTGGCCGAGCCAGCCCTTGACCTCGCGGTGGTTGAACAGGTCCGGGTAGCGCCGGATCGGCGAGGTGAAGTGACAGTACCCCCGCGCCGCCAACCCGAAGTGCCCGGCGTCCGACTCGGCATACGACGCGCGCGCCAGCGTGCGCAACACCAGCGTGTGCACGATACGCTTCTTCTCGGGCGCGAGCGAGGTCCTGAGCAGGCGCTGGAGCGCCTCGGCCACCCCGCCCGAGCCGTCGAGCCGGGGGAGCCCGAGCGCGGAGAGCATGGCCTCGAGCGCCGCCAGCTTGGAGAGCGAAGGCGGCGGGTGCACCCGAAACAGGAACGGGCCGCCCCGGCGCTCGCCCTCCTCGCCCACCAGCAGGTTGGCGAGCAGCATGAACTCCTCGATCAGCTCCATGGTCTGCAGGCGATCCCGGCGCCCGACCGCGATCGTGTTGCCCTCGGCGTCGACCTCAACCTTGGTCTCGGGGACGTCGAGGTCGAGCGCGCCGCGCTTCATCCGGCGCTCGCGCAGCTTGAGCGCGATCGACGCCAGCTCGGTGAGCGCGCGCACGACCTCGTGCGGGAGCGCCCCGCGGGCTGCCGCGTCTCCGTCGAGCACCGCCTGGCCGGCTTCGTAGGACAGCCGGGCGCGGCTCACGATGTACCCCTCGGTGATCCGGTAGCGCGTGACGCCGGCCCGGCCGTCCATCTCCGCCAGCACGGACATGGTGTTCCTGCCGACGTTCGGGACGAGCGAGCACAGGTCGCTCGAGAGCGCGTGCGGCAGCATCGGGACGACGCCCCCCGCGAGATAGACGCTGGTGGCGCGCTCCCTGGCCTCGTCGTCGAGCGGGGTGCCGGGCTGGACGTAGTGCGCGACGTCGGCGATGTGGATGCCGACCTCGCAGCCCCCGCCCTCGAGCGCGCGCCACGACAGGGCGTCGTCGAAGTCGCGCGCGTCCACCGGGTCCATGGTGAAGGTCGGACGGTCGGTCAGGTCGAGCCGGCCGGTGGAGGGGTCGAACTGCGGCGGGCCATGGCTCGCGGCCGCTGCCTCGGCGGCGAGGCTGAAGCCGCTCGCCAGCCGGTGGCGGGACGCCACCGCGAGGTCATCGAGGCGGGGATCGTCCTCGGCCCCGAACACCTCGATCAGCAGGGCGTCCTCGCGGTCCGCGAACAGCTCCGCGACCACGAAGTCCCCGGGTTGGGCGGCGAGGCCCGCCGGGACGGTCAACGGTCGCTTGCCGCCGCGCATGCGCCGCGCGGGCACGAACGCCGGCCGGCTGCGGTGCCACTCGACGTGGCCGAGGACGCGTTCGCCCCGGCTCTCCCCCCCGCGCGTGGCGGTTCCGCGGCGCGGACCGCCTTCACCGCGGATCGGGCGCGCGAGCGGCGCGCGCCGCGATCCGGGCATCAGACGTTCTTCTTCTTGTGGCGATTCTTGCGCAGGCGCTTCTTGCGCTTGTGCGTGGCGATCTTCTTGCGCTTCCGTTTCTTGCCAGAACCCATGCGGCCTATCCCCTCCTGTTCTGCGATGACTTCAAGACGGCGTCGGCGCCTCGGGCGTACCGGAGGCAATGTGAGCCTTCAACTCCTTGGAGGGCTTGAATACCGGCACGAGCTTCGCCGGCACCATGACCTCCTCCCCGCTGCGCGGATTGCGCGCGCGGCGGGCTCGTCGTTCCCGCACCTTGAAGGTGCCGAAACCCCGAATCTCGAGGTGGCTTCCCTCCGACAGCGCGCGGCACACGGCGTCGAGCAGGTCGTCCACGATCAAAGCGGTATGGTTCTTGGAGACTCCCGTACGCGAGGCGATTTCTTCGACCAGGTCCGCTTTGGTCATGCCCGTCCCCTCCGGTCTTGCTCCACTTCGTCCACGATTCCCACGATCACGGTGCGCACCGGGCCGCGGGCGCGGGTCAGCACCTGCGCGGCCGCGTTGCCCTCGTCCACCACCAGCACACGATCCCCCTCGCCCGCGTCGACCACGTCGAGCGCCAGTCGCGGGCGACCCGAGAGCGCGCCATCCGGCCCCTCGTCCTCGACCAGCAGCAGGCGCTGGCCGTGCAGCGCCCGATGCTTGGTCGTCGCCAGCACGTTGCCGACCACGCGTCCGACCCTCATCGCGCGTCCCGCTCGGTGACCGGCCCTTCGAGGCGGTCGACCTGGGCGACGATCGCGGCGTCGGCCGGATTGAACGCGTCGTCGATCGCCTCTGCCGCTTCGCGGCCGCGGACGAAGAACACGCGCTGGCCCTCCGCCGCGCTCGTCACGTCGAGCGCGACCAGCTTCTTGCCGATGCGCCGGCCCTGGGCGTCGAGCGGTTGCACGCGCAACAGGCGCTGGCCGTGCCACGCCGGCACCTTGAGGGTGGCGACCACCGTGCCGATGACCTCGCCGTATTCCACGTGGGACCCGCGATCAGTACAGGCGGTCGCGCACGGCCTCGGCCAGGCGCGCGATCACGGTCGCATCGACGAGGTGCGGACCGACGACGGCGCGCGCGGCGTTGACCGCGGCGTTGACATCGCTCACCGACCCGTCGAGGTACACGAAGCCCTTGCCGCCGAGGCCGTTCGCCAGCCGGATCACGCGCAGCTTCACGGGCGCGGTCTTGACTGCCTTGTCGGCCGCCAGCAGCGTCGCGGGAATGGCGTCGGTCTCGATCACGCCGAGCGCGTCGCCGGCCGGACCCTGCGCCAGGCCTTCGAGCGCCGCCAGGACATCGGGGTGGCACTGCGGAAGCAGCAGCTGGTCGAGCAGGGCCGAACCCGCAACCTCGGCGCCCCGCCGATAGGACGCGGTCACCTCGCCCACCGAGCCGCCGAACACGACCACGAACTTGCCGGGTGAGACGGGCTCGCTGAATAGGATCTCCACGGCGGCTGTCTTGGCGACCTGGTCGGCGACTTGGACGCCGACCGAGATGGTCGCAAGTTCGAACGCGGCCAGCGCGGTGGGGCGCGGGGCGCTCGGGGCCGCCGCCTGGGCGCGGGCACGTGGCCCGAACGCGGCGCTCACGCGCGCGCCCCCACGCCGGCGCTCTTCTCGTAGACGGTCTTGCCGTCCTCCTCGACCGCGTCGACGATGCCGACCACGACCGAGTCCACCGGCTTGTCGCGCGTCGCCTCGGTCAGCCGCGCCGAGGAGCCGGCCGCGACCAGCACGACCTCGTCCCGCCCGGCGCCGACGGCATCGGCCGAGACCACGATGTGACCGGTCGGCTTCATCGCGTCGTCGAGCTCCCGCACCACGAGGAGCTTGAGGCCCGAGAGCCCCGAGTCCTTACGGGTCGAGACCACCGTGCCGACGACCTGGCCCAGGATCACGCGCCTATTTCCTCCCGGCGGCTTCGGTCTTGCCGATCGGCAGGACGTCTTCGAGCATAGGGTGCGGACGCGGGATGACGTGCACGGCGATGACTTCGCCGACGCGCGTGGCGGCGGCCTGCCCGGCTTCGGTCGCGGCACGAACCGCGGCCACGTCTCCGCGCACGATCGTGGTCACGTACCCGCCGCCGATCTTCTCATAGCCGACGAGCCGCACTTTCGCCGCCTTGACCATGGCGTCGGAGGCTTCGACCATCGCCACGAATCCCCGCGTTTCGATCAAGCCCAGAGCATCTTCCATGGTCATCTCCTTGTGGGTCCGCGTCAGCGATCGAGGATCGCCGTATTCACCGGCTCGTAGGGCATGGGGATCACGTGCGAGGTCACGACGGCGCCCACCCGCTGCGCGGCGCGCACTCCCGCTTCGACCGCAGCCTCGACCGCGGCCACGTCGCCGCGCGCCTGGATCGTGACCATGCCCGCGTCCACGTTGGACCAGCGCGTGAGGTCGACCGCCGCGGCCTTGGCCATGGCGTCGGCCGCCTCGACGAGTGCGACCCACCCGCGGGTCTCGATCATGCCCAGTGCCTGTCGCGCCAAACCTGCCTCCCCTGCCCGGGGATGGGGGATCGGCGGATGACCGAGGCCCTTCCCGGCGAAGTCGCTGGACGCTAACAAACGGGGAAGATCATGTCAATTCGTCCATTAGGTGGTGCCCCTGAAATTGCAGAGGAGCTTCGAACCGGGGGAATCCCGGGGTGGCGGGCTGGAGATCCCTGGGAAAGACTCGCGGTCGGTCGGGGAATCGGGGGCGGGGGAGCGCGTCTGCAATTTCAGGGGCATGAAGAACGGCGACCCGGAATTCCGGGCCGCCGTCAATAGGGAGAAGTCCGCCGCGCTGTGCCGTGTGTCAGGTACCGTGAAACTCCTTGGGATCAAGTGGGATCAGCTCACGAACCCAAATCAAGCACGGTCACGACAGTGGACTTCGTCCGTCCTGAACTTTGTCAGCGCCGTCCTGGCAGCCTCGCTCCGGTACATCAGCAACCCGCGTGCCATGCGGCAGGTCGAAGGAGTGGCGCGTGCGGCGGCCGCGCCTGGCGCGGGACTCCGGCTGCATGTCGTTGGCCTGTCGCGCGTGCGGGGGGAGGGTTCGAATTGCATCGCGCCCGGCGGGTGGCAGGACGCACGGGGCGCGTCCGGGGCGCGCGCGAGGGTTGGGGGATTCGGCGGTGGGCGGCGTGGGAATTTCCCCAGCCGGGGCCCGGACGAGCGCGGGCAAGCGCGCGCGGCGCAGCGCTTCAGCGCCGCAGGAGCGTCCGGCCGGTCATCGCTTCGGGCTGGGCGAGCCCGACCAGGTCGAGCAGCGTCGGGGCGACGTCCGCGAGCAGGCCCGGAGTGAGCGCGAGGCCCTCGATCCCCTCCCCCAAGAGCACGAACGGCACCGGGTTCGTGGTGTGCGCGGTATGCGGCTCGCCGCGCGCTGCGTCCCACATTTGCTCCGCGTTGCCGTGGTCGGAGGTGATCGCGAGCACGGCGCCGCGCGCGCGGACGGCGGTCTCGACCCGCGCGAGGCAGGCGTCGAGTGTCTCCACGGCGCGGACGGTGGCATCGAGGACGCCCGTGTGGCCCACCATGTCCGCGTTGGCGTAGTTGAGCACGACCAGGTCCGGGCGTTCCTCGGCGAGGCGGCGCACGACCTCGTCGGTGACGCCGGGGGCGCTCATCTCGGGCACGAGGTCATAGGTCGCGACCCGGGGCGAGGGCACGAGACAGCGCTCCTCCCCCGCCAGCGGCATCTCGCGGCCGCCGGAAAAGAAGTAGGTCACGTGCGCGTACTTCTCGGTCTCGGCGATGCGGAGCTGGCGCAGGCCCGCGGCGGCGTAGAGATCGCCGAGGGTGCCCCAGATGTCCTCGGGCGGAAACGCCACGGGCAGCGCGAGCTTCTCGTCGTAGCGCGTGAGGCAGACGAATGCGAGGTCCTTGGGCGCGCGCGGGCGGGCGAACGAATCGAACGCGGGATCGACGATCGCATGCGTCAGCTCGCGCGCGCGGTCGGGCCGAAAGTTCATGTGCAGCACGGCGTCGCCGTCCTCGATGCGGGCGGGCGGGCCGATCCCCGCAGGCACGACGAACTCGTCGTTCACCCCCTGCGCGTACGAGGCCGAGATCGCGGCGTCGGCCGAGGCGAACGGCGCGCCCTCGCCCTCGCCGAGCACGAGCGCGCGCCAGGCCTGCTCGACGCGCTCCCAGCGCCGGTCGCGGTCCATCGCGAAGTAGCGCCCCGACACGGTGGCGATGCGGCCCACGCCGGCCTCCTCGAGCATGCGCTCGAGTGCGGCGACGTGGTCGCGCCCGGAGGTCGGCGGGGTGTCGCGGCCGTCGAGGAACGCGTGCACGAACACGCGCTCGATGCCGTGGAGCTGCGCAAGCGCGAGGAACCCGGGTACGTGCGCTAGGTGCGAATGCACGCCGCCGTCGGAAATGAGTCCCAGCAGGTGGAGAGCGCCGCCCGTGGACTTCGCGTGCGCGCAGGCCGCGGTGAACTCGGGGATCGCGAGGAACGAGCCGTCCCGGATCGCTTTCGTGATGCGCGTGATCGGCTGGTTGACGATGCGGCCGGCGCCGAGGTTCAAGTGCCCGACCTCGGAGTTGCCCATCAGGCGGTCGGGCAGGCCGACATCCTCGCCCGAGGCGGAGAGTTGCGTGGACGGCCCTGCCTCCCACCAGCGCGTCCAGTGCGGCGTGCGCGCGAGCGTGATCGCGTTGTACGGCCCGGCGGGCGCGAGGCCGAAGCCGTCGAGCACCGCGAGGACGAGCGGGCGCGGCGCCATCCTCTAGGCCATCTCCTCGGCGAAGTGGCAGGCCGACCAATGGTTCGGCTTGATCTCGCGCAACGCGGGCACGTCGGTCTTGCAGCGCTCCTTCGCCATGTAACAGCGCGGGTGGAACGGGCAGCCCGGCGGCGGCTTCGCGGGACTCGGCACGTCGCCGGTGAGCACGATGCGCTCCTTCTGGCGCGAAGGCTCGGCGACCGGGATCGCCGACAGCAGCGCCCGCGTGTACGGGTGGCGCGGCTCGGCGTAGAGGTCGCGCGAGGCCGCGAGCTCGACGATGCGTCCGAGGTACATGACCGCGACGCGGTCGGAGATGTGTTCGACCACCGCGAGGTCGTGGGCGATGAAGATGTAGGTCAGCCCGAGGTCCTGCTTCAAGTCCTTGAGCAGGTTCAGGATCTGCGCCTGGATCGAGACGTCGAGCGCGGACACCGGCTCGTCGGCGATGATCAGCTTGGGGTCGACCGCGAGCGCGCGCGCCACGCCGATCCTCTGGCGCTGGCCGCCGGAGAACTCGTGCGGGTAGCGCCGCGCGTGCGCCGGCGACAGGCCGACCAGCGTGAGCAGCTCTGCGACGCGCTCCTTCGCCTTCGCGCCGCTCGCCAGGTGGTGGATCGCGAGCGCTTCCTCGATCATCGAGCCGACCGTCAGCCGCGGGTTGAGCGAGCTGTACGGATCCTGGAACACGATCTGCATCTCGCGCCGGATCGCTCGCAGGTCCGACTTGCCGAGCGCGAGCACGTCGCGGCCCTCGAACAGCACCCTGCCGGCGGTGGCCTCGATCAGGCGCAGGATGACGCGCCCGGTCGTGGTCTTGCCGCAACCGGACTCGCCGACGAGGCCGAGCACCTCGCCGCGTGCGACGTCGAACGAGACGCCGTCGACCGCCTTGACGTGGCCCACCGTCTTGGCGAACAGGCCCTTCCGGATCGGAAAGTACTTCTTCAGGTCCTTGACCGAGAGCAGCGTTTCGCCCGCGGGGACGCCGGTCGAGAGCTTCGTTGCCTCGCCGGAGACGGGGGCGCTCACGACGCCACCTTGCCGGGAATCCCGGCGAATGCCTTTGCGAGGTCGAGCGTGCCGGCCTCGACCTCGCCCGCGCGCAGGCAGCGCGCGAGGTGGCCGGGGCGGATCTCGGTGAGCGGCGGGTTCTCGCTCTTGCAGCGCTCGATCGCGACCGGGCAGCGCGGGTGGAACTTGCAGCCCGGGGGGAACTCGGACGGGTTCGGCACGTTGCCCGGGATCACGCGCAGCCGCTCGTGGTGCTCGCCGAGCACGGGGATCGAGCCCAGGAGGCCCGCGGTGTACGGCATGCGCGGGTGCTGGAAGATTTCATCGACGTTCGCGTATTCGACGACCTGGCCGGCATACATCACGGCGACGCGGTCGCAGGTCTCGGCGACCACGCCGAGGTCGTGCGTGATCAGGAGGATCGACATGCCGAGCTCCTCCTGCAGGCGGTTCAGGAGGTCGAGGATCTGGGCCTGGATCGTGACGTCGAGCGCGGTCGTCGGCTCGTCGGCGATGAGCACGCGTGGGTGGCAGGAGAGCGCCATCGCGATCATCACGCGCTGGCGCATGCCACCCGAGAGCTGGTGCGGGTATTCGTCGACGCGCTGCTCCGGCGCGGGGATGCCGACCAGCCGCAGCATCTCGATCGCGCGCGTGCGGGCCTCCTTGCGCCCGACCTTCTGGTGGAGCTGGACCGCCTCCATGATCTGGTCGCCGCAGGTGTAGACCGGGTTGAGGGAGGTCATCGGCTCCTGGAAGATCATCGAGATCTCGTTGCCGCGGATCTTGCGCATGGCGGCGTCGGGCAGCTCGAGCAGGTTCACACCCTCGAAGCGGATCTCGCCGCCCACGATCTTGCCGGGCGGGTTCGGGATCAGGCGCAGGATGGAGAGCGAGGTCACGCTTTTGCCGCACCCCGATTCGCCCACGATGCCGAGCGTCTCCCCCGCCCCGACTTCGAACGACACGCCGTCGACCGCCCGGACGACGCCGTCGTCGGTGAAGAAGTGGGTCTGCAGATTCCGCACTTCGAGGACGGGTGGAGCAGTCATCAGGACTTGCCTCCGGTCACCTTGCGGGGATTGAGGGCGTCGGCCAGGCCGTCGCCGAGGAAGTTGTACGCCAGCACGGTGATGAAGATGAACAATCCGGGCACCAACATCCACGGGAAAGACGTGAGCACGCGCACGCTCTGGGCGTCGGTCAGCATGTTGCCCCACGACGCCTGCGGCTCCTGGATGCCGATCCCCAGGAACGACAGCGTGACCTCGCCCAGAATGTACCCCGGAACGGCGGTCGTCGCGGCCACGATCAGGAACGACGTGGTGTTGGGCAGGATATGGCGGGCCAGGATGCGCAGCGTGCCCGCGCCCAGGGCGCGCGCCGCCGTCACGTACTCGAACTCCCTCAGCGAGAGCACCATGCCGCGCACGATGCGGGCCAGCGCCGCCCAGCCGATGAACGCCAGGATCACCACGATGATCATGTACATGCGGTCGCTCGGGACGTTCATCGGGAACGCCGCGCGCAGGGCCAGGATGAGATAGAGCGCCGGGATCGAGAGGATGAGCTCGGTCACGCGCATGGTGACCATGTCGACCCCGCCCCCCAGGTAGCCGGACAGCCCGCCGATCAGCATGCCGATGGTGAAGGAGATCAGGATGCCGAGGAGCCCGATCGTCAGCGACACGCGCGAGCCGTAGAGCAGGCGCGAGTACACGTCGCGTCCGTACTTGTCGCTGCCGAACAGGTAGAGGTGCGCCGGCGGGTCGACCTGCGCGAGGCGGAGCCGGGTCGGGACCAGGCCCAGCACGCGGTAGGTCTCCGGGCCCTGCTTGAACCAGCGGATCGGATGGGGCCTCGGGTCCGAGGGCGCGTAGCGGTTGCGCCCGACGTCGACCACCTCGGTCGCGAGGACGTGGGGCCCGACGAGGCGTCCGTCCGAAAACCAGTGGACCGGCGTCGGCGGGTGATAGCTGTAGGAAAGGTCCTGCGTCGTCATGCCGTAGGGCGCGAGGAAGTCGGCGAAGATCGCGGCCAGGTAGAGCGCGGCCAGGATTCCGGCGCCGGCCAGCGCCACGGGGCTTTTCTTGAACTCACGCCAGAACAGCTGCCAAGGCGTGCGGATCGTCGTCGTCTTCACGGGCACTCCCACCGGCGCAGCCATCAGCTGAACTTGATCCGCGGGTCGGCGATGACCAGCAGGATGTCCGCAATCAGGTTTCCGAGGACGAGCATGGTGGCCGCGATCACGACCGAACCCATCACCAGGTAGAGATCCTGCTTGAGCAACGCGTCGAGCGTCAGCGTGCCGAGGCCGGGCCAGGCCATCACGATCTCGACGATGAACGAGCCGGACAGGAGGCTCGCGATGGTGAATCCGAAGAGCGTGATCAGCGGGTTGATGGCGTTCCTCACCGCGTGCTTGTAGATCACCGTGTGCTCGTCCAGGCCCTTGGCGCGCGCGGTGGTCACGTAGTCGAGGCGCAGGACGTCG
>JBKJJJ010000122.1:0-22528 GCA_046598045.1 Candidatus Eiseniibacteriota bacterium
CTCGGTGCGCCAGGAGGTGGATGCGCTGACGGGGCTGCTCGTTCCCGTCTTCGTCAACCGGGACTACGCGTCGGCCCGCGGGTCCGACGCCACGCCCGCCGCGATCGAATACGTGTAGTTCAATTCGCCCGAGAAGCGGTGGCTGAAGCGCTTGACGATCGACGTCTCGAACCCGCGCGCCGAAGCGTAGTCCCGGTTGACGTACACCGGGACGAGGAGCCCCGTCAGCGCATCCACCTCCTGGCGCACCGAGATCAGCCCGAAGATGTCCTTGAAGAAGACCGCGAATTGCCCGGACATGTCGTTGCTGAACAGGTGCTGCACCGCGGCCTGGTAGCTGATGTTCGTCTCCGGGGAGAGGTCCGGGTTGCCGCGCACGGTCACCGTCGACTGCGATCCCCGGTTCTCGAACACGTAATTGCGTTGCGGCGTCTGGTAGGTCCACCCGTAGTGGAAGCTCAGCGCATCGCGGTCGGAAATCGGGTACGCGATCCCGAGGCGGGGTGACCACTGCGACTTGTAGCGTCCGTTCGGCAGGTCCGCGTTCGCGATCTGCGCACCGGGCGTGAACAGGTCGTAGCGCATGCCGGCGTTGAGCACGAGCCCCTCGAACTCCCAGCGGTCCTGCACGAACGCCGAGCCCTCTGGATTGTAGTTCGCGAAGTCCGTCCGGTTCAGGCCGGGGAGGCCCTGCGCCTCCTGGTTCGGGAACTGCATCGAGAGCAGGTTGACCTCGTTGTAGACGCCCTCGATCCCCGCCTTCGCGGTGTGCCGCATCCAGTGCGTGGTCGTGTAGTCGGCCTTCGCGGTCCAGGTGGTCGTGAGCTGCCGGCTGTAGGTCGGGAAGTCGCCGTGCGTCGCGAAGAACGGGTCGTCGTCGAGGTTCCCCGACCAGTAGAGCGGAGAGCGCACGTCGTATTCCCACGGCTTCTTGCCGCCGACCGAACTGCTGGTTTCGAAGCGATGGCGCGAGAGGCGCGCGGTGTAGACGTCGTGCGCGGACAGCGAGTGCGTCCAGACCGCCTTGACCTGGCTGAACCGCGTGTCCGTCGTCGGGACGTGGTCCGCGAGGTTCTCGTACTGATAGGTCGAGTCCTCGGGGTAGAACGACCACCGCCCGTAAACGGGCGTGAGCCGCGCGTCCTCGCCCGCGCCGGTCGTGTCGTAGGTCACGGCGACGTAGCCCTGGCGGCTCCACATGTGGTTGTACGGCGTCTGGGTCGAGCGGTTCCTGATCACCTCGACCGTGAGCTTCTCGCTCGGGCGCGGCCGGAACGCGAGCTTCGCGTTGGTGTCGATCTCGTTCGCCTGGCGATTGCCGACGCGGATGAAGTCGAGGAACGACGCCGTCTTCTGCGTCCGCCCCGCATGCAGATAGGTGTCGCTGAAGACGCCCTCGTAGGTCAGGAAGTAGGTCAGGTTCCTGATCGGAGTCGGTCCGCCGACGCCCACGGTGTAGCGGTCGTAGTTGTCGAACGTCTTCCCCGACTCGCCATAGCGGTCGGTATGCCACTGGACGTCACCGTCGAGGTGCTCGCCGCCCTCGCGCGTCGTGATGTTGACCACGCCCGAGAGCGCCCCGCCGCTCTCGGCGTCGAGCCCGCCGGTCTTCACGTCCACACCCTGCACGGCGCCCGTGGCGATCGAAGGCGCCGAGTGGAACAGCGGATCCACCACGGGGATGCCGTCGAACGTCGTGAGCAACTCGTCACCGCGGCCGCCGCGAATATGCGCCACGCCGGCCTGGACCACGACGCCGGTCACCAGCTGGATCACCTCTTGCACGCTGCCCAGATGGAGGTCGGTCATCTTGCCGCGATCGGTGTAGGTGTGCCACTCCGTCGACTTGAGGTCGGTCTTCTTGGCGATCACGTCCACGGTCGGCAGGCTACTGACGGCGCGGTTGCTCACCCCGAGATGGAGCGTCAGCGACTGGTTCAAGCCGGCGTTCACGGCAACGACGATCCGGATCGGCTCCGCACCCATGACCATCGCGCGCAGGGTTCGATTGCCCACCGGCACATTGTGAATCGTGAACACGCCGTCCTCGTCCACGGCATCGCCGAGCATGGTCCCCAGCACGACGACGTTCGCGCCGATGGCGGGTTCCTTGCCCTGCAGCACGCGGCCGGTGACGGTTCCGGTCTGGGCGGCGGCGCTTCCCGGGGCGCCTCCCCCGAGGACGAACAGCGAGCAAATGACGAGGGCGATCGAACGCCCGGACTGCGACCAGCGGCGGGTCATGGCCTTGCCTCTCCGGGGGGAGTGCCAGGTTGTCCCCCGGAGGCGCGGGGCGCCGGGACCGGGGCGTGAAAAAAAGGGAGGACGCGTCGCCCCACGGCGCGTCCCCCCTGAAAAAAATTCAAGGGCGACGGCCTGTGAGGCCGTCGCCCGGTCGGAAAGAAGCTTGGACGCGCAACCCGGTTGCTGGCAACAAGAATCTTCAAGGAATCGTCAACCATCGACTTTTTGCGACGCCCGCGCCGCAGTCCCACCGGGTGCGGTGTAGCATGATCTGCGGGTTGGCGTGGCCCGAGATCCGACTCCGGACTCCGCCCGATCAGCGCCCCCAAGGCGCCCGGCGGCCCGTCCCCTCCACCCTCCCCGGCCCGACCGGGATTCCAACCAAGGACATACCTCATGAAGAAGCCGGTGCAGATCGCTCTGATTGCGGCCGTCGTGCTGTTCGCCGGAGCCTCGGCGGTCCTGTTCACGCAGAACCAGAAGGCCAACCAGCAACTCTCGAGCACGAAGCTCTCCGAGCAGGACGTGCAGGACCGATACGGCAAGACGATCGAGGCAATCGCCGAAATCCAGGACAGCCTGAATGCGATCGGCCCCGAAGGCTCGCCGGTGTTCGGCGGGCAGGCGGCGGCCGAGCGCAATCTCAACGGCCCGAACCGCCAGGAGGCGCTCGAGCGCATCTCCCTCCTGCGCACGAGCATCGCGCAGAACAAGGAGCGCATCCAGACGCTCGAGTCGAATCTCAAGAAGAGCGGCGTCAAGGTCACCGGCCTCGAGCGCCTGATCGGCAACCTCAAGAGGTCGGTGGTCGAGAAGGAAGCGATGGTCGCCCAGCTCTCCTCGCAGGTGGACTCGCTCCACACGCAGGTCAACGGGCTGGTCGCCACCGTCTCGGCGCGCGAGGACACGCTGCGCACGCGCGATCTGCAGGTCGAGGAGAAGCGGCGCGAGGCCGCGACCGTGTACTACGCGATCGGCAGCAAGAAGGAACTCGCGCAGTCGGGCGTGATCAAGGCCTCGGGCGGCGTGCTCGGCATCGGCAAGACGCTCCTGCCGACAGGCGCCCAGAACGAGACTGCATTCGTCTCCATGGACACCGACGAGCAGACGGTGATCGTGACCTCCTCGCCGAAGGCGCGCGTGTTGAGCGCCCAGCCGGCATCGAGCTACCAACTGCTGCTGGTCGACGGGCACATGGAGCTGCACATCCTGAGCCCCGCGGAATTCCGCAAGGTCAAGCAGGTCGTGATCCTGACCTCGTAGGCCCATCCAGGCACGCGGACAATTCGGGGCCCGTGGCACTTCGCCGCGGGCCCCGGTTCATTCCGGTGTAACATTCCGTTCTGCGCCTCACCCCACCCGACCAAGGAGAGCACCATGGAAACTGGAAAGAACCTGATCCTGATCACCGGCGCGACCGGGCACCAGGGCGGCGCCGTCGCCCACGAGTTGCTGGCGAAGGGCCACAAGGTCCGCGCGCTCACCCGCCATCCCGAAGGCCCGGCGGCGCAGGCACTCGCGAAGCGCGGCGCGGAGATCGCGCAGGGCGATCTCGACGACGCGGCCTCGATCGAGCGCGCGCTCGCGGGCGCGTGGGGCGTGTTCTCGGTCCAGAACACGTGGGAGGCGGGCGTCGAACAGGAAGAGGTCCAGGGCAAGGGCCTCGCCGAGATCGCGCGGCGTACGGGCGTCCAGCACTTCGTGTACACATCCGTCAGCTCGGCGCAGCACAAGACCGGCATCCCGCACTTCGAGAACAAGGGGCGGATCGAGGAGACGATCCGGAGCCTCGGCTTCCCCTCCTACACGATCATTCGACCGGTGTTCTTCATGGAGAACTTTGCGGGACCGTTCTTCCTGCCGGCGATCCAGCAGGGACACCTCGCGGTCGCGCTCGAGCCCACGACGCCGCTGCAGATGATCGCGGTCGCCGATATCGGCAAGCATGGCGCGCGCGCGTTCGAACAGCACGCCCAGCTCAATGGCCAGGCGATCGACCTTGCGGGCGACGGGCTCACGATGCCCGAGGTGGCGAAGCTCCTGAGCGCGGCTGCCGGCCGGGAGATCGACTTCGTGCGCGTGCCGATCGAGGACGTTCGCGCGTTCAGCGCCGACTACGCACTCATGCTCGAGTGGTTCGACCGCGTGGGCTACAGCGTGGAGATCGCGGGGCTGGCGAAGCAGAGTGGGATCGTCCCGACGCCGTTCGCCGCCTGGGCGCGCGGCGTGAAGTGGTCCGCGGAGGCGGCCCCTTCGAACGCCTAGTACCGAAAGTTGACGGTCACCCGCCCGCGCGGCGGTAGATCGATGCGCCGGGTCTGGCTTCCCAGCAAGGGGTGCCAGGCCCGCACGGTATAGGGGCCCGGGGTGAGCCCGGCGAGCAGGTACGTGCCATTCGCCTGCGGCCGTGTCGAGGAGCGCCTCGGCGCCACGACAATGTGGGCCACCTCGCGCGGGTGGAGCTCGCAGTAGACCTCGACCACGCCCGCGCGCTCGAAGTGCACGGCTCGCGCGTACCCGGGCGCGATGCTGCCCAGGTCGAAACGATTCCCGGCCGATCGGCTGAACATGTTGTGGTAGAGCACGTCCCGGTTCGTGAAGCGCACGGTCGTGCCGGGCTCGATCAGCAGCGTGTTCGGGGCGAATTGGCCTGCCGTGACCGTGATCTCCGCCTGGCCCCTCCCGAGCGGAGTCTCCCGGACATCGATCGGCGTGGCGACGATCACCGCGTCGCTCGACGATCCCGCCTTGCGATCGGACACCGTGACCCGGCCCTGCACGCTGCCCGTGGTGGCGCAGCCGGCGAGCATCGCCGCCACGCCGAGCGCGAGCCATGCCCCGGCGCGGATTCGCTTCGTTCCCTGCAGCCGAGACTTCTTCATCCGCGACCTCCCGGCGCCGATTATCCGCGCGGTCCCGCGGATTTGCCAGCCGGAACCTCCGGAGTCCGGGGCGTGAACTCGCCCAGCCACCCCCACGCCCGCGGCTCCCGCCGCGCGTGCAGGCCGAAGGGCGCGATCGCCTTGGTCTCGAGGTAGCGCATGGCCTCGTCGAGGTCGTCGGTCACCAGCATGAGCCCGAGGTCGGCGCGCGCGATCGAGCCCTCGACGCACATCCGTTCGAGCATCGCGACCAGGGGCTGCCAGTACTCGGTCCCGATCAGGATCACGGGGAAGTGCGCGATCTTGCCGGTCTGGATGAGCGTCAGGGCCTCGAACAGCTCGTCCATCGTGCCCATGCCGCCCGGCAAGGCGACGAACGCGTACGAGTACTTGAACAGCATGACCTTGCGCACGAAGAAATACTCGCAGGTGACGCTGCGGTCGAGGTACGCGTTCGGGTCCTGCTCCGAGGAGAGCTTGATGTTGCAGCCGACCGAGCGGCCGCCGACGTCCTTTGCTCCGCGGTTCGCGGCCTCCATGATCCCCGGTCCCCCGCCGGTCATCACCGTGAACCCGAGCCCGACCAGTCGCCGCCCCACCTCGCGCGCGATCGCGTAGTACGGGTGGTCCTCGCGGAAGCGCGCGGAGCCGAACACGGTCACGCACGGACCGACGAAGTGCAGCGCGCGAAAGCCGCGGATGAAGTCCATCAGCGCACCGAGTACGAGGCGGAGCTCCTCGAGCCGCGAGTGCGGACCCTCGAGCAGGATGCGGTCAGCGCGCGGGGAATCGGGTTGGGTCATAGGGCAGGAGCCAGGCGGTCGGGCATCGGGTCTCTCCTTTCACGGGGGCACGGGCGCGTCAGTATCGCCGATCGCCGGGTCGGACGGCCACAGACGGTCCCGTTCCGTGCCCAGGTATGACAAGCGCACTTGACAAGCCACACTTCCGTATGGCAAGTTGGCTTGTCATGTCGACCACCGTCCGAAACCGGGTCAGGGAACTCCGCAGCGCGCGCGGCTGGACGCAACAGCAGCTCGCGGACGCGGCGGGCGTCTCGCGCCAGAGCATCAATTCGATCGAGTGCGACCGCTACGTCCCGAGCCTGCCACTCGCGCTGAAGTTCGCGCGCGTGTTCGCCTGCTCCACCGACAAGCTGTTTCAACTGGGGGACGAATCATGAGCCTGCTGCCGCGGGTCGTGGACGAGCGCTTTCTCGAACACCGGCGGCGCTCGACCAGCATCGCCGGCATCGTGGGCGGTTGCGTCGCGGTCGCGCTCTTCCTGTACCACGACGTCGTTGATCATGTCTGGAATTGGGAACTGCTCGCCGTCGCCATCTCGATTGCCGCCGTCAAGCTCGCCTTGATGGCCTGGTACACGTGGAAGGACTGAACCGTGAAGGAGATCCGAACATGTCCCTGCGCCAGTCGCTGAAGCATCCCATTGCCCAGATGCGCCTCGGCCTCCTGTGCCTGCTCGCCGCTTCGCTCGTCCGATGGTTCGCCCGTCCGACTCACCCGATGTCGGCCGACTTGAAGGACGGCGCCCTGGGCATCCTCTACGGCATGGCCATCGGGATGATGCTCCTGAGCGTATATCGGAGGAGCCGCGGGAACAGCTCCGTCTAGGCCTCGGGGTGACGAAGTGTTGCCGCGCGCGTAACCCCTTGTGCCGTCGGGGATGCCCGGCGGAAGCTTCCCGCGGGGGCCCGGGAGGAGTAGTCTGCCGGCGGTGGCTTGCGTCCAGGGCCTCCATTTGCGCAACCTCATCACAGGATCCCGGCCGGAAGCATCGCCGCGAAGGACCTTTGCATCTCGCCCTCCCTCCACTCGAGGAGTTCCACCCATGATCCAGAATGCGACCAGGGTTTCGAAATTGCAATTCGCCGCGGCGATCGTCGCGCCCGCCATCATCGGGATTGCCCCGGCCGCGAATGCCGCGGTCGTCTCCTACGTCACGACGCTGACCGGTGCGAACGAGTCGCCGCCCAACGCTTCGCCCGGCACGGGTCTCTCCCAGGTGGATGTCGACGCCGTGGCGAACACGATGCGCGTGCGCGTCTCGTTCAGCGGCCTCCTCGGCACGACCACCTCTTGCCACATCCACTGCGCCACGGCGGTGGCCGGGACGGGCACCGCGGGCGTGGCCACCACGACGCCGTCGTTTGCCGGATTTCCTTCCGGCGTGACCTCGGGCGCGTACGACAACACGCCCGACATGACGCTGGCCTCGAGCTACAACCCGAGCTTCGTCACGGCGCACACCGATATCGCGGGCGCGAGGGCGTTCCTGTTCCAGGCCATCGCGGACGGCAAGGCGTACGTCAACGTCCACACCACCGCCTTCGGCGGCGGCGAGATTCGCGGCTTCCTCGAAGCCGGCACGCCGGTCGTCTCGACAAGCTGGGGCCGGATCCGCAACCTGTATCGTTAACGCGAGCATCGGGGGCGTCCCCACCCGGGGGCGCCCCGCTTCACCGGCCGGGTCTCGCCGGGCGCGACCGTGCCCGGCGCCAGCCGCGCAACACGGTGCGCCATGCGAAGCGGACCATGCGCAGACCCTCGCGCACGACCGCGCGCAGGAACGGCCCTCCCCACAATCCCGCCAGGAACACCGCGCCGAAGAGCGCGATCGCGTCGATGCTCGCGCGCCCCTCGCGTTCCCAGTACACGTCGCGGAGATTGAGCCAGAGCGCGAACTCGTCGAGTGTGAGCGCGGCGCCCGTGCCGAACAGGCCCGCCATGATCCGGCCCGCGATGCGCGAGGACCGGTTCGGGCCGTTCCCGAACTGGATCAGCCAGCCATAGCCCACGAACAGCAGCAGCAGGATCCCCCACACCAGGTGGTGGACGTGCTGGCCGCGGAACGAAACGTTGCCGAAGTGGCTCGAGCCCCCGTGGATCGCGTGGGTGACCAGCCGCGTGACGCCGAAGGTGACGAAGAACGCGATCGAGGCCAGAAACAGCCTCTCCCGCCGGGAATCCTGGAAATTGCGCTGATAGAGCGCCCGCAGGCTGTGCCGGCTCAGGCGCTGCGGCACGCGCGGCAGGGCAATCACCGCTTCCATCCCCCGGACTCGCGCAATTTTCCTCCCCTGGGGTTCCTCGGGCAGTCGCTCGGGAGCCACCCCGGGAGAATGCAAGAACCCCGCCACTTGCTGCTTTGCCCCCGCGCCGCGCCGCGATAAACTTCTCCGCGACCATTCCTTGGCAGCCCATTGACCCCGTTCCCGAAGGGCCTCGCCCAATTCATGCGCCAACTTCCAGTGCCGTTCGTGGCCGCGATGCTCGCGGCGTGCCTCGCCGCCACCAGCCCGGTCCGCGCGGGGGTCTTCCTGTCCGAGCTGTGTGATCCGCAGAACAACTACCAGACGGATCGCTTCATCGAGATCTACAACTCGGGCCCCAGCCCGGTGGACCTGACGAGTTGGAAGATCATCGCGGTGGCGAACAACGTCGACGTCAACACGTGGACGCTCTTCGGCACCCTGGGCGTGGGCGAGGCCAAGGTCGCGGGCAGCACGGCTCCGGCCACGGTCTTTCCCATCCACTTTGCGAGCGCGTCCTGGTTGTCGAACTATGGCAACTGGAACGGCAAGATCGGCGACGGCGCGAAGCTGGTCGACCAGAGCAACGTGGTGATCGACCGCGTGGTCGCGCCGGGGGACCTGTTCGAGAACAAGGACCTGGTGCGCAACGCGAACATCACCGGACCCAACCCGGTCTACACCGCGTCGGAGTGGACGGCGACGCCGGTCCTGCTCGCCACCAACGCGAGCCCCGGGTCACACAACGGCTCGGCGCCGCCCGCGGGCGGACCGGTGATCACGAACATCGTGACCGACCCCGCTTCGCCCCCCGCGGGCGTCCCGGTGGACGTCCAGGCCACGGTGGTCGACACCAGCGGCGTGCTCCAGTCCGTCACGCTGTCGTGGGGCACCTCCGCGGGTTCGTTGCCGAACGTCATCGGGATGACCGTGCTCACGGGCAACACCTACCGCACGACCGCGCAGATCAACGGCCAGGCCAGCGGCGTCTCGATCTACTACCAGGTGCAGGCCGTGGGCGCGGTCGCCACGAGCCAATCGACCGTGCGCAGCTACACGATCCCGGGCGGCGGCGTGGGCGTGCCGCCGAGCATCCTCGCGGTCGGCGAAATGAGCGACTCGACGTTCCTCGTGTTCTTCAGCGAGCCGGTCGAGAGGACCAGCGCGGAGACCCCCACGAACTACGCGATCGGCGCGCTCTCAGGCGTCACCGCCGAGCGCGACTCGGTCCGGACCTCGCAGGTGCTCGTGACCATCCGCAGCGTCCCGGCGGGCACGCGGACGATGACCGTCAACGGCGTCGCCGACCTCGACGGCAACTTCGCGTTCGGCGCCACGCGCGCGTTCAACTACGTCGACGTCACCATCCCCGCGGGCTACTACGACAGCGCGATCGGGCTCATCGGATCGGCGCTGCGGATCGCGCTCCACAACCAGATCAAGAACCACACCGTCGGCAGCTACAGCGGCGCGCTGACCGCGTTCCAGACCACCGACGTCAAGCCCAATGGCAAGGTCTGGGACATGTACTCGGATATTCCGGGAGGCACGCCGCCCTATGAATACAGCTTCGGCCAGACCGGCCAGGGCGCGACTGAGGGCCTCGGTTACAACCGCGAGCACTCGTGGCCGCAGTCGTGGTTCGGCGGCAGCCTGCCGATGTACTCCGACCTGTGGATTCTCTACCCCACCGATGCCAAGGTGAACGGCTACCGCGCGAACTACGTGTACGGCAACGTCGCGTCGGCGTCGATCACTTCGCTCAATGGCAGCAAGCTCGGCAGCAGCGCGACGGCCGGCTTCGTCGGCACCGTGTTCGAGCCGATCGACCCCTACAAGGGCGACCTGGCGCGCGGGCAATTCTACGTCGCGACGCGCTATTTCAACGAGGACCAGAGCTGGCCCGGGAGCCCCTCGGCGGTCGGGGCCGAGCTCGTGCCGTGGGCGGTCGCGCAGTACTCGGCGTGGTCTCTGGCCGACCCGGTGAGCTGGAAGGAGCGCATGCGCAACGGCGCGGTCTACGCGATCCAGCGCAACCGCAATCCGTTCGTGGACCATCCCGAGTTCGTCGCGATGATCTACGACTCGAGCAACGTCGTCGGCGTCGGCGACGCGGGCCACGCGTGGACGTTGCGGCTGGCCCCGAACGCGCCCAACCCGTTCGGGACGCGCACCTCGATCTCGTTCGACCTCGCGCGGCGCACGCGCGTCACCATGCGCATTTACGACGTGACCGGTCGCCTGGTGCGGACGCTGGTCGACGGCGGCGAACTCGACGCGGGGAGCCACTCCACGGACTGGAACGGGCAGAACGAGAGCGGGGCGAAGGTGGCGGCGGGACTCTACTTCTACCGCCTCGAGGCCGGAGCTGAAGCCGAGACCCGGCGCATGGTGCTCGTGCGCTGACGGCCAGGCCGTGCCCGCCCGGCACGAAATGAAAAAGGAGCCGGCCTTTGGCGGCCGGCTCCTTCGTGTTTTCCCTCGGAGGGAAGCGCCTGGACTCAGCGGGACGCGCCTAGTCGCAGGTCGAGCCGATCCCGCGACCGCGATTGAGCTGGTTGAGCGTGGCATTGAGCTTCGTGAAGTCACCACGGTTCGCGCGCAACAGGCGGTCCGTCAGCGCGATCAGCTCCCCCACCGTGCGCGCACCGCCGAAGTTGACCGCGGCGTCGGCGTCGATCCCGATCGTGCTTCCGTTCTCCGCGGTCACGCCCATGTCGCCCGCGGCCACATTTGCCAGCAGCGCGACGAACTGCCGGATGATCTGCTTGCGCTTGGTCAGCGGACGGCCCGGGTTCAACGCCTGGCGGAACCCGTCGACGTCGTTCGCCCAGTTGAGGTAGGTCGACTTGTCATCGACCGCCCGCGCGAGCCGGATCAGTTCCGTGCGCGTCAGGTCGGCGCCGTTGACCGAGCTGGACTGGTTGCTCACGATGCGCCAGAACTGGAAGCCGCGCGGACAGATGTCGGTGACCGGGCTGTCGGCGTCCTCGTTGCCACCGCCGCTGCCCTGGTCGACCACCGTCATGGCCTGGCTGCAGCGCGTGGTGCGTCCGCTGCCGACGTTGCGCATGACGAGGTAGTAGGTGCCGCCCGCATCGGCGTTGATGCAGCGGTCGGTCGAGACGAGTCCATCGGGCCCGGCCCAGCGGTAGGTCGTATTCGCGAGCGACGGGGCGCACAACTGGACCGCCGAGCCGGCCGGAATCGTGGTCGGGCCGGTGATGTCGCACATGCCGGCGCTTCCGCCGGAGGATCCGACCACGGTCAGCCGGTGCATGCACGTGCGCGAGCTGCCGGTGATGCGGTTGCGGCTGACCAGCGAGTACGTGCCGTCCTCACTCACGCTGATACAACCCGCGTTCGATGTCGTGCCGTTCGGGGCCGTCCACGTGTACTCGTGAAGTCCGTCCTGGGGCGAGCACAGCGTGGCGGTCATGCCCTGGTTGATCGATTCGGGGCCGGTGATGTTGCACGACTCGACGCCGCCGGTCGATCCGCCCACGTTGACCACCTTGGTGCAACGCTCGACCTCGACGTCGTTCACGCGGCGAATCAGGACGAACTGGTAGGTTCCGCGCGCCAGTCCGTCGACGCCGATGCAACGCGCGTAGGTGTTGCTGGTGATGGACTGGCCCTGCCACTCGTAGGTCGAGCCGCTGATGGCGGGCCCACACAGCGTGAATGACTGGTCGGCATTCGCGGTGTTCGGGCCGCTGATCTGACACGCCGCTTGCGCCCCGGGCGCGAGGGCCAAAACGAACAGCCCGGCCGCGGCCAGGATGGAACGGATGTAGTGTTTCGACACGGGGACACCTCCTTGTTCAACGATGGCGTCGCAGACGTTCCGGCCATGGCGGCCGAAACCACGCGCCTCACCATGAAAAGCACGACCGCCCTGAACTTGCAGCGCTCGTGCAAAGGGAGTGTCTCACACAACACCGAGAATGAGCCGGGGTTGTGTGCTATCTCGTTGGAGTTTTGTGCTTTGCGGGGTTCATGTGAAGGGGTTTCCTGACAGCAATCGGGCGCGATGTGGGGAGAGCGCCTTGTCTCCTCGACGACGATCTCAGGGATTCCCCGACTGGGAGTGAGACTTCATCCAGTGCGTCACGAGTTCCTGATAGCCCGGAGCCGCGCGCGGCCAATCCCACGGCCCGCCCGCGACCAGCGGGAGCACGCGCAACTCGTGATTCGCCGCGGGAAAGGCGCGCACGGTCACGTCACGATTCCCATTGGAGCGGAGCGCGCGCTCGATGCGCCGGGCACTGAGCGCCGCCGGAATCAACGCGTCCGCGGCCCCGAACACCGCGAGCACGGGCACGTGCACGGAGTGCCACCACGGCGCCGGATCGAGAGTTCGCCCCCGCCAGTACCACCCCTCGAGCGCAGCGCCGACGGGGAGCCGCGCCGGAAGCGAGCTCGCGCGGCGCCATGGGGTGTCGGCGGCGTTCGCGAGCCGTGTCGCCAATACCGGGCCGGCGCGGCCAGTGCGCAGCCAGAGGAGCAGGATCCGGTCGAGCGCACAGGCGCGTCCTACGTCGGAAGCGCCAAACCCGGCGCTGGTCAATCGCACGCTGTCCTGGAACACCGCCGCCTCGCCGATGGGCACGCCAGGCGACGACACCGCAACGATGTAACGCAGCGCCGGTACTCGTGCGGCGACGAGCGGCGCGATGAACGCCCCCTGGCTGAGTCCCCAGACACCCACGCGCATCGAGTCGACCTCCGGTTGCGAGCGCAGGCACTCGACTGCAGCCGCAGCGTCGGAGGCAAGATCCTCGTAGTTCGCGGCGCCGTATTCGCCCGAAGACGCGCCCGCCCCGCGCTTGTCGAAAGCGAGGACCACGAAGCCTTTGCGGGCGAAGTGGTCGGCCTGAAAGAGGTACTCACGGGCCAGGTTGGACGAGGAGCCCTGCAGGAGCACGACACCCGCTTGCTTGCGATGCGCAGGAGTGGGAACGAACAGCGTCCCCACAAGCCGCCCCGCGCGACCCCCGAACTGGACGCCCCTCGTGGCGTAAGGCGCCGCAGGCGGCCGCGCGACACGGGCCAGCCCGAGTTGAAGCACAGCCGCAGCGTCCGGTCCCCGCTCCACCACGCCCGGCACCGCCCCCAAGAGTGCGACGGCGCGGATCGAATCGCCGACGACATGTCCGACGAAACGCAAAGGATGTTCGTCGCGCGTCGTGAAGCGAACCTGTCCCCCGGCGCACTGCACCGCATCGAGCGGTTGATCGAGGATCATCATGTCCGCACTGCTCAGGGTCGCCTCGAGGACTCCCCGCTCACGGAAGAAATGGACTCCGAGGTCGAGTCGGGCGCCGCGATGGACCGCCGACCCCCGCCACCAGCCCACAGCCGGGTCTGCCGTCCCCGACGGCGAGCCCGCGCAGCCGGCGCAGCCGGCGACCGCGCAGAGCACGCCGAGGAGCAACCCGAGTGCTCCGGAGACGCCCACTCGATCCTGCACGCCGCCTCCCCGCCTACGGCCTGTTCTTCCAGACCGACGCCACCGCCGGCGGCAGCGATTCCACCCGCGTCAGGAACGTGGCCACGCGCCACATGTCGTCCTCGGACAGTTGGTCCTTCCAGCCGGCCATTCCCGTGTAGCGCACCCCGTACTTCACCACCACGAAGACCTGGGGCACCGGATCGTCGACGCCGCGGTCCGCGAACTGGGGCGCCGGCGGATAGAAATTGTTCCGTCCCCAACGGCTCGGCTTGCCGGAATCGCCGTGGCAGTTCGCGCAATCATCACGATAGAGCTTCATGCCCTTGAGGAGATTCTCGTCGTTCGCGGTGATCGGGTTGGTCAGGCCCGCCATCTTCTTCTCGAGCGCCGGGTCGAGCGCCATGTTCGCGATCTGCTTTTCCCAACCGGGTGGCCGGGTCGTCGCCTCGAACGGGAAGTGTCCCGTGAGCACGACCGCCGCGCCGAGCGCCGGCACGATCAGCACTCCGAGGATGAACCCGAACATCGTCTTTCCCATCAGACACTCCCGGGCAAGGGTATGGAACGAATTCTGGACCGGGGCGCGCGCGCGGGCAACAGGACGATCACTCTCCGCGTTCGTACTCGCGGGTGCAGCCGCCCTCGCCGGTCGTGAACAGGCTTCCCTCCTCGGGATAGCGCCACGTGCGTCCGTCGTGGTCCTCGAACTGGAAGCGGTAACGCCGGCAGTGGTCCGCGCGCCTGAGCAAGGCGCGATAGGTGCCGCTCCGCTCCGAACCGAACGCGAGCGTCATCGCGACCTGCTTGCCGTCGATCTCGACGAACGCACCCGCAGGGGGCTCTGCATCCGCGGCGCGATAGCTCGCGAGAAACGTGATCTCGTCGGCGGCGGCCAGCACGTGCGCGCCGGAGACGAGGGGCGTGTCGAAGTCCGGCTCGCCGCTCCCGAAATCCTGCGTGTCGTAGGTCTCGCGCGGTCCTCCCTCCGCGCTGCCGATGCCCGCCTCCCGAAACTTCGCGGACAGGAGACTCCGGCGATGCCCATCCCCGGCCGAGCGGTCCGCCGCGCCGCCGTCGAGCAGCCAGCCGTTCACCACCTCGAGCGGCGAGCGATAACCGTTCGCGATGTTCTCGGCCATGGACACGGCACCGGGGTAATAACGGCGGATGCGCTTCCAGATGCTCGTGCCATCGCAGGAGTCGTGCTGGAAACAGGGCGTGCGCGCCATGTCCTCGGAGTGCGTGCGTGCCGCGCGCTCGAGCGGCAACGAGGCGTACAAGGGCGGCACGGGTGGATAATTGCGCGCCCGCAGGATCCGCGCGCCGCGGAGGTAGGTGTCGCGATACTGCTCCGGCCCCTGGCGGCACGCATTGCTCAATGCCAGGATCGCCCGCTCTCGCCAGGTCGGGTGTCCATCGACCGGGTCGCCATTGCCCGCCTGCGCACGGCCGGCAAGGGACAGGTGCAGCAACGTGAGCAGCGCGAAACACGCGGATCCGGGTGCGTTCAACTTCACGGGCGGTCACTCCTTCCGCGCGCTGTCCGCGCCCAAAGAACCTAGCACGACCGGCTGGGATAGTTCCCCCGGACCGGTCGATCCGGCCCCCGGTGGCCGATCTCGACGGAATTCAATTGTCCCTTGCGAAGAAGGGCTGCCTCCCCCACTGTACTGCCTCGCCCGGACGGTCGCCCCGTCCTCCCGATGTGCATCGGAGCGTTCTACATCTTCGCGTGGAGACCCGGGAGCATGGTTTCCCATCCATGGTCCCGTCAGACAGGTAAGGATGGTGAAGCCCATGTCCTTTCCCGGCCGCCGCGGTCGACCGTGGTCCTCCCGGCTGCGCGAAGTGCGGATCATCGTGCGCGCCTCGCTCGATCCTTGCCGTCCATTGCTCGTGCACATGATCCCGATGCGTCGCTGCAACCTGGCATGCTCCTACTGCAACGAGTACGACAAGCATTCCCCGCCTGTGCCGACGCAAGTGATGTTCGAACGAATCGATCGACTGGCTGCGCTGGGCACCGCGGTGGTCACGATCAGCGGCGGTGAGCCCCTGCTCCACCCCGACCTCGAAACGCTGATTCGTCGCATCCACGACCGCGGCATGGTCGTGACCCTGATCACCAACGGCTTGCTTCTCAGCCTCGACCGGATTCATGCCCTCAACGCCGCGCGACTCGATCGCCTGCAGATCAGCATCGACAACCTGAAGCCGGATGCCGTGTCGAAGAAGAGCCTGATGGTGCTCGACCGCAAGCTGGTCCTGCTTGCGGAGCATGCCGAGTTCGACGTCAACATCAACTCCGTCGTTGGCGCCGGCACGGCCCAGCCGGAGGATGCCCTGGTCGTCGCGGGGCGCGCGCGCGAGCTCGGGTTCACCTCGACCATGGGCATCATCCACAACGGCCGTGGGCACCTGAAGCCCCTCGCGGCCCTGGATCGGGAAATCTACGATCGATTCCAGGTCCTCAACCGCTGGAGCATCACGCGATTCAATGGGTCCTTTCAGAACAACCTGGCGGCGGGCCGACCCAACGACTGGCTCTGCCGCGCCGGTTCCCGGTACTTCTATGTCTGCGAGGACGGCCTGGTGCACTATTGCTCCCAGCAGCGCGGCACGCCGGCCATCCCGCTCCTGGAGTACACGCTGGCGGACATTCGCAAGGCGTACTCGGAGAAGAAGGCGTGCGCGCCCTTCTGCACGATCGCGTGTGCCCATCAAGCCTCGTCGTTCGACCGCTGGCGCGGTGCTCAACGCATGCCCGCACCCAAGCTTGCAGCGGCGCACCACCCCGCACCTGAGCCGGTTGCCCGGACGGCGAGGGCGCAGGAGCCGGCAGAGGTCTGAACGAACAGACGGAGATCCCCCATGCGGCTCGTCTCGATTCCTTGCCTCGCATTGGCCTCGACGCTCTTGCTCTCCCCGGCGCGGGCGGCCTCGCCCGCTGCGCCGCCGCGCGAAGGCGACTTCGAGCTGCGCGATTTCCAGTTTCGCTCCGGCGAGTCGATGCCCGCGCTGCGTGTCCACTACCTCACGCTCGGGCGACCCGCGCGCGATGCCAGGGGCGCGATCACGAACGGCGTCCTGATCCTGCATGGGACGGGCGGCTCGGGCCGACAGTTCCTGTCTCCCCAGTTCGCGAACGAGCTCTACGGCGCCGGGCAGCCGCTCGACACCACGCGCTACTACGTGATCCTGCCCGACGGCATCGGCCATGGCGGCTCGAGCAAGCCGAGTGACGGACTGCATGCGCGGTTCCCCCACTACGACTACGACGACATGGTGACGGCGCAGTACCGGCTCGTGACCGGGCACCTGGGCGTGAAACACCTCCGTCTGGTCATGGGGACATCGATGGGCGGGATGCAGTCTTTCGTCTGGGGCGAGACCTACCCGGACTTCATGGACGCGCTCATGCCGCTGGCGTGCCTGCCGATCCAGATCGCGGGGAGGAACCGGATCTGGCGCACGATGGTGATCGACGCCATCGAGGGCGATCCCGACTGGAAGGGCGGCGATTATACCGCGGAGCCCGCGCGCGCGTTGCACACCGCGCTCGACCTGCTCCTGATCGCGGGGAGCGCGCCACTGCCGATGCAGCTGAGCATGGCGACGCGGGATTCCGCGGACCACTACTACGCGAACTACATGAAGACCCGCCTGCCGCCGCTCGACGCGAATGACCTGTTGTATCAGATCAGCGCGTCCCGCAATTACGATCCGTCGCCGGGGCTCGAGCGCATCATGGCCCCGCTCATGTTCGTGAACTCGGGCGATGACTTCATCAATCCGCCCGAGCTCGGGGTCGCGGAGCGGGAGATCCAGCGCGTCAAGCGCGGTAAGTTCGTGCTCATCCCGGCGAGCGCGCAGACGCACGGGCACGGCACCCACACCTGGGCCGCACTGTGGAAACCGCACCTCGTGGAGCTGTTGGCCACGCCCGCTGATCGGCGCTAGCCCCCAGGCCATGACGCCCACGACCCTGTTCAAGCCGGACCCAGCGCTCGACCTCGTGTTCGAACGGGTGATCGACATCCCGCCCGCGCTCGTCTGGGCGGCGTGGACGAAGCCCGAGCACGTGGTCAACTGGTTCACGCCGGCGCCGTGGACGACCACGCACTGCGAGATCGACCTGCGCCCCGGGGGCGAGTTCAAGACCATCATGCGGTCGCCGGAAGGGCAGGAGTTCCCGAACATCGGCTGCTATCTCGAGGTTGTCCCGAACCAGCGCCTGGTGTGGACCGACGCGCTCCTCCCGGGGTACCGCCCGTCGCCGAATCCGTTCTTCAGCGCGATCATCACGCTGGAGCCGCACGGGACAGGGACCCGCTACGTCGCCACCGCAATTCACCGCGACGAGGCGGGACGCAAGCGTCACGAGGAGATGGGATTCGAGACCGGCTGGGGCAAGGCGCTCGACCAGCTGGTGGCGTACATGAGGACGGTCCAGCCGTAGCCGCAGGCTCACCGGGTACGGAACCTTTGACCGCTCCCGGGCGTCAGCCAGCGCGTCCCGGGGATTGGGGCGCGCCGGCCTCCGCGAGGGTTACTTCGTGGCGGAGGGCTTCGTCGTGCTCGAGGAGCGCTTCTTGAGTTCCGCCCGTTCCTGCTGCAACTCCTTCTGCTCCGTGCGCACGCTCTCGTGCTGCATCGCGACGACGCTGCCGTCGATCGCGTTGACGTTGACCTCCTCGATTCCCGACTTGCCCGCCACCTTGATGGCGAACGAGTAGATCAGCTTGCCGCCCTCGCGCTCCAGTTCGGAAGACTTGATGACGCCGCCTGGAACCCTTGCGAGCGCAGTCGCCCGGGCGGTCGCCATGCTGACCTTGGCCTCGGCGGCGAGCGCGGCTTGCGTATCGTGAGCCTTCGCGTGAGCCTTCATTCGGGACATCGCATGCCCCTGCGCCGGCGCGGCATTTCCGTTGACCGCGACTGTGGCGAGCAGAAGCGTTGCGATGAGCACTCTCGAGACCTTCATGTTTTGCCTCCCAGGACAACGGGTGAGCGAACGTGGACTGCGACCTGCCGGATTCCCTGCGACCTCGCCGGTCTCGCGGACGGGCTCGAACCGAGTGAGGCATGCGTTCACTGTTGACTCGCAGACGTGCGAGCCCTAGTCAATTCCACGCTCACCTGTCCGCGGAGACACCCACGGTAGGGAACAGGAGTACGCCGTTTGGCTGCGGTTCATGAGCACGGGACATGGGGCCGGCCTTTTCATCATGCGGGGCTGACCTCCGCCGGCACGGCGCGAGAGACGTCGCGCCGGGTGATCGCGAGGTAGATGACCAACGCGAGGATCGTGAGCAGGAATACGGCGCTCGTCACGACCGTGCCGAGCCCGAGGCCGCCGTCCGCGCGGTCCTGCGAAAGGTAGTCCCCGATCGACGCCCCGAGGGGACGCGTCAGGATGTAGGCGATCCAGAAGCTGAGAATGCCGTTCAGCTTGAATTGCCTGTGGGCCACGACAACGGCGGCGATCATGCCGCCGAACATGAGGGCCGAGCGCAGGTAGCCAATGTGCATGCTCTCGGCGACGAGATCCCCTGCTGCGGTGCCCAGGGCAAAGGTGAAGAGGATGGCCGACCAGTAGAACGCCTCGCGCCGCGTCGTGAAGATCGTGTGCACAGAGAGGGTTTTCTCCTTCGCATACCAGACGCCGAACGTCGCGGCCAACGTGACTGCGAAGACGACGGTGGTCGTCACCAGGGAGACCCCGAAGTGATCCGTCAGGTTGTCGGTGATCAGCGTCCCGACGACGCTCAGGAGGACGACCGCCAGCCAGTAGATCCCGGGACGATACTGCCGGAATCTGAACTGGAAGAACAAAACGGCGATCAGCAACCCGCCCATGAGGTAGGTCGTGTTGGTCAACCCCAGGTGCAGGTCCGCATTGAGAAAGTCAGCGAACGTTTCCCCGACCGTGGTGCACAGGATCTTGATGATCCAGAAGTAGAGCGTGAGCTCCGGAACCTTGTTCAGCATCCGGCGACCCACTCCGGGGAGTTCCTGTCCCGGCGGTTTCTCGTTCATTGCAACCTCGTGTCAATCCGTGAACGGAGACCGGGCGACCGGCCTGGTCCCGCTAGTGAACCTCGATTTCTCCGCAGCCCAGGCGCGCGCCGGCGTTTCCCGCCGGCTGCCCGCCGTCATCGGGCTTGGCATGCACGATCACAGCCTTGCCGAGCACCGGATTGGTGCCACCGCTGAGCGAGATGTTCTTCACGGTGACCTCGTAGTGGGCATGGCCCTGCGCATCCGCGGTCAGGTTCCCGAGATCGCCGGCATGACGGGCCTCGGTTGGCGGAAGGCCATGCGGCTGATTCTGCGGGTTGTAGTGCCCACCGGCGCTCATCGCGTCCGGCGCGTCGCAGTTGCCGGTTTCGTGCACGTGGATCGCATGCTGGGCATTCGGAGTCAGCCCGTCCAGGTCGGCAACCACCTTGATACTGCCATCCGCCTGCGCGGCGAAGCGTACCCAACCATGCGCGGTGTTGCCCTTGGTCGGCTCGATCTTCGCCTCCAGGAGGTCCATCGACTTCTCGGTGGATGAATTCATCTCGGGCGAATGCGAGCATCCGGTCGCAAGGAACGGGATCATCAGCGAAGCGAGTATCAGACTCCGGGGACGAATGTGATTCATGGTGGTCCTCCTTGGCGGTTGCCGAGCACACCTCGACTCCCGGAGCATGCGCCCCGTTGCCCACCCGGGCAAGCAACCTGACCCGTGGGCGGTTGAACGAACCATGAACGACGGCCCTGCTGCGCCCGCTCACGCAGACGCGCGGCGGGGTCGCCGCTGATTTGTGTTTGTAAGGGAATGCGGTAGTCGGGCGCGGCACGACCCGCTTGGCGTGGGAAAAACGACTTCCCCCGACGGGGACAGCGCACTCGAGGTCGTGCGAAGCAAAATCGCAGGCCGCACCCGTCGATCAGGCCGGAAGGCGATGCGCGGTGACGCCCCCGGACAGCACCTCACCCCCGAGCGTGAGGTAGAGCACACCGTCGGTGACCGAGAGCTCGAACGTCATGCGCCGCTCGAGGCGTGCGACCAGCGCGGCGACCAGCGCCCGATCGAGCGCGTACAACTCGAGCGCCCCGGCGTTGTGGATCCGCTCCCCGGCGAGCGACGACCAGTAGCGCTCAGCGCCGTGGTGCGAGTAGACGGCGACCCGGCGCGCAGCCTTGCTCGCGCGATGGAGCCTGGCGGCGTCGGGCGCTCCCACCTCGATCCACTCGAGGAGCCGGCCCGTCAGGTCGCGCACTTCGAGCGCAGGCTCGTCGGGCTCGGCCAGGCCTCTCGAGAACGCGAGCCCCTCTCGCACCTCGAGGCAATAGGCGAGCACGCGCGCGCACAGGAATTCCTCGGTCTCCGAGGGGTGACGCGCGACGCGCAGGTCGAGGGCCTCGTAGACGCCGCGGTCGACGTGGGACAGCTGCACGCTGAAGACGTGAACGATCGAGCCAGCAGCCAACAGGCGCCTCGGGTTCGGTGGGAGCGGAAGGGTCGCAATTCTGGCATAGTTCGCGGGTGTCGCCCCATTGTCGTCCATCCCGCACCCGGAGTCGAGCCGCCCCATGCCGCTGATCAGCCTCAACAGCGTAAGCCTCACCTTCTCCGGCCCCCCCCTGCTCGACTCGGTCAACGTGGTGTTCGAGGACGGCGAGCGCGTCGGACTCCTCGGGCGCAATGGGGCAGGCAAGTCCACGTTGCTCAAGATCCTCGAGGGCGTGACCACGCCGGATTCGGGCGACGTCGTGCGCCAGCCCGGCCTGCGCGTGGCGGGGCTGCCGCAGGAGGTCCCGCTCGAGCTCGCCGGCAGCGTAGGCGGCTACCTGCACGAGGCCACAGGCGCCGCGCGGAGCGACGCCGCGTGGGAGATCGAAGCCCGCATCGACCAGGCCGCGCGCGACCTGACGCTCGACCTCGGCGCGACGCTCGACACGCTGTCCGCCGGGTCCAAGCGCCGCGTGCTGCTCGCGGCCGCGCTCGTGCACGACCCCGATCTCCTGATCCTCGACGAGCCGACGAACCACCTCGACATCGAGGCGATCCAGCACCTCGAGGAGTCGCTCGCGCGCCGGCGCGGCGCGCTCGTGTTCGTCACCCACGACCGCGCGTTCCTGCGCAACCTGGCGACGCGCATTCTCGACCTCGATCGCGGCGCGATTCGCAGCTACGTCTCGAGCTATGACCGGTACCTCGAGAAGCGCGAGGACGAGCTGCGCGTCGAGGCCGAACAGGCGGCGCTGTTCGACAAGAAGCTCGCGCGCGAGGAGGCGTGGGTGCGCCAGGGCATCAAGGCGCGCCGCACGCGCAACGAGGGGCGGGTGCGTGCGCTCGAGGCGCTCCGGATCGAACGCGGCGCGCGCCGCGACGAGGTCGCGCGCGTCAAGGCCACGCTGCAGGAGGCGGACCGCTCCGGCAAGGTCGTGCTGCGCTGCGAGGACGTGGGCTTCGCCTACGATGGCATCCCGATCGTCCGCGGCTATACCGGCAAGATCCTGCGCGGCGATCGCATCGGCATCCTCGGGCCGAACGGCTCCGGCAAGACCACGCTCATCAAGCTGCTGCTCGGCGAACTCGCGCCGCGGGAGGGCAGCGTCGTTCCGGGGACAAAGCTCGAGGTTGCCCACTTCGAACAGCTGCACGACGTGCTCGATGACACGAAGAACGTGTTCGACAACGTCGGCGACGGGCGCGACACCGTGACTGTCGGCGGCCTCGAGCGCCATGTCGTGGGCTACCTGCGCGACTTCCTGTTCACGCCCGAGCAGATCCAGGGCTCGATCAAGCGCCTCTCCGGCGGCGAGCGCAAGCGGCTCATGCTGGCGAAGGTCCTGTCGCGGCCGTGCAACCTGCTCGTGCTCGACGAGCCGACGAACGACCTC
>JBKJJJ010000128.1:0-3923 GCA_046598045.1 Candidatus Eiseniibacteriota bacterium
CGAGCGCGATGTAGAGCGCGTAGCGGTGGAGGTTTTGCATCGTGAGCGGAAACGAGGCTTCGCCCCAGTACCGGCTCCGCGGTTCGCCGACGGCACAGGCCGGCGGATCCGCGATGAACGCCTTGTAGTACATGCCGCGGTAGTAGTAACAGGTCAGGCGAAACAGCCCGGGGAACGGCAGGATCAAGAGGGCGGGCGAGAACACGAGCCAGGTCGGCCACCATCCCGGCCTGGGTCCGAACCAGGCATGAGGCGAGTCCCCGAACAGTTCCGGCGAATAGAACGGCGAAATGTAGGGCCCGAACGTGTAGTGCTTGCCCTGGAACGCCGCCCACGTCGCGTAGACGATGAACGTCGACAGGGGCAGCAGGATGGCCAGCGGCTGCCACCACCACCCGTCGCTGCGCATGGTCTCGCCGAAGCGCGGCCGGGCCGCCGGGAATTGCACTGGCGCCATTGCGGGTACCTACGCCTCCGGAAATCCCCGGAGATTCGTTGGGTGTCGGAATGTAGCCGGGAGATGCGTCCGGCGAGAGCGTCAACCGGCAGGATACTTGAGCGGCCAGAGGCGGCGTGTCAATGGGCTTGCTGCTCCGCGCCAGCCTCGGCTGACCGCGCCGCGAACCGCTGCTACCATCGATGCCCCGTGCGGATGATGCCGCGCCACTCGATCTACATCAATCCGCTGGACACCCTGTTCGTCCTCGCTTGGAAGGGCCGGAGAACGGCCCCCTGATCCGGCAGACTCCGCTGCGAGTTCCCCTCAGTCGAGCTTGACGAGCCGGCGCCCGTCCAGCCCCCCGGGCCAGCGCATGCGCAGCCAGTAGACCCCGGCGGGCGCTGCGAGACCGTCATCGCGCAGGCCGTCCCACACCACGGTCCGGTCCCCGGCATCCATGAGCCGCGACGCCGCGAGTTGACGCACCCGGCGTCCTGCGAGATCGAACACCGCGAGGTCGATTGGACTCGCCCGATCGAGGCGGAGCACGACGGCCGTGCTGCGTGCAAACGGGTTCGGCCGCACGGTCTCGACTCCGGACGGCCGGGGTCCGGTCGGCGCCGCGGACACGAGATCGACCGGCTTGGCGCGGACCTCGAGCACGGAGTCGTAGCAGGCAAACCCGTGCACCGCGCACGCAATGTCGATTTGTGGATACGGCGCGCCCACCGGCTTGAGCCCGCTGTCGAAGTGTTGCCTCGGGCCGCCTTCGACCTGAAGGTCGAGCGTGAGTTGGTGGACGAGCGCGAACTCGCCGCCGATCTTGTATTGCCCGGATCCGGTAATTGCGACGGCGCCCGGGCCGTTGTTGAAGGAGGCGATGTAGCGCTCGACCGAATAATAATTGTAGAGCGGATCGGAGCCGGTGGGGATCAACTCGAAACTGCCGTAGGTGGGACGCTCGAGGACCGGGCACTCGCAGGGACCCTGGCAGCCCACGGTGAGTGAACTCGGCGGCACGACGAGTGTGTACAACGTCCCGGTTTCGGCGGCGTGCACGGCGGTGCGCGGGGCGACGCCCAGCAGCAGGGCGCTGAGCGCCGCGAAGACGGCAATACTGGTTCGGATCATGGCGCCACTCCTTGAATCGGTCTCCGCACCATTCATTCTACGCCCGACCGCCGGGTCGGCAAGGGGAAGCTGGTCACCCGGCGGGACCCGGTCGCCCGCCCGTTGCCCGGCACGCGCGGGGCGCGCGAGACTGCGGCCCATGCTCACGACCGAGGAGTTCAAGGCGATCTCGCTCCTCGCCACCTTGGCTCCCAGGCAATTGGACTACCTCGCGCGCTCCCTCCCCGAAACGCACGTCGTGGCGGGCGACTACGTGGTGCAGGAGGGCGACGCGCCCGCGCTCCTCGTCGTCGAGGGAGACCGGGAAGTCCAGGTTCACGGTCGAATTCAGTCGTGGCGTGAGGTCCCGCGAGAGCACGAGCCGCGGGGTGATCGTCTGCTCGGTCGCGCCGCCGGTCGCGACGTGGAGCTCCCCTTCGTACCCGGCGGACAGCGCCAGGTCGAGCGGCCAGTCGCCCTCGTTCGCGAAGCGGCAGCGGGTCTCGGTCGGCAACCGGCCCAGCGCGATGGTTCCCAGCGTGGCTGCGAACTGCGTGGCGGCGTCGACCGTCCACAGCCAGGTGAGCCCGTACTCGAGTGCGGTCGTGTAGCAGCCCCGCGCGCGGTGGCCTTGGTCCGGGCGCGCCTCGGCTGGGGGGTCGCCGACCCGGACTCCCTAAACTATTCTGGCGCAGTGGCATCCTCGGGCCGGTGCAGAAAATCCACCCGCCGGGGACCTGCCCGGCTAGCATCGTGCCGCCTCGCTCCGCGCGTTCACCGCACCATGCCCTGGCACCGAGGAATCCACCGCAATCAACAGGAGGAGCCATCCCCATGTTCCGCGCATTCCTTATGCTCGCCGGCGTCGCGATCGTCGGCGCCGCGTCCGTCACCGTTGCCGGCGCCGCCGCCGCGCCGAAGGCCGCTCCCGCCGACTGGTCGATGAACGCTTCGATCATCGAGGCGTGCAGCTGCCCCATGTTCTGCCAGTGCTACTTCACGACCAAGCCCGCCGCGCATGCGATGGCAAAGGGCAAGGACGGGATGGCCGGGCACGACATGGGCGACGGCGACCACTATTGCAAGTTCAACAACGCGTTCCAGGTCAACAAGGGCTCGTATGGCGACGTGAAGCTCGACGGCGCAAAGTTCTGGGTGGCCGGCGACCTCGGCGCCGAGTTTTCGGACGGCGAAATGGACTGGGCCGTCCTCACGTTCGACCCTTCCGTGACGCCGGCGCAGCGCGAGGGGATCGGCGCGATCCTGGGGCATGTCTACCCGGTGAAGTGGAAGAGCTTCACCATGGCGCCCGACGCGGCAATGGAGTGGACGGCGTCGAAGGACGTCGCGACGGCGAAGCTCGCGGGCGGCAAGGCGGCCGAGATCGAGTTGCATCGCAATCGCCAGAGCAATACCGACGCGCCGGTCGTGATCCAAAACCTCAAGTACTGGGGCGTACCGCGGAACGAGGGCTTTGTCCTGATGCAGAACGCGGTCGAAGCCTATCGGCTCGGCGACAAGGCGTTCGAGTTCAAGGGCACGAACGGCTTCATGATCACGTTCGACATCAATTCCAAGGACATGGCGGAAGCCGGGAAGATGAAGATGTAGTTTCCTATCCGGCGGCGCCGGACGTCTCGACGAAGGCTTGAAGCGCTTCCAGCTTTGGATGGCGGTGCTCGAACTTACGCTCGCAGACGGCCGGCGCATCCGGGCGATCTCGATGTTCAGCAGCGCAGTTGCGCGCGAGCTCGGCCGGCCCCGTCGAGCCGGTTTGCCCGTAGCCTGAGAGGCCCCGGTCAGTCCTCCGGGCCGGAGGTCAGGGCCTCCAACTCCGCCCAGCGCACGTAGGCCTGCTGGATCGCGGCCTCGATCGTCGACAGCCGCTCGCGCAGGCGCGCGATCTCCTCCGCCGGAGTCGCATAGAACTCCGGCGACGCCATGCGGGCGAACAGGCCCTGCTTCTCGGCCTCGAGCTGCTCGATCGTCTGCGGCAGCTCCTGCAGCTCGCGCTTCTCCTTGAAGCTCGCGCGCCTCGGTTTCGCCGCGGCGGGGGCCGGCCCCGACTTCGTCCGCGCCGACCGGGCGCCGGTCTGCGCCGGCGCTTGCGCCGCCTTCTGGCGCAACCAGTCTGCGTAGCCTCCGACGTACTCGCGCCATCGACCCTCGCCCTCGAACACCAGCGTCGAGGTCACGACATTATCGAGGAACGCGCGATCGTGGGACACCACGAGCAGCGTGCCCTCGTACTCCACGAGCAGCTCCTCGAGCAGTTCGAGCGTCTCGAGGTCGAGGTCGTTCGTCGGCTCGTCGAGCACGAGCAGGTTGCACGGCCGCGACAGGACCTTCGCCAGCATGAGCCGCTTGCGCTCGC
>JBKJJJ010000006.1:0-9014 GCA_046598045.1 Candidatus Eiseniibacteriota bacterium
CACGCCCGCGCGCACCCAGCGCTCGGGGTCGGCGAGCAGCGGCCTCAGGTCGGACCACGCGTCGTCCCCGAGCAGCCCCCCGAGCGCTCGCGCCGCGGCCAGGCGCACCGCGGGATCCTTGTCGGCGAGCGCCTGCTTGAGCGCCACCCGGGCATCGCGCGAGTGCAGCGCCAGCGCAGCCGCGGCAGCGGTCTCGCGCACGGCGGGATCGGCATCGCCCAGCCCCGCGAGGACCTGCGGCAGCGCGCTCGAGTCGGCGCGCGTCCCGAGCGCGCGCAGGGCCGAGACCCGCACGCGGAAGTCCTTGTCCCCACAGGCCTCGAGCAGCGGGGCAAGCGCGAGCGGCGACTTTTGCCGGCCGAGCGCGCGCGCGGCGTAGGCGCGCACGGTCACGTCGGGGTCGGAGACCAGGCGCGTGAGCGGCTTGATCGTGATGGCGGGCACCGCGGCCCGCTCCATGGCGTAGGCGCAGAACGCCCGCGTGAGCGCATCCGCGCTCTTGCTGCCCTCGGCCAGGAACGGGGCCACGGTCGAATCCTGGAGGCGCCAGCACGCGATCGCAGCCTCGCGCGAGAGCTCCGCGTCGCCATGGGTGAGCTGGGCGGTGATCGCGCCCGCGCCCGCCGGGTCGCCGAGCTTGCCGAGGGCCTCGAGCGCGCGCGCCTTGACCCGCCGGTCGGCCTGCTCGCGGACAGCGTAAATCAGCGCCTGCGTGGCCCGGCGCGAGCCCAGCTGCCCGAGCGCGAACGCCGCCTCGGCGCGGACCGTGGGCGCCGTGTCCTTCTGCAGCGCGTCGAGCAGCGGCTCGACCACGGTCGTGTCCTGGAGCCGCCCGAATGCCCGGCAGACCCGCCAGCGCACGAGCGCATCGGCGTTCGACTGCAGGTGCCCGACCAGGCGCGAGAGGTCGGACGCGCGCGTGTCCTCGAGCATCGCGATCTCGGCCCACGCCTCGCGCGACGCCGGGTCCGTGGGCGGCCAGGGCGCCGGCCCGAAGGGCTGGAACAACGCGGCCGGGCCGGGCTCGTTCCAGCGGGTGAGCGCGGGCACGGGCTTGCCGACGGCGGCCGAAGTGAGCGCGCTCCAAAGGGGAAGCATGCACAACAGGAGCCCGGCGCGGACCACGCGCGCGGCGATCGGTCGGGGCGTAGGGGGTCGGGTCATGGGGCGGATCGTGCCCGGAGCCCCGCGCCGTGTCAATCCGGCGCGGGACCCCGATTTCCTAGCGGAGCCGCGCCAGCTTCCCGCGCTCGACGGCCTTGAGGCCGCGGTCGTCCTCGGCAATCACGTTGTAGAGGTAGGTGCCGTTCGCCAGCGCCCCGCCGAAGTTGTCGTTCCCGTCCCAGATCCACTGGTGGTAGCCCGGGGCGACCGCCGGTTCGACGCGCTGGTACACGAGCGCGCCCGCCACCGAGTATACCTTGACCGCGACCGTGGTCGGCCGGTCGCTGTCGAGCGTGAAGTTGATCGTCACCGGCGGCGCGGCGAACGGGCTCGGGAACGCGAACACGCGGCGCAGCGCCACGCGCGGCTCGTTCGAGGTCAGGAAGGACACCCGCCGCGTCCCGCCGCCCGGCAGGACGAGCACGGCGTCGTGCGAGCCGGTCTCGTACGCCCCCTGCCAGCTCAGGACCCACAGGCGGCGCGAGGAGTCGGTCGGGGCAGGCGTCGCGATCAGGCCCGCCGGCACGATCCCGTCGACCGTGAAGTCGAAGTCGCCGGCGTTGAGCCGCGCCGGGCTGTTGACCACGAGTTGGTAGGCGCCCGTCGAGGGTGCGATGTCCCCCTCGCTGATCGACTGCCCGTTCGCGAACAGCCGCGTTTCGAGCCGCAACTGCAGGGTGAACGATGCCGGGAGGCCACTGCGGTCCTTGCAGCTCACGGTCAGGTCGGCGTCCTTCGCCTGCGGGCGCACGTTCCACGTCAGCAGGTAGCGGCGTCCGCCCCCGTCGTTCAGCGTGTCGGGGTACGTCGGCGAGATCGTGTACTCGGACGGATCGACCGTGCGCGCGCCCTCGCCGGTGATGGTGAGCGCAAGGTCGTCGATGCGGCTCTCGTCCACGAGGTCGACGACGAGCGCCACCGAGTCTCCCGGCGCGCCGGGCTGGAAGCGCACGCCGGAGACCACGGCCTGCCCGTTCGCAGTCGCGTAGAGCCGCGGCGCCCCCGTCTCGATCGGCGTGGACGGATCCCCGAGCAGGCAGTAGGTCTGGATCGCGCGCCGCTCGAGCCCGAACGTGGCCGCGCTCGAGTTCACGCCGCCGAGCGTCAGCGCCTCGCCCAGGAGCACGCGCGCGCCCTTCTCGCCGAGGAACGAATCGTGCGGCGGATCGACGAACATCGCGCGGAACAGCCAGTTGTTCAGGTGGTTCCGGCCCGAGCGGTCGGACGGCAGCAGCTCGAAGTTGGTCGAGGCATAGGAGCCGATCGCGCCGGCCGCCGGCCGCGCGGGATTCTGCGGTCCGAGCACCATGACTTCGCCCAGCCCGTCCCCGCCCAGCTTCTCGATGTAGGTCGTGAACTGGTTCACGTGACAGGAGAACGACAGGAAGAAGTAGGGCTTGCCCTCGTTGTAGACCAGGTCGGTGCTGCCGGCGCCCCGGTCCTGCCGCCAGATCGACTCGTGGGCGAGCACCGTGGCACTGCCGTGGCCCTGGAAGTTGAGGACGAGGCAGCCGTCGGCGAGGTCGGTCAGCAGCTGCGGCCCGGTATAGGCGGCGACGTAGCCGCGCACGTTCGCCAGGTTGTCGAGCGGCTGGCACCCGGGCACCGGCCGGCCGAGCGACGCGAGCTTCTCGCGCAGGCGGAATTGCTCGATGTCGAGGTCCCGGTAACCGCCCTCGGAGCGGAGGACGGTCTCGAGTTGGTTCGAGATCGCCTCGAACACCTGCTCCTCGCTGCGGTAGCAGTACTGGGTCGAGGCCTCGCCGAAGAAGCTCGCGAACGAGTAGGCGTCGTCCGGCAGCAGCACGACCTTGTGCCGCCAGGCCGCCGTCTTGTCCGAGGCGTCGTAGGCGATCACCTTGTCGACCAACCCGTCGGCCTCGGCGAGGCTGCCCACCGCGAATCGCCCGATCGACATGTCCGGGAACGGGTCCGGCTCGGAGTTCGTGCACGGCGGGCCGGGGGGCGAGGTGTTGTCGAGGTCGTTGACGTACCAGAATTCCGAGGCCGACAGCTCCTGGCCATTGGAGGTGCCGACCGGCCCGCTGATGAGGTGCGCGGGCAACCAGTCCTTGTCCGAGGTGGCGAGCTCGTTGCGCGCATCCTCGCTGGCGTCGCCGACCAGCAGCGCGAAGCGCGCGTTCCAGCGCGCGAACGCGTACTCCAGCAGCCGGCGGATCGCCCAGTCCGAGCGACGGCCGCCGTCGAACGTGTCGTAGACCTCGTTCTCCGAGGCGACCAGCACATCGTAGCCCTGGGTGCGGCGATGCGCCGCGAGCCGCTCGGCGGCGGGTCGGAACAGCTCGGGCGTGACGATCACCAACTCGGGGCGGCCGGGCACGTCCCAGATCGGCGGCGAGCCCACGCGGCCCGCGCGGCCGACGGCCGCATCGGCCACCTGGGGCGCGCCGAGCACCGCGACATAGTTCCGCCGGGTGCCGACGGCGGCCTGGTCCTGGAAGCGCACGGCCCACAGGTTCGTCCCCGAGGAGCGCACGAACGCCGGCGGGATCGCGAGCACGCGCGGTGCGGTCGAATCGCTCACGTCGTACACCGTCGGCGCAGGAGCGGCCGGCGCGGCGAACCCGTCGACCTCGATCTCGAAGTCGCCTTGGGCGTCCGAGGAGTTGCAATCGAGCCGGTTCTGGAAGGCGCGGTAGAGGCGCGAGTAGGTCACGGAGTAGGACTGGATCGAGCCGCCCGAGGCGCCGCCGTCGGGGTCGTTCAAGTTGATCGTGTAGCCGCGGAAGTCGAGCTTGTTCGTCCCCGAGGCGATCCGGTCCGCCGTGAACGTGGTGTCGGTCTCGAGCGCCTCCCGGCCGCCCCAGGTGCGCGTCGCCACGGGGGTCAGGAGGTTGTCCGACGGCCGCTTCCAGCGCATCCACATCGTGTGCTGGTAAGGCGAGAGCAGGATGCCGAGCAGGCGCGACTGGAAGCGCACCGTGCCCGCCGGGTCGACGTCGGGCGTCCACATGGTCAGGCTGTCGGTGAACGTTCCGTCCGTGTACGGGAACGTCCAGCTCATGTAGCCGGTGCAGGTGTCCTTGGGCGTCGACAGGAAGAAGTAGCGCTTCTCGTACTTGCGATAGGACGGGAACGAAGCCGGCCGCGACGGGCTCACCAGCCCCCGGTCCGCGCTCACCACCGGCATGCGCGCGCCGCCCGAGGCGGCGTCGACGCCGAGATAGAACATGTCGTAGTCGCCGAAGCGCCGCCGGTTGTCGCTCGGGTGCGCGCGCCCGGTCCACGACTGCCCGTAGAACACGAGCGCATCCTGCGCGTCGAACTGCCCCGCCGCGCCGCCGATGCCCTCGATCACCTGGATCGGGACCGGGACACGCACGAACGGCGGCACCTGCCCGCCCGCGTACTCGCGCCGCGTGAGCGCGAGCTGGGTCACCGGCACCCCCGCCGGGAAACCCTGCGCCGCGAGCTGCGCGTAGGAAACCCGCCAGACGCCCGTGGTGTCGACGCGCACGGTCCACTCGTCCGCCGGGTCGTAGGCGACGCCCTGCCCCGCGGCGCTGCCGGCGCTGCCGGTCGCGACTCCTCGCCCCGTGCGTACGAGCTCGGGGGACGTCGTGCGGAACGCGCGGGCCGCATCGTAGTTGAGCAGGGCGCGGCGGTAGAGGCCCTCCCAGCGATCGTCCGAGGCGGGGGGTGCGGGGCTCGAGCCCTCGAGCGGGGAGCCCGGGGCGAGGCCCGTCGCGGACTGCGGTCGGGCGCCGCCGACCGGCACGAAGTCGACGCGGATCGTGGCCGAGGTCACCATGCGCACGGTGCGCGCCGCGGGATCGACGCGGAACGGCTGGACCCGGAGCGAGACCACGCGCTGGTGGCGCCAGCCGCCTGTGACGCCGAGCTCGGCGGTCGCCGTCGGCCAGGCCCGGCCGCCGTCGTAGAACGCCGGGTCCTTGTAGAACACGCGCGTCGGGCTCAGGTCCTTGCCGTCGGGCCGGAACTCGCTCTTGCCCAGCGGCTCGAGGTCCTTGCCCGCCAGTTCCGGCAGGTCGGCCCAGGTCTCCTCGAGCACGCGCAGCGAGGGAATCGTCCCCGCGGGCATCCCGAGCAGGGCGCTCTCGGCCGGCAGGAGCGGGCGGCCCTCCTCGGCGACCGTGGACTTGAGGCCCGGGGCCTCGAGTTGCCAGAATGTGCCCTCGGGCCGGGTGACGCTCGCGACCTGGTGCCCGGGCAGCGTGAAGCGGAGGGTCACCCCGTGCGCGTCCGAGGACACGACCTCGAGGGCGGCGGCGCCCGCGTGGCGCGGCATGCCGGGGAGGGCGAGGGCGGCCAGGGCCAGGCTGGCCGCGGCGGCGAGGGCGAATCGTCGGTTGGCGAGTGCGACCACGCGTGGCTCCGGGTGGCTGGGGATCGATGGCACGAAGGCTGAGCGGGCGCGGCCAGCCTGCCCGGTCTCCCTTCGTACCCGACCCGACGGTTGAAGTTCTGGTGAATCGCGGATTGTGGGCCCGCGCGGAGCACGGTATCATGCGGCCAACGACCCGCCCCGGGAGGTCCTTTGCCATTTAACCACAAATTCGACCGCCACTTAGGAGAAACTCTCCGCAAGCGGCCCGGCTTCAGCATGACTCTCGCGATGCTCGTCCTCGTCCTCCTCGCCGGGCCCTCGACGGGCGCCCCCTCCCGTCCTGCCACGGCGCGCCGTGCGGCCCCGCCCGCCCTGCCGGATTCGGTGATCGCTCGCCTGCCCGGCAAGGACCTCACCGCGCGCGACGTGCTCGATTCCTGGCACCGGCTCGACCCGCGCTACCGGCCCCCTGGCACGGGCCTCGCGCGCAAACGCGGGTTCCTCGCCCAGCTCATCGAGAAGGAAGCGATCGCCCGGGCGGCGACCGCCGAGCCGTTCGTCATGACCGACGTCGAGTCGGCCAAGTTCGTGGCGGCCCGCGCGGACATCGTCCGGCGCACGCTGTACCGGAGGCTGGTCGCCGACAGCACGGTGGTCACCGCGGTCGATCGCGATAGCGCGCGGGCGCGCATGACGCCCACGCCGGACGGCAAGCCCGTGCCGCCCGGGGCGCTCGAGAGCCAGGCCCGCCAGTTCGCCGAGGAGCGCCGCGCCAACGAGGTCAACGCCCGCATCCGGGCCGCCCTCGCCCCGGACTGGGACACGCTCGCCACGGGCCGCCTCGCGCGCGCCTACGCCGCGCTCGATCCCACGATGCCCGACCTGTCCCACCCGATGAGCATGCGGCTCCCGAGCCACCGGCCCGCGCTCGCCCCGGGCGACTCCCTGCGGGCGCTCGCGACCTCGACCGCCGGGCCGCTCACCATGGCCGAGTTCGTCCGCCGCTTCGGGCAGCTCAACCCGTTCCAGACCGCGCTGCCCACCACGCCGGGCGCGATCCAGGCCCGCGGCGAGCAGTTCCTCGGGCAGATCTGGTTCGATCGGGAGTCCGACCGCATGGGGCTTCTGGGCGATCCGGACGTCGTGGCCGCGCTGACGAACCGCCGCGAGGGCATCGCGCTCGATCACTACTACGCGAACCACGTGCTGGCGAAGATCGACACCAGCGAGACCGCCCTGCGCGCGCGCTTCGCCCGGACTCCGGAGCGCTATGCGGTGCCCGCGCACGCGCTGGTCAGCAGCCTCGCGGCCGCGGACTCGGCTGCCGCCGACACGATCATCGCCCAACTCAAGGCGGGCACACCGTGGGACTCGCTGTGCGCGCTGAGGCTGCCGCCGGGCACCGATCCCGCAAGCTGCACCCAGCCCGCGCCCCTGCCGGACACGTTCGCCGACACCGCGCTCGTGGGCGCGGTGCACACGCTTCAGCCGGGACAGGTGATCGCCCACCGCTTCGTGGCGGGGAGCGCCTCGCCCAGCGTGTGGAGGGTGCTCCGCCTCGTCGAGCGCATCCCCCACCGCCTGCGCACGTTCGAGGAGGGGCGCGCTTTCGCCGCACGCGACGCCGCCGCCGAGCAGAGCGAGCTGCTGCTGAAGAACGAGCTCGCCCGGCTGAGCAAGGCCCTCCCGGTCCGCCGCAACGAGGCCGCGCTGGCGCGCCTCGACTTCGGCCCGGACCGGTAAACGGGGGATCCGGGACCGCATGATCCGCCTGTTCGTCATCCTCGCGTTCTTCGTGTCGGGCGCCTCGAGCCTCATGCTCGAGGTGGTCTGGAGCAAGGGCCTCGGCCACGTCCTCGGCAATACGCTCGAGGCAATCACGACCGTCGTTGCCGCCTATATGGGCGGCCTCGCGCTCGGCGCCTCGTGGGCCGGCAGGTCGGGCCTCGGCCAGGCGCGACCGGTGCGCGCCTACGGATTGCTCGAAATCGGCATCGGCGTATTCGGGCTCGTCTCCCCGTGGTTGATCCGGGCGCTCGACGGGCCACTCGGGGCCGCCTACGTCGCGTTCGGCGGCTCGAGCCCGGCGTACTTCCTGCTGCGCTTTCTCGCGACCTTCGCGCTCCTCCTGATCCCGACCACCATGATGGGCGCAACGCTGCCGATCCTCGTGTCGTGGGGATCGCGCCGCGCGGACCTGGCGCGGGTCCTGGGCACGCTCTACGCGGTCAACACCGCGGGCGCGGTGATCGGCACCGTGCTGGCGGGGTTCGTACTCCTGCCGGCGATCGGGCTCACCTCGACCGCGCTGTTGGCAGGGACGGTCAGCCTTGCGCTCGGGATCACGATGACCCTGGTCTCGCGCCGCGTGGGCGAGTCGACTGCGCCCGCCGCCACGCCCGCGCCGGCGCGGGCCCGAGTCAGCGCCGAGGCGCCGGCCGACCCCGGCCGCGCCCGGCTCATGCTCGCGCTCTTCGCGCTTTCGGGCGCGGTCTCGCTCTCGACCCAGATCGCCTGGACGCGCGTGGCGGCGATCCTGCTGGGCTCGTCGGTCTACTCGTTCTCGCTCGTGCTGGCGACGTTCCTGGTCGGCATCGCGCTGGGCGCGGCGCTGATCGTGCCCTGGGTGACGCGAAAGGGCGCGACGTGGCGGCTGTTCGCTGTGCTCCAGTGGGGCGCGGCGTTCGGCATTCTCTACGCCTCGATCCGGATCGTCGACGCGCCGTGGGACCTGCTGGCGCGCGTCGTCACCGCGCGCGGCGACGTGCCCCACCTGTGGATCGAGGAGAGCCTGATCCTGGCCGGCTTCATGCTTCCGGCCTGCCTGGCGTTCGGCGCGATCTTCCCCGTCGCGACGCGCCTGAGCGCGTTCGAGGGCGACGTCCCCTCCCGCACCACCGGCCGCGCCTACGGCTGGAACACGTTCGGCACCATCACCGGCTCGCTGCTCGCCGGCTTCCTCCTCGTGCGCCTGCTCGGCATGAAGGGAACGCTGCTCGGCGTCGCGATCCTTGCGCTCGGCATCGGCGCGGTTGCCTGGTTCGCCGCGCCCCGAAGCGTGCGCCGCAAGTCGTCGATCCCCGAGGGCGCGCCGATCGCGACGCTGGCGGTGCCCGCGCTCGTGCTGGCGGCGTTTGTCGTCCTGGTGGTGTTCTCGCCGCCGTGGAACCGCGGCCTGCTCGCGATCGGCGTGTTCCGCCCCCTGGTCGCGACCAACGCGCAGAATTCCAGCACGCCCGAGCAGGCGCGGCAGACCCTGCGCGACCAGCTCGCGCAGGAGAAGTTGCTGTCGTTCGTCGAGGGCCGCCAGGGCACAGTCACCGTCCACCAGACGTTCACCACGCCGCCCATCATCGCGCTGCGCTTCAACGGCAAGACCGACGCCTCGACCAGCCTCGACATGCAGACCCAGATCCTCGCCGGTCAGCTGCCGATGATGTGGGCTCCCGACTCGGCGCGGGTCGCGATCGTCGGTTACGGCTCGGGCGTGACCGTCGGCAGTGCGCTCACCCACCCGCTCAAGTCGGCGGACGTGGTCGAG
>JBKJJJ010000194.1:0-4445 GCA_046598045.1 Candidatus Eiseniibacteriota bacterium
CAGAAGCTCGTGCTCAACATGATCTCGACCGCGACCATGGTGCGTTTCGGCAAGCTCTACGAGAACATGATGGTCGACCTCGGCGCGAACAGCCAAAAACTCGTCGAACGCGGCCGCCGCACCCTGATGACGGTCACCGGTCTCGACTATGACGCCGCGTGCGCGCGCCTCGAGGAGGCGGGCGGCCACGTCAAGACCGCAATCGTGATGACGCTCGCGGGGGTGGACCTCGCCGGCGCCACAGCCCGCCTCAAGGCTGCAAACGGATTCGTGCGCAATGCGATCGAAGGAGGAGCCGCTCGATGAATGGACTCGTGAAGCGCGCCCTGGTGGCGCTCGCGCTCGCGCTGGTGCTCACAGGGTGCGGCCAGCAGAAGAAGAGCGCGCAGGAAGTCATCGTATTCTGGCAGTTCTTCCCGGCGGAGCAGATCCAGCCGGTGCTCGACGAGTTCAAGAAGCAGAACCCCGATGTCGACGTGCAGATGGAGCAACTCACCTGGCAGAGCGGGCTCGAGAAGATCACCGCCGCGACCGCCGCCGGCAACGTGCCCGACCTGTGCGAGCTGGGTTCCACGTGGTTCCCGCGTTTTGCATCGCAGGGCGCGCTCGCCGACTGGAGCGATTCGACCGCGCCGCTGGCGGCCGACATGGTGCTCGCCGACATGGTGAAGGTCAACGGCAAGGCCTACGGCCTGCCGTGGGTCGTCGGCACGCGCGCGCTGTTCTGGAACAAGGACCTGTTCGCCAAGGCCGGCCTCGACACCACGAAGGCGCCCGACACCTGGTCGGAGCTGCTCGAGGCCGCGCGCCGCGTGAACGCGCTCGGCGACGGCGTCTCTGGCTACGGCGTCAACGCCGGCGAGCGCTACGTGTTGTTCAAGAAGTTCATGCCGTTCGCGTGGGGCAACGGCGGCACGCTGCTCACGCCCGACGGCACGGGCTCCGCGTTCAACTCGCCCCAGAACCGCGAAGCGCTCACGCTGCTGCTCGCGCTCGCCAAGCTCGGCCGCGTCGACAAGCAGGACCAATTGGATGAGGCGTTCATGCAGGGCAAGCTCGGCGCGCAGATCTCGGGGGCGTGGCTGTTCCGCAAGATCCCGAAGCAGGCGCCCGATCTCCACTACGGCGTCGCGCTCGTGCCCAGGCCGGCGGCCGATCGCGGAACGCACGCGTCGTTCGCGGGCGGGGAGATCCTCACCAGCTTCAGTGCGTCGAGGAACAAGGCGGGCGCGTGGCGGCTCGCGCGCTTTCTCGCGTCGCGCGAGGCCGCGCTCATGTTGTGCAAGGCGAACCAGAGCGTCCAGCCCGCGGTCGCCGGCGCAGTGAGCGATGCGTACTACCAGTCGCGCCCGAACGAGCGCGTGCTGGTCGAGCAGCTCGCGTCCGCGGTGCCGACGCCGAACCACCCCGCGTGGCTCGACATGGAATCGGCGATCGAGGACGAGGTCGAGAAAGCGCTCTACGGCAAGGTCACCGCGGCCGCGGCGATCCGGGCGGCCAGCGACCGCATCGACGCGCTCGCCAAAGGCGGGGAGCCCAAGGCCCAGTGACGCCGCCCGCGCCGAAGCGCCGGGGAAGGGTCGAGCCCGCGACGTGGATTCTCCTGTCGCCGTGGATCCTGTCGCTCCTCGCGTTCGGCCTGTACCCGTTCGGGTTCTCGTTCGTGCTGTCGTTCTTCGACTACTCGCCGCTCAACCCCGCCGCCGCCACCTTCCTCGGCCTCGCGAATTACGCCGAGGCCCTGAGGGATCCCCTGTTCTGGACCGCGCTCAAGAACACGCTGATCTTCGTGTTCGGCACGATCCCGTTCACGACCGCGCTCGCGCTCGGCCTCGCGCTCGCGCTCCAGCGGGCGTTCCGCGGGCGGAGCTTCTTCCGCGCGGCGTTCTTCCTGCCGACCGTCGTGTCGATCGTGGTGATCAGCCTCGTGTGGAAGGGCCTCTACGCGCCCGGCGGCCCGCTGACATCCCTGGTCCATGCGCTCGGGCTGACCGCGCCGCGCTGGCTGCTCGATGAGCATGCCGCGCTGCCCTCGATCATGGCGATGGACGTGTGGGCCGCGAGCGGCTACTACATGGTGATCTTCCTCGCCGGCCTGCAGTCGATCCCCGAGGAGCTGTACGAGGCGGCCGAGCTCGAGGGCGCCTCGCCGTGGCACAGCTTTCTCCATGTCACACTGCCGCTGCTCAAGCCCACGTTCCTGTTCGTGCTCGTGGTCAACAGCGTGCGCAGCCTGCAGATCTTCACCGAGGTGTTCGTGATGACGGGCGGCGGGCCGCTGCACTCGACGCTGACCTCGGTGTTCTACCTCTACGAGCAGGCGTTTTACAAATTCAGGCTCGGCTACGCGTCGGCGATCGCCTACATGCTGTTCTCGCTCACGCTCGTGCTCGCGTTCATCCAGGTGCGTTGGCTCAAGCTCGAGAGCCCGAAGTCATGAGCGCCGTCCGCTCGCCGCGCGCGCCCTGGCTGCTCACGCCGTTGCTCGTGACCATGCTCGTGCCGTTCGCGTGGATGCTGTTCCTGTCCGTCCAGCCGGGCGCGGGCGGCGACCTCACGCTCGCCGCGCTCGCCCGCGCGCGCTTCACGCTCGCGCACTACGCCGCGCTGCTCGGGCAGAGCTCGTTCCCGCGCTACCTGTTCAACTCGTTGTTCGTGGCGACGATCGTGGTCGGCGGCAACGTGTTGACCGGCGCGATGGTGGGCTACGCGCTCGCGCGCAAGCGCTTCCTCGGCAACCGCGCGCTGACCTGGGGCGTGATCGCGACGCTCATGCTGCCCAAGCAGGTGCTCATGATCCCGCTCTACCTCGTGCTCGCGAGGCTCCACCTGCTCAACACCTATGCGGCGCTGATCCTGCCGTTTTTCGTCGACGCGTTCTCGATCTTCCTCGTGCGCCAGTACGTCATGCAATTGCCGCACGAGCTCGAGGATGCCGCGCGCGTCGACGGCGCGGGGGAGCTGCGCATTTTCGCCACGATCGTGCTGCCCTTGATGCGGCCCGCGCTCGCGGTGGTCGCGATCAACGGCTTCCTGCTCAACTGGAACTCGTTCCTGTTCCCCTTGATCTTCACGGACTCGGACAAGCTGCGCACGTTGCCCGTCGGGCTGGCGCTGTTCGCGCAGGGCGAGCACGCGGTGGATTGGGGGCTCCTGATGGCGGGATCGACGATCTCCGCGGTGCCGGTGCTGCTGGCGTTCGTCTTGTTCCAGCGCCAGATCATCGAGGGCATCACGGCCGGCGCGGAGAAGGGATGAGCCCGCGCCCGCCCGTGAAGAATCGCGAGGCTTTGGAGGCGCGCGGTGACGAGCGCTCGCAGCTCGTCGTCGGGCTCATGACCGGCACGTCGGTCGACGGCGTCGAGGCCGCGCTGGTGTCGCTCAAGGGCGCGCCGCCGCGGCTCGGGTGGAAGCTGCGCGCGCACCAGTCCTCGCCGATGGAGCCCGCGCTCGCGGCTCGCATTCGCGCGGCCGCGGCGGGGGACGCGTGGCCCGCGGCCGAGTTCGCGGCGCTCGACGCCGCGCTCGGGGAACTCTACGCCGCCGCCACGCTCGAGCTGCTCGCGGACGCGGGCGTCGCCCCGGGCGAGGTGTTCGCGATCGGGCTCCACGGGCAGACGATCTTCCATCGCGGCGCGCGCGACCCGGCGTCGCACGGGCTCGGCGGGCTGACCTGGCAGATCGGCTCGGCCTCCGTGCTCGCCGAGCGCACCGGCATCCGCGTGGCGCACGACTTCCGCTCGGCCGACATCGCGGCGGGCGGCGAGGGCGCGCCACTCGTGCCGTACGTCGACTACCTCCTGTTCCGCAGCGAGCACGTCGCGCGCGCGCTGCTGAACCTCGGCGGCATCGCGAACCTGACCGCGATGCCCGCGCAGGCGCTGCCCGAGCAGGTGCTCGCGTTCGACACCGGGCCCGGGAACATGCTGCTCGACGCGATCGTTCAACGGTATAGCGGGGGCAAGGTGTCCTATGATGAGGACGGCCTGCGCGCCGTCGGCGGGTCGCCGGACCCGGCGCTCCTCGCCGACGCGCTGGCCGATCCGTTCTTCGACCTCGCGCCGCCGCGCTCGACCGGTCGCGAGCGCTTCGGCGCGGCGTTCCTCGAGTCGTGGTTCAAGGAGGCCGAGGCGCGCGGCCTGAGCGAAGCCGACCTGCTCGTCACCGCGGCGATGGTCTCGGCCTCGGCGGTGGCGCAGGCGATCGAGGATTTCGTCGCGCCGGCAATCCCGCTCGACGCGGTCTACGCCAGCGGAGGAGGAACCCGGAACCCCGTGCTCATGGCCGCGCTCGAAGCCGCGCTCGATCCGATCGAGCTCCATGTCGTCGACGAACTCGGGCTCGCCTCGGCCGCGAAGGAGGCGGTCGCGTTCGCCGTGCTCGCCTACGAGACGATGCAGCATCGCGTGGGCAGCCTGCCTGGCGTGACCGGCGCGTCGCGGCCC
>JBKJJJ010000097.1:0-2505 GCA_046598045.1 Candidatus Eiseniibacteriota bacterium
TGAGCCAGGTCGCCAGGGCGCCCGCGCCGTGCCACTCGAACGGCGCTAACTCATCGAGGATCGACATCTCGTCAGTGCACGCCGCAATCGCGGCCTTCGTGTCGCCTTTGTTGAACCCATTGAGAAACTGGTTCACGGTCGCCATCACCTCGGTCCGCGTATCCGCGGCGAAAGCCGGTCCCGCGGCGAGCACGGTCAGCGCGACGGCAAGCAGAAATCGGTTCATGGGATTGACTCCTTGGTGGGTGTGGGGTGAATGCGGCCGCTGTTCAGCGCGTCCGGTCGTATTCCAGCCGGTCGATCGCGCTCCGGATCGCCTCGGCGCGGGAGAGCGAGGGGTCGCGCTTGTTCTCGTATTCGACCAGGCGTTCGGCGCGGTCATGGTCGCCGCGCGCCAGCAGCACGAGACGGCGAAAATCCCCACCGCCTCCCCCGCCGAACAGGGTCTTCAGCCAGTTGAACATGCACCCCTCACCAGATGTGGACGCGGTCGGCCGGCGCGAGGTAGAGCTTGTCGCCCGGCTGGACGTCGAACGCCGTGTACCACTCGTCGATGTTGCGCACGACGCCGTCGATCCGATATACGCGCGGCGAGTGCGGATCGCTCGCGACCTGGCGGCGGATCGCCTCGTCGCGCGTCTTGCCGCGCCACGCCTGGGCCCACCCGAGGAACACGCGCTGGTCACCGGTCATCCCGCCGAGCACCGGCGCGGGCCGCCCGTGGAGCGAGGCGTGGTAGGCCTCGAGCGCGAGCGTCACACCCCCGAGGTCCGCGATGTTTTCGCCCATCGTGAGCGCGCCATTGATGTGCGTGCCCGGCAGCGGCTCGTAGGAGTCGTACTGCGCGCCGAGCTTCGCCGCGCGCGCCTCGAACGTCTTCGCGTCGGAGGGCTGCCACCAGTCGTTGAGCTTGCCCTCGGCGTCGAACTTGCGGCCTTCGTCGTCGAAGCCGTGCGTCAGCTCGTGGCCGATCACGCCGCCGGCGGCGCCGTAGTTGAATGCCGGATCTGCGTTCGCGTCGAAGATCGGCGGCTGGAGGATCCCCGCCGGGAACACGATGTCGCGCAGCGATCCGTTGTACGCGTCGTTGGTCTGGGGCGTCATCAGCCAGTCGTCGCGATCGACCGGTCCGGCCTGGCGCGCGACGTAGAACGCCCACTCGAGGTTACCCGCGCGCTGGACGTCGCCGAGCAGGTCGTCGGCCCGGATCACGAGCGTCGAGTAGTCGCGCGGCTTCGTCGGGTAGCCGACCTTGATGTTGTAGGTGTCGAGCTTCTTGAGCGCGGCGGACTTGGTCTCGGGGCTCATCCAGTCGAGCCGCTCGATGCGCGCGTGGTACGCCGCCTTGAGGTTGTCGACCAGGCCCTCGATCGCGGACTTCGACTGCGGTGGGAACCAGCGGGAAGCGTAGATCTCGCCCACGCCCCAGCCCAGGTTGCCGAAGCGGTCGAAGCGGTCGCCGGCGCCGAAGTCGCCACCCGAGACGGTGTGCACGCCACGCTTCCAGCGCGCGCCCAGCACCTGCTGCCCCGAGAGCGTCTTGTTGCGCATCTCGAACGCGGCATGGACGAACGGGGTCGAGAGGTAGGGCGCCGCGTTGTCGATCACGGTGAACGCGAGCCACGCGCGCAGCGTCGGCAGCGGCGTGCGCGCGTAGAGCGCCGCGAGCTTCGGGAACGCGCTCTTCTCGTTGACGATCACGCGGTCCAGGTGTTCGAGCCCGGCCTCGGCGAGGAACGGGCGCCACGCGAACCCGGGCGCCAGCCTCTCCAGCTGCGGGATCGTCAGCGGGTTGTAGGTCTTGACCGGATCGCGCTGCTCGGTCTTCGGCCAGCTCGCGGCCGCGACCCGGGTCTCAAGGGCGACGATCGCCCTCGCATTCGCCCCGGGGTTCGGCCAGCCCGCGAGGCGCAGCAGGGTGGCGACGTACTCCTGGTACTTCGCCTTCTGCGGGGCGAACGACGCCTTCAGGTAGTAGTCGCGATCGGGCAGCCCGAGCCCGCCCTGGCCGAGGTAGAGCGCGTACCGGTTCGGATCCTTGAGGTCGACGTCGGGGAAGACGTTGAACAGCGTGCCGTAGAAGTCGCGATTGTCGCGGCCCATCAGCGCCGCCAGGTCGGCGCGGGTCTTCGCGCCGCGCACCGTGTCGAGCCACGGGGCGAGCGGTTTCGCGCCCAACTCCTCGATGCGCGCGGTGTCCATGAACGCCTTGTAGAACGCGCCCACCTTGCCCTCGAGGTCGGTCGGCTCGTTCGCTGCCTTGGCCGCGGCTGCCTCCATCATCTCGTGCAGGCGCCCCTCGGTGAGGTCGCTCATCGCCAGGCGCAGGCTGTATCCCGCCTTGTCGGCGGGGATCTGCGTCTTGTCGATCCACGCACCGCTCGCGAAGCGATTGAAGCCGTTCCCCGGGCGCACGCTCTTGTCCTGGCCGTCGGTGTCGAAGCCATACGCGCCGTACTGCGGCTTCGCCGCGGCATCGGTCTGCGCGTGCAAGGTCGAAGGAGC
>JBKJJJ010000054.1:0-9358 GCA_046598045.1 Candidatus Eiseniibacteriota bacterium
TCCCAAGGCGCCGCCCGGCGTCGACGACGGATCGTAGGCGCGCGAGGGATGGTCCTCGCGCTGCGCGCTTTCGTCCACGAGCGCGGGCAGGCGCTCGTGGACGAAAGCGCGCAGCGCGAGGACCATCCCTCGCGCGCCTACGATCCGTCGTCGACGCCGGGCGGCGCCTTGGGAAGGGGCAGCCCGAGCTCGAGCCGCGCCACGCGCGCGTCGAGGCAGGGCAGGCGCGGCCCGCGCGTCGCGGCCTGGCGCGCCGCCGCGAGCGCCTCTGCCGGCTTGGACTTGCGCTCGAGGCACGCCGACAGCCCGAGCCAGGCGCGCCACGCCCAGGCGCCCTCGGGATCGGCCGAGAGCACGCGGCCATAGGCGTCGATCGCACGGTCGTCACGCCCCGCGAACTCCTCGGCCTTGCCGAGCGAGAGCAGCACCGGCGCGCGGTCCTTCAGCGATGCCCCCATCGAGAGCCGCTCATACTTCGCCACCAGCGCGCGCGCGTTCTCGACCTCGCCGCGACAGCCGTAGAACAGCGCGGCCGACGATTGCGTGACCGCGTCCAGCGGGCGCCTGGCCACGGCCGCCTCGACCTCGGCGCGGCGCGTGCCCGGCACGGCGGCCTGCCCGAGGTTGAGGCGCGTGTCGCGCAGGTTGAGCGGCCCGACCCAGCGCAGCGTCTCCTTGCCCGAGGTCGAGAGGTAGACGAGCGTCGGGTAGGCGGTCACCTCGAAGCGCGCGGCCAGCGCCCTGCCCTCCGGCCGGTCGATGTCGACCCGGATCATGACCACGCCCTCGGCGACCTCGGACAGGAGCGGGTCGGAGTACACGACGCGGTCCATCCAGCGGCAGGGCGCGCACCAGGTCGCGTAGAAGTCGAGGAACGCGGGGAGCCCGTCGCGGCGCGCCTGCGCCATCGCGGACTCGGGAGGCGCCTTCACCCAGTGCACGCGCGTCTCGACCGCGATCAGCGAGTCGGCGCGCTGGGCGAGCGCGCGCGCGGAGCCCAAGCCCGCCGGCACTTCGGCAGCGGTGGCGGCGGCAGCGGCGGCGCGGGCCGCGACCGGGGCCCCGGCGAGGCACGCCACGACAGCGGCCAGGGCGGATAGGCGGCGCAGCAGCACGCGGGTCAGGACGTCACGCGCTCGATGAACGAGCCGTCGCGCGTGTCCACCTTCACGCGGTCGCCGATGTCGATGTACTGGGGAACCTTGAGCGCATGCCCGGTCTCGAGCGTCGCAGGCTTGGGCGAGGCGGCCTGGGTCGCGCCCTTCATCATGGGCTCGGTCATGGTGACCTTGAGCTCGACGAACGTCGGGAGCTCGATCGCGATCGGGCGGCCCTCGAAGTACGACACCGTGAGCTCGGTCTCCTCGATCAGGAAGTTGACGGCATCCCCGATCGCGTCGAGCGACATCTCGATCATCTCGTAGTTCTCGGTGTTCATGAAGTGAAACGCGTCGCCCGCGCGGTACATGTACTTGAGCGTGTGGGTCTCGAGATCGGCGATGTCCACCTTGTCCTCCGAGCGAAAGCGGTGCTCGGTGGAATTGCCGGTCATGACGTCCACGAGCTTGGTCTGCACCATGCCGCGCCAGTTGCCCGGGGTGACGTGCATGACACTGAGGACGCGATAGGGTTTGCCATTATGCAGGATGACGTTGCCGACCTTGATCTGGGTTGCCGCGGGCACGTGGCTTACGCCTCCATCAAGCGGGTTCGGGGTCGAGCGTGATCGCGCGACAGGTGCGTGGGAACGGGTCGCCCTCGTCCCACACCAACATCTCGGGAATCGGCGGCAGGTAAAAATGGATCGTCATCAGGCCGCTGCCCGATCCGATCGCATTGCCGACGCGGTGGATGTCGCCGCCGTAGACCGTGGTGATCGCACCGGCGGGCAGCGAGCTCGTGCTCTCCTCGACCAGCGCGCGGCCGCCGGGAGCGTCCGGCGCATCGATCACCTCGTAGAGCGTCGTCACCGCCGCGCCCTGGAGCACGACCATGGTGCAGATCGACTGCGCGTGGTCGTGGATCGGGCTGGTCTGCCCCTCCTGCCAGCACAGCACGAGGATCTCGAAGCGCTCGCCGTGGTAGAAGCGCGTGCGCGTGTAACGCTCACCGGACCAGTGCTGGTAGCGCGTCAGCGTGGCGGGATCGACGCGCAGGCGCGCGACCACGCGGTGCACGTCCTCGCGGCGGAACGGATGCGGCAGCTCGAGCAAGGCATCGCGCACGCCCTCGAGCGTGAGCGGATCGGCGATGGTGGTCAGACAGCTCGACTCCATGGCATCGTCCTCAGTGGGATTTGGCGCGCACGGCCGCGACGGCCTTCTCCTGGTAACTTTCGAGCTTCGCGCGCAGGTCGCCCCGCTTCGGGCTCGCGTCGAGCGCGCGCTCGGCGGTGGACACGGCCTCGTCGTGCTGGCCGCGCGCGGAGTAGACCTCGGCGAGCGCGTCGAGCGCGTCCGCGTCCTTGCCCGCGGTCCCCTCGACCGCCCGGTTGGCCGCGGCCAGCGCGTCGTCGAGCGCGGCCTCGTGCGCGGCGCAGAAGCGCGCGAACGCCCCGAGCGTGCCCGCGTCGTCGGGGTGGGCATCGAGGATCTGCCGGTAGGTGGCGACCGCCGAATCCTTCTGCGCCAGGTTGGCGTACGCGTTCGCCTTGATCGCGAGCACCTCCATGCGGCGCGGGCTCGCGGGGAAACTCGCGAGGTACGTCGCCGCGTCGGCGACGGCGCCCGTCGGGTTGCCCGCCTGCCCGCGATTGCGCGCGATCACCAGCAGGAGATCGGCGCCGCGGTTGCCCGGATCCGACGGATCGAGCTTGCGCGCGCGGTCGAACTGCTCGCGCGCGCGGTCGAGCTCGCCGGATTCCGCCAGCTTCTCGCCGAGCGCGGCGCGGTTCTCGAACGTGTCGCCGCCCTTGACGATCAGCTGCTCGAGGCCTTTGATCGTCCCGCGGCCCGAACGCGTGTCGTCGAGGTAGCGCCGGAAGCGGTCCGCGGGCCGGTAGCCGGTCTCGCGCGCGACCTCCTTGCCGGTGGCGTCGACGATGACGAGCGTCGGGTAGGCGTCGATCTTGTAGCGCTGGGCGAGCGTGATCCCCTCGCCCTTCTCGGCATCGACCTTGCGATTGACGAAGTGCGCTGCCGCCTTCGCGACCGCCGAGTCGGAGTACACCGTCCGGTCCATCATCTTGCAGGGCCCGCACCACGTGGCATAGAAGTCCACGAACACGAGCTTCTTCGCCTTCTTCGCGCGCGCCAGCGCGGAGGCGAAGTCCCCCGCCTGGTCCCACGGCACGAGCTCGCCGCCGAGCCCTTCGGCGGCCGCAGGGCGCGCGGCGAACGGCCCGGCCGGTGCGAAGCCTGCGCCGACCGTGAGCAGCGCGACGAGCGCAAGCACCGGCGCCGCGCGGCGCGCGCGCGAGTCCCGGACCTGGGATTGGAGTGTGGCGCGAGCAATCATTCCGGCCCTCTCGGGGTGCGGCGGTCGCGAACGATGGGACGCCCGCTCCCATCCGATCGGCGTCCGCGCCCGTATCGGGCCCGGGGAGGAGGTCGTCGGGGGGCGAACGTCCAGTCGGACGATCGCGGCGTCCGACTCCCCACAATCTTCGGATCCTTCCGGAAAACCAACCCGCTAGTCGGCGACGCGAACCAGCCGGACCGACCACACGGTCTCGGCGCGCCCGTCGGCGACGAACTTGCCCAGCGAGGTGTACTCGGAGTCGCTCACGCGGGTCATCAGCTCGGCGCCGCGGAAGCGGCCCTTCGCCGACGCGTAGTGCAGGATCGCGTGCGGACCCCAGAACACGACCTCCCCCGTGAGCTCGCCCACGCGGTCGTTCTGGCTGATGAAATTCCAGGTGTTCGGACGGTCCGACGGGCGGAACTCGTAGCGTTGCCAGACCTCGAACGCCAGCGGCGTGGTATGAACCCGCATCCAGCCCTCGTTCGTGATGCGGTCGGGCGCCGGGTGGCGCACCGTGGTGCGCCCCGTGATCCGGGTTTCGATCCCCTCGGCCGCGACGTAACCGCGGCCTTCGGCGTCCCAGACTCCCTCCTGGAGCAGGAACGAATGCTCTCCTTGCGGATGTTCGGTATGCACGACCATGGTGGCGATTCGGCTCCCCGGGGTTCAGGCGGCGGTGGTGGCGTCGAAGGGAATGTTACACCTAGAGCGTGACGGGCGTCTCCCCCGTCTCGACGTAGCGCTTGAGGTTGCCGAGACCCTCGGAAATCCGCCCCCTGTGCACACTTCCGAGCAGGAACATGTCGACGAAGTGCCCCAGGTAGCCGCCCCGCATCTGGTAGTCGAGCGCCCAAGTCACCCGGGTGCCCTCCCGCTCCCCCGGCTCGATCGTGATGGTCGAGGTCTCGAACTTCGTGATCTTGGGGTCGTGGGTCACGTCGAACGTGATCTTGTTGTAGGCGGCCCAATCGCGCACCGTTTCCTCGGTCTTGACCATCGGGCCGGCGGCGGAGAGCACGGTTCCCGGGCCGACCTTGATGTCGGACGTGACCTTGAGATCCTTCATCCCCGGGTCCCAGAGCCGGGCGCTCGTGACGTCGCCGAGCACGCCCCAAACCTTGTCCCGGCCGGTCGCGATTTCGATCGATTGCTGGGCGTGCCCAAGCGGGGCCGGGGCGAAATAGGCGACAGCGCCCAGCACGACGATCAACAGGAGCAGTTTCACCGGATCCTCCTTGAAACGGGTCGATGCGCGGACACAGGCGGCGATCTTGCCCGCCGTGGGTCAGGCGGTCAAGATCGGACGGCCGACCCTGGCCCAAATTCGAAACAACGTCGTTTCAACGCCGTTCATCGGGTGCTAGCTTCCTGCCATGCCCCGCAAGCGTCCGCCCAAGCTGTCCGAGGAGTTGATCGCCCGGCTCGCCGAGGGGTACATCGTATCGAGCCGCAAGGGCCGGCCCTACCTCAAACGCTACGCCGCGCCCAGCAATCCCCGCACGCCCGGCCAGCGCGCCGCCCGCGGCGCGTTCGCGCGCGCGGTCCACGCCTGGCAGGCGGCGGACCCGGTGATCAAGGCGCGCTACAACGAGTCCGCGCGCACGCAGGCCGCGACCGGCTACAACCTGTTCATCCGCGACTTCCTGGCGCGCGACGGCTCCGTCCCCGACTGATCGGTGCCATGAGCGCCCCGGTCGATTCCACGCGCGGGCCGCTGGTCCGCGCCCTGCTGCGGCTGGCCGTGCCGATCGTGATCATGCAGAGCTGCCACACCGCGTTCCACCTCGTGAACGTCATGTGGGTCGGCCGGCTCGGCGCCGACGCGACCGCCGCGATCACCACCTCGTTCTTCTTCCTGTGGACGCTCTACGCGTTCGCCGACATCACGGGTGTCGGGACGACCGCGACCGTGTCCCGCCACGTGGGCGCGGGCGACCGCGCCGCGGCGGGCTACGCGTCCGCGCAGGGGGCGCTGCTCGCGACCCTGATCGGCCTCACGCTCACGGTGGTCGGGCTGCTCACGGTCGGGCCGCTGTTCCGGCTCATCGGCGCTGCTCCGCACGTGCAGGGCATCGCGATTGGCTACCTCCGGATCACGCTGTGTGGCGCGGCGATCTCGATGCTCTACGTGTGGGCCGAGTCCACGATGCGCGCGGCCGGCGACACGCGTACGCCGCTGATCGTGGTCGCGGGCTGCCTCGGACTCAACGCGCTGCTCGATCCGCTCCTGATCTTCGGGCTCGGTCCCGTGCCCGCGTTCGGCGTCCAGGGTGCGGCGTGGGCCACGGTGCTATCGCAGACGGTGGCGGTCGTATGGTTCGCGGCGCTCGCCTGGCGCCGGCACCCGGCGTTCCCGCTCGACTTCGCGGCGCTCTCTCGCTTCGCCCCGCGCTACGCGTTCGCGCTCGGGCGCATTGGCGTGCCCTACGCGCTGATCGGAATCCTGTTCTCGGCGGTCTACCTGTTCTTCGCCCACGTCGCGGCGCGCTTCGGTACGCCGGCGGTCGCGGTGGTGGGCGTGAGCAACCGCATCGAGTCGGTGACCTACCTCGTGGCCGTGGGGTTCGGGCTCGCCTGCGAGGCGATGGTGGGGCAGAACCTGGGCGCCAGCCGCGCCGACCGCGCCTCGCGCGCGGCGTGGATCTCGGCCGGCCTGATGGCCGCGTTCGGCGCGGTGGGCATGGTCGTCATGTGGCTCGCGCCCGCGGCGTTGCTGTCCGTCTTCACGTCCGACCCCGAGGTGATCCGCATGGGGGTGCCCTACCTGTGGATCCTCGCGCTCAACCAGGTGTTCACCGGCATCGAGCTGGTCTTGAACGGCGCGTTCTCGGGCGCGGGCGACACGCTCCCGCCGATGCTGATCTCGACCTCGATCTCGGCTCTGCGCGTGCCGCTGGCGTGGTGGTTCGCGGTCACGCTCGGGTTCGGGCTCCCGGGGCTGGCGTGGGTGATCACGATCACCTGCGTGGCGCGGACCGTCTTCCTCGCGCTGTGGTTCCGGCGCGGCGCGTGGCGGACGAAGGCGCTGGCCACCGCCGCGGCTTGATCCGCGTGAGCCAGCGCGCGCTCTTATCGGCGAGCTCGGCGAGCACGTCCTCCGCGCTCCGGCCGCTCGACTTCGGCACCGCGAACGAGTGGTCCCCGCCCGCGATCACGACCAGCGTCGCGCGCCGCCCGAGCCGGCGGAGCACCGGCCGGAGCAGCGCGAGATCGCACAGCGGATCGCGCGTCCCCTCGAGGAACAACAGCGGGCACGGCACCTCCGCGAGGTGCGAGTCGCGCAGCTGATCCGGCCGCTTGGCCGGATGGAGCGGATAACCGAGCAGCAACACGCCGTCGCAGCGATCGCCGAGCGCCGCCAGGCCCGACGCCACGCGCCCGCCCAGCGACTTGCCGCCGAGCACGAGCACGCGTCCCTTGGCCTCGGGCCGCGCCGCGAGCCACGCCGCGGCCGCGCGGTACGCGGCCGCCAACATGGGCGCGCGATCCGGCGGGCGCCGACCCGCATCGGCGTACGCGAAGTTGAAGCGCAGCACGATCGCCCCTCGCGCCGCCAGCGCGTCCGCGAACGCGACGACCAGTGGCTGCGCCATGGTCCCGCCCGCGCCGTGGGCGAGCACGATCGCAGCCTTGAGCGGCTTCACGACACCCGGCGGAGGCAGCGTCAGCACGGCGCGCACCGAGACCCCGGGCGCGACGCGCAGGCGCGCGGACCGGCGGAGCGGCCGCGCGCCTCGTGTATACTTCGCCGCAATGCTCCCCCGCCGCGCCGCCGCCTTTGCGCTCATGCTCTCGCTCCTCCTCGTGCCGCGCGCCGCGCGCGCCGCGTGGACGTGGCTGCCGGACGACCCCGGCTTCCCGCCGCTCACCGCCGACCCCCGCGAGTCGCGCTTCGGTTTCGACGTGGTCGAGGGCGCGCGTGCCTCCGGTTTCGCGGGCAAGCGCTTCGCGCTCGCGCGCATCGGCGGCGGCAAAGGCGCCGCGACAATGCACGTGATGGTCGACGGCATGCTGTGGGCCTGGCTGCTCCGCCAGCCGAATTTCAACTTCGCGCTCGAGAGCGTCGACGGGTCCTTCGGACTCGCGCTCGATCGCGCATCGGGACCGTGGTCGGCCCGCCTGCGCTACGGCCACGTGTCGAGCCATCTCGGGGACGGAGAGTACGACATCGAGGCGCGCCGGATCGCGTATTCCCGCGAGTCGATCGCGCTCATCGGGGCGTACGCCCCGGCGGCCGGCCTGCGCGCGTATGCCGGCCCGACGCTCCGCCTGCACGGCACACCACGGGCGCCCGCGTTTCAGTTCCAGGTCGGGGGCGAGACGCGGGGCGCGCTCAAGGACGGGCAGAGCGCCGCGCCTTACGCGGCCGTCGACTTCCGGATCAAGGCCGAGAACGAATACCGGGTGAACCAGTCCTACCAGGCCGGCGTGCGGATCGGCCGCGTGCCCGGGCGGATCGTGCGCTTCGCGCTCGGCTACGAGTCGGGCGTGTCCGAGCGCGGGCAGGCCTGGCGCCAGGCGGAGCGCTTCGTGCGCGTGGGCGTCACGCTCGGCGACTGACGGGACGACCGCGGTCGGGTACACTGTCGCGGTGTCCGACTCCTCGCGACTCGCGATCCTCAAGACCGCGCCCGGCGTGCCCGTCGGCGCGCCCGACGCGACGCTCGTGGTGCACGAGACCTACGCCTCGCTGCAGGGCGAGTCCACGTACGCCGGCGTGCCCTGCGTGTTCGTGCGCCTCTCGGCGTGCCACCTGCGCTGCGTGTGGTGCGACACGCCGCACGCGTTCGATGCGGGGACGCGCCGCGCGGTCGACGACGTGGTGGCCGAGGCGCACGCGCACGGCATCATGCTGATCGAGATCACGGGCGGCGAGCCGCTGCTGCAACCCGGCGTCTACCCGCTGATGGCGAAGCTCGCGGATCTCGGGCACACCGTGCTGCTCGAGACCTCGGGCAGCCTCGACGTCGCGCGCGTCGACCCGCGGGTGATCAAGATCATGGACCTCAAGTGCCCGGACAGCGGCGAGGCGGACAAGAACCGCTGGGAGAACCTGGACGCGCTCGGTCCCAGGGACGAGATCAAGTTCGTCCTCGCGAGCCGCGCCGACTACGAGTGGGCGCGGGCGGTTCTCCTCGAGCGCGGGCTGGCCGCGCGCTGGACGGTGCTGCTCTCCGTGGCGCACGGGCTGCTCGCGCCGGCCGACGTCGCGGCGTGGATGGTCGCGGACAGGTTGCCCGCGCGCTTTCAATTGCAGATGCACAAGGTGATCTGGGATCCGTCGGCGCGCGGCGTCTGACGACACCGAGCCGGGAGACGACGATGCGCATGGAACTCGCGAAGACGTTTCGCTTCGAATCCGCCCACCTGCTGCCGAACGTGCCGGCGGACCACAAGTGCCGCCGCCTGCACGGCCACTCGTTCCGCGCCACCGTGCGCGTCACTGGCGACGTCGACCCGACGACGGGCTGGGTGATGGACTATGCGGAAATCGCGCGCGCGTTCGAGCCCGTGCGCCTCGCGCTCGACCACCTTTACCTGAACGAGGTCGCGGGCCTCGAGAATCCCACCTCGGAGGTGGTCGCGCGCTGGATCTGGGATCGCTTGAAGCCGGCGCTGCCGCTCTTGAGTTCGGTCACCGTCGCGGAGACCTGCACCGCGAAGTGCACCTATCGCGGCGACTAGAACCGCGACGCCTCGAGCTTCACGTCCGCCTGCGCCCACGCCTTCGAGAAGCGCGCGCGCGCGTCCGCCGCGTCCGCGGTCTTCCCCTGTGCTTCGAGCGCCTGCGCGAGCCCGATCAACGACCACGCCATGTCGGGATGTCGCGCGAGATCGTCGCGGTAGACGCGCTCCGCGTCTGCCGGCCGCCCGGCGTCGAGCAGCGCCTTGCCGA
>JBKJJJ010000213.1:0-11919 GCA_046598045.1 Candidatus Eiseniibacteriota bacterium
CTCCGAGCCGGAGATCTGGTCGAACGCCATCCAGTCGACCCGATAGAGGGTGTAGTACGCCGGCTCCGGGTGCTGGATGCCGCGCATGTCGACGCGGCCCATGCGCAGCGCGGTCAGGCACGACGCGTACGGGCTCTCGAAGATCATGCGGTAGGGTCGGTCGGCGCGGTCGACCAGGTAGGGCGCGCGCGACACGCCCTCGTAGCGCAGGTTGGTCACCAGGTCGTCGTACGGATAGCGCTGAAGCAGCGGTGTGATCGCGGGCGTGACCAGCCCGGCGAGGTCGAGCACGGGCCGGTCCGCGAAGTACGCAAAAGCTCCGATGTCCGGGATCGCGATCTCCGTCCCGGGCTCCGTGTGCGCGCGGCACCAGCGGCCGAGCGCGCCGAGCGTGCCATCGACGTCATTGCTGAACGCCTCCGCCTGCGGCACGACGTAGCGCATGTAGGTGTAGAGGCTGTTCCCGACCGAGAGCGCGCCGGCCAGCGCAAGCCCCGCGATCGCGAGCCTCGGGCGGCGGCGCGAGCCCGCGGCGAGCCACGCCAGCGTGCCCCACGCGTAAGCGACGATCAGCGGGAAGAGCGGCATGAGGTAGCGCGAAATCGCCGGCACACCCCGGGCGGCGTAGAGCAGGGGCAATCCGAGCAGCCAGGCCAGCGGCACGAAGTGATCGGCGCGCCGCACCCAGAAGCGCGATGCCAGTGCGGGCGCGAGCGCGATCAGGACCAGAAACTCGACGCCGCGCGCAGCGACCACGGCCTTGCCCTGCGTGAGCAGCAGGCGCGCGAACACGCCCGGGCCGATCCCGGCCGCGGTCTTGGCGGCGAGCGTCGCGGGAAGCAAGGTGTGGTAGAGCGCGAGCGCGTAGGCCAGCCACGCCCCGTGCACGAGCACGATCGGCAGCATCACCCAGGCGACGCGCACGAGCTTGAGCCGCGCGGGGCTGCCCGTGATCACGATCCGCACGAGCAACAACACGAGCAGGACCGACGCCTCCGGCCGCGCGAGCGCCGCGAGCGACCACCACGCGGCGGGGACGAGCACGCGGTTCCCCCACGGGCGCTGCGACACATAGGAGGCGAAGCCCGCGGTCACGAGGAACACCGCGAGCGCGGTTTCCATCCCGGTCGCGGACCAGCGCACGAGCCACGCGTCGCCGGCGAACGCGACCGTCGCGAGCGACCACGCGAGCTCCGAACGCCCGGCGCCGTAGCCCTGCTCCGAAACCCAGGACTCGAGGAAGCGGCGCAGGAAGATCGCGAACGCGACGATCGACAGCGCCCCGAACAGCATGGAGAGGCCACGCGCGAGCGCGAGCAGGTCGATCCCCGTGCGGCCGAGGAAGCCGAGCCCGAGGCTCCACAGCGGCGACGTCGTGCCGAACACCGGTTGCCCGATGTTGAACACGAGGCCGAGCCCGTCACGGCAGTGCTTCGCGTAGACGAGATGGATGTAGGTGTCGTCGGTCACCGACATCCGGATCGGCCACAGGAGCGCGCCGTAGAACGCGAGCGCGACGAGCATCACCAGGCCGGTGCGCAGGCGGCGCAGGCCCTGCTTGCGGCGATCGGCCGGGGTGAGCGCGGGCCTCACGCGGCCACCCCCGCGAGCGCGGCGTAGCGCCCCTCGATGCGCGCGACGTTCGCCGCCCAATCGCCTTCGGCCTCGACCTTGGCGCGATTGAGCGCGCGCGCGCCGCGGCGGAACGCCTCGTCCCCGAGCGTATCGACCAGCGCGGCGGAGAGCGCCGCGGCGCCCCCCACCGGGAAGAACCGCCCGCCCGCCCGGTCGGTGAGCCACTCGCGGTTGCCCGCGATGTCGGACACGACGGGGACCGCGCCCGAGGCCATGGCCTCGAGCAGCGAGATCGACGTCGAATCCGAGCGCGAAGCCGAAACGTACACCGCGGCCTCCGCGAGCAGCGTCGCAAGGCGCTCGTGCGGCACGCGGCCCGTGAACGTGACCGCGTCCGCGAGCCCGAGCGCGTGCACGCGCGCCTCGAGTGCCGCGCGCTCCGGCCCGTCGCCGGCGATCGTGACCGTCAGAAGGGGCACCGCGGCGCGGACGGCGGGGAGCGCCTCGACCAGCGTCGCGACGTCGTACAGGGGTTCGAGCATGCGCAGGCTCACGACGTGCGGGGCGGAGACGAACGGCGCAAGCGGGAAGCGCGCGAGGTCCGCGCCCCAGGGCACGACGAGGAGCCGCTCCCGGTGCGCACCGAATCGGAGCGCGGCCTCACCCAGCACGCGCGCGTCGGCCAGCACGAGGTCCGCGTGCGTGAGCGCGAAGCGCGCGCGCGCGGCGTGGAGCGGCGAGCGCCGCGCGGAGACGAGCAGGTCCGAGCCCCAGCACTGGACGGAGAGCGGGTGCCGGCCGACGAGCGCGGCGAGGAACCCGTAATTCGGCACGTAATGGGCCTCGACCAGGTCGGGAGCGAACGCGTCGAGCGCGCGCACGAACATGCCGCGCGCCAGCGGCACGCTCAGCGCGCGCGGCAGCGGCAGGGCTCGAACGACCGTGACCGGCGCGTCGCCCGGGCCCGGACTCGCGGGCGGCTGCTCGAGCGAGAACACGCGGACGTCGTGGCCGCGCCCCGTGAGGACGGACGCCCAGCGCCGCGTGTGCAGCGCGTCCGCGTTCCCGAGCACCGCGATCCTCATTCGGCCTCCTCGTGCGCGGGGTGGAGCGCGCGGCGGCGCTGCTCCCTTGCGCGCACCAGCAACGCGTGCCACGGCGTGCGCGGCCGGGGCGTCAGCTCGAGCACGGGAATCGCGAGCGCCCGCGCGCCGAGTTGCTCCTTGAAATCGGTCAGGCGCGACCGCCTGCCCGAGAACCCGAGGTTCACGCGCCGGGAGCCGCAGTCCTCGATCATGCGCGCCAGCATCGCCGGGTACGCGCGCACCGGGCGCGCCCGGGGCGACGCGCCGCTCCACCACGCGTAGGTCTCCTCCTCGGAGACGAAGGCGAGCACACCGCAAACGATCTCGCCCTCGAGGCGGGCGATCCACAGGCGCGCGTCGCCGGGCGGCTCGAGCAACGCGGTGAAGAACGCGAGCGTGCGCGGGTCGCGACCGCCCCACGCGCGCAGCTGATCCCGGTAGAGCGCGTACACGCGCGGCAGGTCGGCCGGGCCGCCGGTCTCGAGCAGGACGCCGCGTTGCGCGCCCTGCCCGAGCATGCGCCGGGCCGCGTTGTCGAGACCCGCGCGCCACGCTGCCGCGCCGCCGGAGAGGTCGATCACGTGCGCTTCGTCATGGCGCACTGCGCCCAGCGTGGGCGGTGGCAGGAGCGCCTCGCCCCCCGCTGCGGCGCACCAGCCGGTGAGGGTGACGTCCCCGCCGAGCCAGCCCTCGGCGCGCGCGGCCTCGGAGAGGGCGCGCCACAGGGCCCGGGCCGCGGGCGCGAGCGCGTCCGGTCCGAGGGCTGCGAGCGCCGGATCGAACAGCGGCCCCGCCGGCGCGCCGAATGGCTGCGACCGATACCACGCCCCGCCGAACCGGCGCTCGAGCCGCCCCGGCAGCACGGCGACCAGCCGCCCGCCGTCGTGCACCGTGAACGGCCGCGGCGCCCAGCCGAGGCCATGGGCGTCGAACGCGCACTCGAACGCTTCGCCGCTGGCGAACGAACGGCCGGCGGCGGTCGCCACGAAGCGGGCGACCTCCGCCGGCCGCTCGCGCAGGCCGTGGGCAACGAGGTCGCTCAACGCAGGAGCAACACCCGGCTCTTGCGCGTCACGCCTCCCGCCTGGATCTGGAAGAAGTAGACGCCCGGGCGCACGCGTTGCCCGTTCTCGTCGGTGCCGTCCCACAGCGCGCCGGTCGAGGCATTGCCGAGCAGCCGCTTCACGACGCGGCCGTTCAGGTTGTAGACCTTGCCCTTGAACGGTCCGGCCACGTCGCTCGCGCGGATCACCGTGCCCGCGGCCGACAGGAACGCCGGGTTCGGGAAGACGCCGAAGCTGGAACCGCTCGAGACCACGCCCCCGCCGCCCGACGCCGCCGAGGGGTTGTAACGATTGACCCCGAGCACGCTGCCGATCCAGATATCGCCGGTGACGCGATCCGCGTAGACGGCGTGGACGTCGTCGCTCAGGAGGGGCGAGTTGTCCGCCGTGAAGATCTCGACCGAGCGGTCGGGCCGACGATGGAACAATCCGCCGGCGGTCGCCCACCACACGCCGCCCTGGGCGTCGATCGAGAGCGGGTGGATCGCGCCCTGCGACGACGGCGCCTGCGTTCCCACGTTCTCGACCCGCGTGCGCGTCGCGCGCGAGTAGCGCGACAGCCCGTCCGAGGTCGCGATCCAAACCGAGTCCCCGTTCATCTCGATCGCCCAGGTGTCGTCGTTGAGCAAGCCGCCCGCGCCCATCGAGAAGTGCGCTGCGCGCGTGTTGAGCGTGGGATCGGTGAATACGTCGACGCCGAGCCGCGCGTAGGCGACCCACATCTCGAACGCCGCGCCGGGCGCGAACGTGATCGCGCGGATCTGGGGCCCGCTCATGGCCTGGCCGTTCTGCGGGTTGTAGTTGCTGCGCGCCTCATTGAGCGCGAGGCGGTTCAATCCGAGCGGCGTGATCGTCCCGAGCGCCGGCGTGTCGAGCCCGAACCAGCGCGCGCCGTCGGGCGCCACCGCGCTCGACCACAGGAACGTGTCGCGCGCGTCGTACGTGGGCTCGAGCGGATCGTAGTACTGCGTGGTCACGGGCGGATCGGTGGAGTCGTTGATGCGCGTCAGGCCGGCGCCCCATAGCCCCGTCCAGATCGTGCCGTCGTTGTCGACCAGCAGGCCGAACGCGTCCGAGGCGATCAGCGTCGTATCCTGCGTCGCGCCGGCTTGCGGCGAGAACGTGCGCCAGCTCGTGCCGTCGAAGCGCGACACGCCCCGGTCGCGCGTGGAGATGTAGAGCGTCGAGCCGCGGAGCTGCATCCCCTGGACCCAGTTGCCCCCCGGGCCGGGCGCAACGCGCTGCTGCCAGCCGGAGCCGGTCCAGCGCCAGAGCCCTTCGCTGCTGCCCGCCCAGAAATTGCCGCTCGGATCCTCGTCCACCCAGGCGCTGGCCGGGTACCCCGCGCCGAAGGTCTGCCAGGTCGACGCACCGTCCCAGCGGAAGACACCGCTGGATGCGCCCGCGAACAGCGCACTCTCGGTCGCCGAGAGCGTCCGCACCGGCGAGGCTGCGAGGCCGGTCCCGGCCTGCGACCACGTGCCGGTCTGCCCGCCTCTGTAGACGTCGTTCGCGCTCGCGCACCAGACCTCGCCGGCGAACCCGGCGATCGCACGCACGTTGGTCGAGAGCAGGCCGGACACGCGACGCTGCCACGTCACGCCCTCGCTCGAGCGCGTGACGTACACGCCGTCGCTGGTCGCGATGTAGGCCGAGTCGCCGACGATTGCGATCGCGTTGATGACGTTGGACACGAACGGCGACGGGTTCACGCCGTCCGGCCACACGGCCGACAGCGTGAAGCCGTCGAACAGTGCGAGACCGCCCGTGGTCCCGACCCACATCCCGACCGGCGAAGGCTCGAGGCAGGTCACCGCCTCGGACGGCAGTCCGTCGAACGCCGTCAGCGCGCGCCACTCGCCGAGCGCGGTGAGCACGCTCACGCCCTTGTCGCGCGTCCCGAACCAGGTGTTGCCCGCGGCGTCCACGTCGACCTCGGCGATCGCGTTGGATGCGAGCTGCGTGGGCGCCTTGCTGTAGCGTGTGAACGCGCCGGTCAGGGCGTCGTAGCGATGGAGCCCGAGGTCCGAGGCGCACCAGGTCGCGCCCGCGACCGCCTTGACCGAATTGAGGCTGTTCGCGTTGTTGTAGGTGTCCCAGCGCGCGGCCGACGCCGGCGTCGCGAACAGCACGAGAAGCGCGAACAGGCCGGATTCGAGGGCGCGTGGGACAGTAGGGCGCTGCGTCATGAAAGGTCTCCGTGCGCGGGAGGGCGTCCGCGCGTCACGGGGTGAGAACCAGCAAGGCCGTCTGGCCGAGGAGGTCCATGATCCGGAGGCGCCAGACCATCCAGGCGGCCTCCCAAACGATCTTGTTGTTCATCTTCGAGACACCCGCCCGGCGATCCACGAACGTGATCGGGATCTCCATGATCTTGAACCCCTTGCGCCAACACTTGTAGCTCATTTCGATCTGGAATGCATAGCCGTCCGATTTGACCTGGTCCAGGTTCACGGACTCGAGCGCCCTGCGGCGAAAGCACTTGAAGCCCCCCGTGGCGTCGCGGACGGGCAGGCCGGTGATCAGGCGCGTATAGACGTTCGCCGAATACGACAGGATCAGCCGGCTGAGCGGCCAGTGTACGACGGTCACGCCGTCGAGGTAGCGCGAGCCGAGGACCACGTCGGCCTTCTCGACCGCCACCAGGAAGTCCGCGATCGCGTCCGGATTGTGTGAGAAATCGGCGTCCATCTCGAACACCAGCTGGGCGCCCTGCGCGAGCGCGTAGCGGAACCCGGCGACGTAGGCCGAGCCGAGGCCGAGCTTGCCGGGGCGGCTGATCAGGTGAATGCGCGGGTCGGCCTCCCGGCGCTGGGCCACGAGCTCGCCGGTGGCGTCGGGCGAGTTGTCGTCCACCACCAACACCTCGAGCCCGTGCGGCAGTGCGAGCAACTGGTCGAGCAGCGTGCCGATGTTGTCGCGCTCATTATAGGTCGGAATGATGACGAGCCGTTCCATGGTCAGGCCGCCCTCGGCGTCGCGCGCACGAAACGCGGCACGAGGTAGAGACCGAGGATGAGCACGAAGGCCACGATCGAGATCCACAGACCGCGCTCGAACGCCTGGTCGTGGAACTCCCACACCACCTTGTGCGTGCCGGCAGGCACGGCGACGGCGCGCACGAGGTAGTCGGCGGTCAGGCCCTTCGCGGCCTTGCCGTCGACCGTCACCGTCCAGCCCGGGAACGAGAGGTCGGCAAGGCGCAGGAGCGACGGGCCGGGCGTCACGCTCGTCAGCCGCACGCGGTTCAGGCCGTACTCGTCGATCGACACGGTGCCGCCCGGCTGGGGCTGGATCCCCGGGTCCTCGGACAGCAGCGTGACCTGGGCGGGATCGCTGTTCGGATCGGAGAACAGTGCGAGTTGCTGCTCGTGCGGCACGACGCGAAAGGACGGCACCAGAGTCGCCCGCGGCAGCGCCCCCGGGAATTCGTAGACGATGTCCTGCTGGCCGCGGAAGACCTCGGTCAGGCCCATCGACGTCGGCAGGATCCCCGGGAAGACGATGTAGCGCACGTTGAGGAGTCGCCACGCGATCGGGGATTGCCGCGCGCGGCCGCTGTCGGCGTCGAGAAACGACTGATAGAGCCGTGGCTTGGCCGCCTGGTAGCCGCCGAGGCTGGCGAGCGCGAAGCCGGCGTAACGATTCGACTGGAACTCGCGCACCGGGAACACGCGGAACTCGCCCTTCGGCTTCTGCGCGACCAGGTAGTCGATCACATCGTCGCGCTCGGAGGCCGCGCTCAGCGTCGTCGGCGCCCCGAGCACGTCCTGCATCAGGCGCGTGTCGATCGGCAGCAGGTCGAACATCGTGACCACCCCGACCAGCGCGATCGCGACGCCGGGCTTGATCCACGTGCGCAGCGCGGCAAACAGCGCGAAGAGCGCAACCAGCGCGAGGAAGGTCACGCGCACGAGGTCCGAGGACATCGCCCGGTAGCCGACGTCGATGGCCGCCGGGGACATCTCGGGCCGGCCGGCTTGCGCGGCCGCGGTGTACGCCCCGCGCCAGGCATCGCCCATCATGCCGGAGAGCAGCCCGAGCGCGGTCACGCCGAGCAGGACGCCGGTCCACAGCAGCATGCGCTTGCGCCGCGCGGGATCGGCGACGGCCTCGGCGACAGCGGTGAGCCCGAGCGCGGCGAGCACGGCGACGGCGAGCTGGAGGAGGATCAGGATCATCACCGGCACGCGGAACTTGTTGAAGTACGGCAGGTGTTCGAACAGGAAATTGTAGAGCGCGCTGTGCTTCCCGAGCGCGACCAGCAGGGCGAGCAGCGCGAGCACGAGCAGGAACGACACCTCGAAGCGGCGCTTGCCGGCGGCGATCGCGAGGAACGCGCAGGCGAGGATCGCGAGGCCCATGTAGTTCGGGAAGTCGGTGAACGGCATCGAGCCCCAGTACGTCCCGCCGCCGAAGCCGAGTGCACCGGGCACGAGGAACGTGAGGGTCTCGATCGGCCCGAGCGACCAGCTCGTCGCGTACGCGTAGGTCACGCCCCCACCGGCGCCGTCGCCGCGGATCGAGTACTGCGCGTACTCGCGGATCGGCAACGCGAAGAACGCCGAGAGCGCGAAGCCCAGCCCGAGCGCAAGCACGAGCTGGAACACACGGCCGCCCGCGGCGCGCGCTCCGCCCGGCGAGCCGACGCGGCGGGCGAACTCGAAGAGCGAGAGGAGCCCGATCGCGAGCCACCCGTAGTACGCGATCTGGACGTGTCCGCGCAGCAGTTGGAAGCCGACCAGCAGCGCCAGCGTCGCGGTGTCGCCCCATTTGCCGTCGCGCCACAATCGGGAAGCGAACAGCAGCATCCACGGCAGGTAGGCCTCGTTGACCATCTGGCTGCCGTGCCCGTGGGCGCCGTTCGCGACCAGGTTGGGCGTGGCCATGAACGCGACCCCGGCGACGATCGCGGCAATGGACGACGCCCCCCAGCGCCGCGCGAGCAGGTACGTGCCGAGCCCGGCGAGGAAATAGTAGAGGAGCATCCACGACAGGCCCGGCAGGGGCAGGACCTTCTGCACCAGCGCGACCGGCCAGTCGGGCGGATAGATCAGGGGGTTGTACGCGCCCGACGCGAACGACGGCATGCCCGTGAAAGCGTACGGGTTCCACAGCGGGTACTGCCCGGCCTTGAGCGCGAGTTCCCCGACGCGCACGAAGCCGAGCGGCGCCGTGGTGTCGGGCGAAACGAATGTCTGCCCGCCGAACACCAGCGCGCGGAACACGACGCACACCACGAACAGGAATGCCAGACTCGCCCACAGCAGTGCGCGATTCTTGGGCGCGGGAGCGGGTCCCCGCTTGAGGGCGGCCTGGGCGGCGGACTTGCTGCCTTCGGATCGGCGGCTCATCGGTCCTCGGCGTCCTCCTGATAGGGCGTCATGTCGGCGGCCGTCACCTGGCCGTGGTCGTCTTTCGCGGTCAGCGCCGCCCGCAGCAGCCCATCGAGTCGTTCGGCGAGCCGGTCCCAGTCGTGCGCTCGTGCGCGCGCCTGGATCGACCCGCGGTCTCCGGGGTGGTCCAGCAACTCGCGCACCGCGCGCTCGAACGCCTGGGGCGTCCCGGCGAACGAAAGCCCCGCCCCGTCGGCGGAGACGTCGGCGATGGGCGAGGCGACGATGGGCCGCCCGGCGGCCCAGTACTGGTACAGCTTGTTCGGGTTGATCCCCACGGTGTAGGGATCCCCCGCGCGAAACGGAATCAGCGCGACGTCGAGCGCCGACAGGACGGCCGGCAGCTGCTCGTACGGCACCTCGCCGACGATGTGCGCGTGCGGCGCGGAGCGCAGTCGAAGGACCCCGGCGGCGGTCTCCTTCGGCAACGGTCCCACCACCACGAGCTCGAATCCACCGCAGCGCGCGAGGTGCTCGAGCACGCCGAAATCGAGAAAGTGGCTCACCTTGCCGACGTACCCGACGCGGGGCCCTTGGATCCGCGCGATCGCCTCGGGCACGGGGCCCACAGGATGCGCGAAGCGCTCGAACTCGACGCCGTTGCCGAGCACCACGACCGGACGGGTCACCCTCGCGCGCAGCTCACGCGCGTAGTGGGAACTCACCGCGAGCACGATGTCCGCGCGCGCGAGCGCGCGATCCAGGTACCCTCCGGCCCAGGCCGGAACCCCCGCGAACTGCAGCGGGTGATCATTGAAGTCGTAGCATACCAGCCGCGGAGCGGCCTGTGAAAGGGCCTTGGCCGCATACACATTGGACACGAAAGCCACGTCCACGGAGCCCACGCCGGCCGCGGACAGGACGCGCCTGACCGCGCGCGCCGCCAGCGCCTCGAGCGCGGCCCGCGCCGGCGGCAGCTCGATCGCCGCATTGTAGAGTGGCTGCCCGGTGCTCGCCTTGAGGAACGGCACCGTGTGGATCGTGACGCCGCCCTCGTGCCGGGCCTGCCAGGCGTTGCCCCTCCCCGCGGCGACGGGCTCGAGATAATGCACGTTCCAGCCGCGCTCGGCGAGGCGCGAAAGCAGGAATTGCTTGCGCGTTCGGAAGTAGCCCCACGCCACCTCGGCGAACGCGACCAGCGTGCGCGTCGGCTGAGCGCTCACGCGTCCCCCGCCGCGGTGCGCGCGGCCCGCCCGCCGGGGCGCACGAAATCCCTCAGCCACAGCTCGAGATGGATCCAGCGCCAGACCTGGAGGCCGATCGGGCGCCGGCCGGAGAGGTAGCCCTCGAGCTCCCGCGTGAGCGTGGCGCGGTCGAGGTACGGGCGGCTCGCGGCGTCGGGCGCGAGCAGCAGGTCGCGTACGCGCCCCGCCTCGCGGCCGCGCAACCAGAGGTCGGTCGGCGTCTCGTAGCCCTTCTTGTCGCGGCGGGCAGCGATCTCCGGCGGCAGCCGGTCCGCCATCGCGCGGCGCAGGATCGCCTTCGTGGTCACGCGCTCCATGCGCGCCTCGGGTGCGAGCGCGAACACGAACTCGGCGAGGCGGTAATCGAGGAACGGCAGGCGGGTCTCGATCGAGAACGCCATCGAGTTGCGGTCCTCGTAGCGCAGCAGGGACGGCAGGAAGCGCGCGGTCATGTCCCACGCCAGCTGGTCCGAGAGCGCGCCGTTGAAGCGCCTCGGGGGGCGCGGCTCGTCGGCACGAAACGCCCGGAGCGCCTCGCCCAGCACGCGGTCCTTGCCCTGCCCGAATGTTCGCCGCCCCCACTCGAAGAACGCGGGAGGGAGGAACGGCCGCGCAACCTTGGCGGCGCTCTCGATGAAGCCGATCCCCTGCCCGGCTGCGACGCCCCAGAACGTGCGCGCGAAATCCGTCACCGCCCCGCGCGCGAGCAGGTCGCTCATGTACGGAAAATAGTAGCGATGATAGCCGCCGAGCAGCTCGTCGCCGCCCTGCCCGTCGAGCAGCACCTTCATGCCGGCGCCCGACCCACGCCCCGCGAGTTTCATCACGTGCCACTGGCTGTAGAGACCCGGGCCCGCGGTCGGCTCCTCCTGGTGCCACACCAGCTCATCGAGCGTGTCCCACAGGTCCGTGCCGTCGGGCACGACCACCTGCGGAATCGCGCCCGATGCGCGCGCCGCGATGTCCATGAACGGGCGCTCGTCGTACGCGCCGCCCTCGTCGTACGCAACCGAGAACGTGCGCATCGGGTGCGGCAGCAGCCTGCCCGCGGTGACCACGATCGAGGTCGAGTCGAGTCCGCCCGAAAGGCAGGTCCCGACCGGTACGTCCGCGCGCAGGCGCAGCCTGACCGCATCCTCGAACAGCGCGCGGAAGCGCTCGGCTGCCTCCCTGGGCGCGAGCCGCTCGCGGCGCGTGGGATCGAGGTCCCACCAGCGGCGCGTGCGCACGGCGCCGGGCCGCCCCGGCGCGCCCTCCTCGGCGGTCAGGCAGTGCCCCGCGGGGAGTTGGAGCACACCCTCGAAGAACGTCTCCGCCGTGTGGTCCACCCAGTCGCGCGCGACCAGGTCGAAGATCGCCTCGGGGCGCGGCACGCGCGGCCCATCGAGGACGATCGGCTTGAGCTCGGAGGCGAACGCGAGCCGCCCGTCCCCGACCCGGTAGTAGAACGGCTTGACGCCGAAGCGATCGCGCGCGGCGAACAGCTTCCGCTCCTTCGCGTCCCAGATCGCGAGGCCCCACATGCCGTTCAGGCGCGGCAGCATGTCCTCGCCCCACGCCGCCCACGCGGCGAGCAGCACCTCGGTGTCGCTGCCGGTCGCGAACGTCGCGCCGC
>JBKJJJ010000043.1:0-4906 GCA_046598045.1 Candidatus Eiseniibacteriota bacterium
GCAAGGAGACGCTGCGCTGGGTCGGGCCGCTCAACCTGCGCGACACGCGCCTCAACCTCGGGCAGGCCGCCGTGCCGGGCACGCGCCGCGCCGAGGTTCTCGCCCAGGTCGCGCAGCGCCCGCTCGACGCGATGACACAATCCTCGGCCGCGCTGTTCTACGGCTGCCGCGGCGAGGTCGAGAACGCGCGCGCGCTGGTGGCGAAGTACGAGCGGCTTTCGATGGGCGCGCCGCTCAAGGACCGCGCGCCGGTGCTGCTCTCGCTCGGCAAGGCCGAGGAGTTCGCGGGGCGTGACGACCGCGCGATCGACGCCTATGGCCGCGTGCTCTCGGCCGATCCCGAGGGCGCGTGGGCGTGGCGCGCGTGGCTCGGCCTGTCGGCATGCCTCGAGCGCAAGTCCAAGCCGGTGGAGGCGCTCGCGGCGGCGCGCCAGGCCGCGGCGCGCGGGCCGCGCCTGCCCTGGCTCGACGCGCGCGTCGCGCGGCTCGAGCTCGGGCTGCCTCGCCCCACGGCGCCGCCCGGCGTCGACGACGGATCGTAGGCGCGCGAGGGATGGTCCTCGCGCTGCGCGCTTTCGTCCACGAGCGCCTGCCCGCGCTCGAATCCCGCAACTATCGCCTCTACTGGAGCGGGCAGGCGATCTCGCTTGTCGGCACGTGGATGCAGAGCGTGGCCGTGAGCTGGTTGGTGTGGCGGCTCTCCAAGTCACCGTTCCTGCTCGGGCTCGTCGGCGTCTCGATGACGCTGCCGATCCTCGCGCTGTCGCTGTTCGCCGGCGTGGTCGCCGACCGCTTCGTGCGCCGGCGCGTGATCCTGATCACGCAGACGTTCAGCCTCGTCCAGGCGGTCGTGCTGGCGGCGCTCGTGACCTGGGGCCACCCGAGCGTCCAGGTCGTGCTCGGCCTCGTGATGGTCATGGGCGTGATCAACGCGTTCGACCTGCCCGCGCGCCAGTCGTTCCTCTCGGAGACGGTCGAACCCGCGCTGCTGCCGAACGCGATCGCGCTCCACTCGGCGATCTTTAACTCCGCACGGCTGCTTGGTCCCGCGCTCGCCGGCGTCGTGCTGGCGACGGTCGGCGAGGCGCCGTGCTTCTGGATCAACGCGCTGTCCTACATCGCGGTGCTGTATGGGTTGTGGCGCATGAAGCTCCCGGAGGACACCCCGCTTGCCGCCGCCGGATCCGCGCTCACGCACATTCGAGAGGGTGTGGCCTACGCCTGGCGCACGCCGCGGCTGCGCAACCTGCTCCTGCTGCTCGGCACCGCGGGCTCGTTCGGCTTCCAGTACACGGTGCTCGTGCCGATCTACGCGGACCGGTTGCTGCATGCCGGGGCGGGCGGTTACGGCGTGCTCATGTCGTCGGCGGGCGTGGGCTCGCTGATCGCGGCGCTCTCGCTCACGGGCAGGCAGGACCGCGCTCGCCTCAGGCGAAATCTCCTGGTCGGGCTCTCGCTGTTCGGCGCGGGGCTGATCGCGTTCTCGTTCTCGCGCCTGCTCGCGTTGTCGATCGCGCTCAACCTGGTGGTCGGCTTCGGCATGGTGCTCTACGGCGCGAGCACGAACACGCTCGTCCAGTCGGCGGTCGACCCGGCCTACCGCGGGCGCGTGATGAGCCTGTACACGCTCATGTTCATCGGCACTGCGCCGCTGGGCTCGTTCGTGCTCGGCTCGGTGGCGCAGCACTTCGGGGCGCCATGGGCGACCCGGATCTCGGGCGGGCTGTGCGTGCTGGGCGCGCTGTGGGTGTTCCAGCGGCTGCGCGCCGGGGCGGGCGCCGAGCCCCGGCCGCCCCTGGCCGCGCCGGCCGCCTAGGCGCGTGATTCTGCTACCCTGAGGGAGTCGGCCGCCGGACGCGCGGCCCCGGATTCCCCCGAAGGAGGCGTGATGCCGTTTCGCACCGAGAAGGACAGCATGGGCGAGATGCAGGTGCCCGCGGACGCGTACTACGGCGCGTCGACGCAGCGCGCGGTGGAGAACTTCCCGGTCTCGGGCTGGCCGTTGCCGCCGCGCTTCGTCTCGGCGCTCGGCCTGGTCAAGCTCGCGGCGTGCCGCGTCAACGCGCGTCTCGGATTGCTCGACGCCAAGTTGGTCGCGGCAATTGAGCAGGCCGCGCGCGAGGTGGCGGACGGCAAGCTCGATCGCGAGTTCCCGATCGACGTGTTCCAGACCGGCAGCGCGACCAGCTCCAACATGAACGCCAACGAGGTGATCGCGAACCGCGCCGGCGAAATCCTGGGCGGCCCGCGCGGGTCGCGGCTGGTCCATCCGAACGATCACGTGAACCTCGGGCAGTCGTCGAACGACGTCATCCCGACCGCGCTCCATGTATCGGCCGTGCTCGCGTTCGAGCAGGACCTGCTGCCCGCGCTCCACCACCTGCACGCCGCGCTCGACGCAAAAGCGAAAGCGTGGGACGGCATCGTCAAGACCGGACGCACGCACCTGATGGACGCGACGCCGATCCGGCTTGGCCAGGAGTTCTCGGGCTACGCCTCGCAGGTCGAGCACGCGATCGAGCGCGTCCAGGCCGTGCTGCCGCACCTGCGCGAGCTCGCGATCGGCGGCACCGCCGTCGGCACCGGCTTGAACGCGCACCCCGAGTTCGGGAGCCGCGTCGCGGCCGAGCTGTCGACGCTCACGGGCACGGCGTTCAGCGAGGCGCGCAATCACTTCGAGGCGCAGGGCGCGCAGGACGGCGCGTGCTGGGCGAGCGGCGCGCTCAACAGCGTGGCCGCCTCGCTGATGAAGATCGCGAACGACATCCGCCTGCTCAACTCGGGACCGCGCTGCGGCCTCGCCGAGGTCTCGCTCCCGGCGACGCAGCCGGGGAGCTCGATCATGCCCGGCAAGGTCAACCCGGTGATCTGCGAGTCGGTGATGCAGGTCGGTGCGCACGTCATGGGCCTGCACGTGGCGGTCACCGTGGGGGCCCAGTGGGGCCAGCTCGAGCTCAACACCATGCTGCCCATGATGGCGACGAACCTGCTCGAGAGCGCGCGCCTCCTGGCGAGCGCGAGCCGCCTGTTCGCCGACAGAGCGATCGCGGGCATGGTCGCGAACGAGGAGACGTGCACGGGCTATGTCGAGATCAGCCCCTCGATGGCGACCGCGCTCAATCCGCTGATCGGCTACGACAAGGCGGCCGAGATCGCGAAGCGCTCGTACAAGGAACGGCGCCCCGTGCGGGCCCTGGCGGCCGAGATGACCGACCTGACGCCCGCCCAGATCGAGGAGGCGCTCGACCCTCGGCGGCAGACCGAGCCCGGTTTGACCGGCGATTCCAGCGGCGGCTAGGCCGCTGGCCGCCGCCCGGCGGCCCGTGCTACGATTGTTGCGTTCCCAATTCGAAGAGATCCGACCCCCGGCATCTCGCGCCTGAGTCCTTGTTCGGAGCCTCCATGCCCCTGTGCCCGATGCCGCGCGCGCTCGCGCGCCAATCTGTTGCCGCTGTACTCTTCGCGGCATTCGCCGTCCTCGCGCTCGCATCGCCCGCCGGCGCCGTGCGCATGATGAACTACAATCTGCTCAACTGGGGCGCCTCCAGCGGCGTCGCGCGCGTGGCCTACATGCAGTCGATCGTGCGCAACGTGCTGCCGGACCTGGTCGCGACGGAGGAGATGGCCGACCAGGGCGGCGTGGACCTCTACCTCAACTCGGTCCTGAACTTTCGCGAGCCGGGGCAGTGGCAGGCGGCGCCCTTCCTCGAGGGGCCGGACACGGATAGTGGCCTGTTCTACAAGACGGCGAAGTGGACGTTCCTCGACCTCGTCGTCGTGCCCACGGAGTTGCGCAACGTCTACCGCTATCACATGCGCCTCGCGGGTTACACCTCGACCGAGGCCGAGGTCTACCTCTACGTGTTCCACCTCAAGGCGAGCACCGGCTTCGAGGCCCAGCGCGCGTACGAGATGCGCCTGATCCGCTACAACGCCGACGCGCTTCCGGCGGGATCCCACGTCTTGTTCTGCGGCGACTACAACGTCTACACCGGCACCGAGCCCGCGTTCGTCAAGGCGCTCCAGGACTCCTCGACCAACGTGGGCCGCATGAAGGACCCGATCAACAAGGTCGGCGCCTGGCACGACAGCGTCCCCCTGGCCCTCTATCACACCCAGTCGCCGCGCCGGCTGCAGTTCGGCGGCGGCGCCACCGGGGGCATGGACGATCGCTTCGACTTCATCCTCGAGTCCTACAACATGGACGACGGGCAGGGGATGGACCTCGACGAGTCCACCTACTACGCCTACGGCAATGACGGCCTGCACTGCTGCAACTCGGCGATCAACGACGCCCCGACGAATGCGGCGATCGGCCAGCTCAATGCCGACTCGTTGATGCTCGCAAGCGACCATATCCCGGTGGTCGTGGACTTCAGCGTGCCCGCGAAGCTGCAGCTGAGCGCGCCCGCACTTGCGTTCGGCACCGTGATCGTCGGCGCGTCCGCGGCGCTGCCCCTGTCGCTGGCGAACCCGGCGGACACGCCGGGCGACGGGCTCGACTACACGCTCGCCGCCCCGGCCGGTTTCTCCACGCCGGCGGGTCCATTCGCGATCCCGGCCGGCGGGACGGGCCCCGTGCACGTGGTCACCATGGACACGTCGACGCCGGCCGCGCTCGCGGGTTCGCTCGCAATCACGAGCGACGCTCCGGACTCGCCGTTCGCGACCGTCAACCTGACGGGCACGGTCGTGGCGCACGCGCAGGCCTCGCTCGACAGCATCGCGGTCACGGTGCTCGACACGCTCGACTTCGGGTCGCAGCAGTCGGGTGGGTTCAGCGACCTGCCCGCGCGGGTGTGGAACCGGGGATTCAACGCGCTCCAGGCGGGGCTGCGCGTGAACACGGCCGCGATCACCGGCGGCGCCGCGGCTCGCTTCAGCCTGGTCGAGCCGTTCGCGCCGG
>JBKJJJ010000061.1:0-28326 GCA_046598045.1 Candidatus Eiseniibacteriota bacterium
ATCGCGCGGGCTACTGGCGACAAGTTTACCCATGCCGCAGCCGCCCTCTTCCTGTCGAAGCTGATGGCAGACTCGGGGAGCCCAATTGACGCCATGGGGTTGGCCTACGATGCCAAGTTGGATTTTGAGTCTTTGCCGTCCCCGCGCTGGGCGGCGGAGGCGAACACCTGGCTCGGCGAATTGATGAATCGACTTGCTACCGTTGCCTCGAGCGCCACAAGCCCGCGGACTGCGAAGAAGTCGCCGCCCAAACCCGACCCCACCCCCATCCCCGGCATTCCCGACTTCATCGCGGGCGATCCTCGGGTGCGGCAGATCCTCATGACAACGCTCAAGCTGTCGCCGCGCGGCTTGAGCATGCTCGTGATGGGTGAGTCGGGAACCGGCAAGGAGCTGGTCGCCGAGGCGATTCACAACGCGAGCGAGCGGCCGGGCCAGTTCGTGGCGATCAACTGCGGCGCGCTCCCGGGAGACCTGCTCGAGGCGGAGCTCTTCGGCCATGCGCGTGGGGCATACACGGGTGCGGATCGCGAGCGCGGCGGCCTCATCGAGTACTCCAATCACGGCACGCTCTTCCTCGATGAGATCGGAGACATGCCGCTCAAGGCGCAGGCGCGGCTGCTGCGGGCGCTCGAACGCGGCGAGATCCGCCGGCTGGGCGAGAATACGGCCCGGCTCGTGGACCTGCGCATCGTCGCGGCCACGCATCGCAACCTGCTCGAGATGGTTTCGGCCAACGAGTTTCGACTCGATCTCTACCACCGGCTCACGGGGTTCGTGATCACTCTGCCCGCCCTGCGGGATCGCGGAAGCGACGTCAATCTCCTGATCGATCACTTCCTCGACATCTATTCGCGAGAGCAGGACAAGGTGGTCGCGCTCTCGCCCGAGGTGCGCGCGCAACTCGGGCGGCACTCGTGGCCTGGCAACGTGCGTGAGTTGCGCAACGTCATTCTCCGGCTCGTGTCGCTCTCCGAGCCGGGACAGACGTTGGACGAGCTGCCGTTCCATCTCGAGGGGGCGGAGAGTCCGCGCACGCTCCCGGAGGCGCTCGACGCCGAAGAGCGGCGCCGCATCGTGGACGCGCTGCAGGCCAGTGGTTGGAACAAGGCGAAGGCGGCCGTCGCGCTGGGCGCGAGTCGCACGACCCTGATTGGCAAGATGAAGCGATTGGGAATCGAACCACCGCTCTTCGGGGCGCGCGTGCGCTGAGACATCCCCCCCTGGCGCGAGAACACTCCGCGCCCGGTGCAGCGCGCCCCACTTCTGCAGGCCTTACCCTCGCCCGATCCTGAGTCTCGCCCCCCTCAGCGCAGGAACAGCACGACCACGCCGGTCACCGCGACCAGCGCGCCCAGGATCAGGCGCGGGGTGACCTTCTCGTGGTGGAAGCGCATCGCGATCAGGATCGCGAGCACCGGGAAGAACGCGGTGATCGACGACGCGACTCCGGCGTCGATGTACTGGAGCGCGACCAGCGACAGCGTGACGCCGAGGAACGGCCCCGAGAACGCGCCGCCGAGCGCGAATGCCGTGCCGCCCCGGTCCGCGCGCGCGGCTGCGATCGTCGGCGCCGCCTGCCCGCGCAGGACCGCCCACGTCCAGATCACGAGCGTAGCCGCGCCCACGCGCACGACCGTCGCTGACAGCGGATCGATCCCGGTCTGAAGCGCCATCTTCGACAGCACGTAGCCGCCGGCCTGCCCGAGCGCGGCGAGCGCGCCCGCGATGATCCCGGTTGCCACGCGCCCCGAGGCCTGCTCGTGCGTCTCGTGCGCGCGCTCGAGCAACACCCACGCGAGGCCGCCAAGCAGCAGCGCCATGCCGATCAGCAGGTGCGGCCCCGGCCGCTCGCCGAGAAGCGGCCACGCGAGCGCGACCGTGAACAGGGGCGCGAGCGACATCACGAGCGTAGCGCGGCCCGGACCCAGGTTCACGATCGAGCGAAAACCGTTCCCGTCGCCGAAGATGAAGCCGATCACCCCGCTCAGCGCGAGCAAGCCGAGCTGGAGTGGCGTTGCCCACGTGGGCCACGCGCTGCCGCGGGTCACCAGCAGCGCGATCATGAGGAACACCAGGCCGAAAACCAGGCGCAGGCGGTTGAGCGCCTGTGGCCCGAGGCGCGCCGCCGCGGCGGCGAAGAGACTCGCGCCACTCGCCCAGCAGACGGCGGTGCCCAGGGCAGCCAGTTCTCCGGCGAATCGCATGGAGCGCACTGTAACCGGTGCGCCGTAACTTGCACAGCGCGCGCCGCCGCGCGCATCCTATCGGGGTCCCGACTCATTCCTCGCCCCGGTCCTCTGCCTGCGGAGCCCCCATGTCGAAGCTGTTCACACCCCTGACCCAGCGCTCCGTCACGTTCAAGAACCGCGTGTTCGTCTCTCCCATGTGCATGTATTCGAGCATCGACGGCATGCCGAGCGATTGGCACATGGTCCACCTCGGCAGCCGCGCGGTCGGCGGCGCCGGCATGGTGATGGTCGAGGCCACGGGCGTCTCGCCCGAGGGCCGGATCTCGCCGGGCGACAGCGGGCTCTGGTCCGACGCGCACGCGGCGGCGTTCGTGCCGATCACGCGCTTTATCGCGGAACACGGCGCGGTGCCGGCGATCCAGCTCGCGCACGCGGGCCGCAAGTCGTCGACCGAGGTGTCGTGGGAGGGCGGCGGCGTGATCCCCGTGTCCGACCCACGAGGCTGGACGCCGCTCGCCCCGAGCGCGATCCCGTTCCACGAGGGCGCTGTCCCGCCGCGAGCGCTCGACGCGGCCGGCCTCGACGAGGTCGAGGCTCAATTCGTGCGCGGCGCGAAGCTCGCGCTCGCGGCGGGATTCCGCGTGATCGAGCTCCACATGGCGCACGGCTACCTGTTCAACGAGTTCCTCTCTCCTCTGTCGAACCATCGCACCGACGAGTACGGCGGCGACCGCGAAGGCCGCATGCGCTTCCCGTTGCGCGTGACGCGCGCGGTGCGGGCCGCGTGGCCGGACGAGCTGCCGTTGTTCGTGCGCATCTCGGCGAGCGACTGGGCGGAGGGCGGTTGGACAATCGACGATTCGGTGGAGTTCGCGCGGCGCCTCAAGGCGGAGGGCGTCGATCTCGTCGACTGCTCGAGCGGCGGCCTCGTCGCGCACGCGAAGATCCAGCCCGGCCCCGGCTACCAGGTGCCGTTCGCGCGCCAGATCCGCGCCGAGGCCGGCATCGCGACCGGCGCGGTCGGCCTGATCACCGAGCCCGCGCAGGCCGAGGAGATCCTCGCCTCGGGCGCGGCGGACGCGGTGTTGCTCGCGCGGCGCCTGCTGTCGGACCCGTACTGGCCCCTGCACGCCGCGGAGGCGCTGGGCGTCGACGTCGCATGGCCGAGGCAATACCGGCGCGCGAGGCCGGTCGCCGCCGCCCCGGCGCGCTAAGCGCCCTTCACCGCGGCGTACATCGCGAGCGCCTTCTCGCGCTGCTCCTCGTGCACCACGATGCGCTCGGGATAGTCCGTGCCCCACGCCGCGCGCTCGAGCGCCGCCGCTTCCCAAGGGCGATGGATGTGGCGATCGGGCGCGCCCGCGAGCTCGGGCACCCAGCGCCGCACGTAGGCGCCCCGCGGGTCGAACTTCTCACCCTGCAGCCACGGGTTGAAGATGCGGAAGTACGGCTGCGCGTCCGTCCCCGTGCCCGCCGCCCACTGCCAGCCGCCGTTGTTGTTCGCCAGGTCGCCGTCGACCAGCTGGTTCATGAAGTGGCGCTCGCCCTGCCGCCAATCGAGCAACAGGTCCTTCGTCAGGAACGACGCCACGATCATGCGCACGCGGTTGTGCATGAACCCGGTCGCGGCCAACTCGCGCATGCCCGCGTCGACCATCGGGTAGCCGGTGCGTCCCGCCTTCCACGCCGCGAGGTGCCGCGGGTCGCCCTGCCAGCGCAGCGCGTCGTACTCGCGGCGAAAGCACCCGGTCTCGCAGTGCGGGTAGTGATGGAGAACGTGCGCGTAGAAGTCGCGCCAGCGTAACTCGGCGACGAACTTCGCGGCCGCGGTGCCCAACCGCGGTTCCGCGCGCGCCGCCTCGAGCGCCGCGTGCGCGACCGTGCGCACCGAGATCGTCCCGAACCGCAGGTCGGCCGAGAGGTGCGACACCGCGTCGGCCTCGGGCACGTCGCGCTCGGTGTCGTAGCGCGCGAGGCCGCCTTCGACGAATCGCTCGAGTCGCTTTCGCGCCGCCGCCGCGCCGCCGGGCCAGCGCGTCGAGCCCGGCTCGTCGAAGCCGACCCCGCGCAGCGTCGCGACCCTTCGTGCGGGCAGGTCGTGCCCGGCCCCAAAGCGCGTCACCGCCTCGACCGCCTCGGGCAGGCCGGCCGCGAGTGGCAGCGCCTCGCACGCCCGGCGAAACGGCGAGTACACGACGAACGGTGCGCCGGCCTGGTTCATCACCACGCCCGGCGGCACGAGCAGGCGGTCGTGAAAGCGCCGCACCTGCACGCCGGCATCGCGCAACACGCGCTCGACCGCGTCGTCGCGCGCCCCGAGCGATGGCTCGTACTCGTCGTTCCAGTAGACGGCGCCGGCGCCCACGGCTTTTGCCGCCCGCAGCACGGTGTCGGTCGCATCCCCGTGCGCGAGCGCGAGGTGCGATCCCGCGCGCTCGACCGCGCCCGCGAGATCCGTGAGCGAGTCGAGCACGAAGCGCACCCGTGTCGCCGCCATGTCGGGTCGCCCGAGGATTGCGGGCTCGCTCGCGTAGAACGGCACGACGTCCGCGTTCGCGTCGCGCGCGGCGGCGGCGAGCCCGACGTTGTCGTCGAGCCTCAGGTCCTTGCGAAACCAGAAGAGGATGCGCATTGCGCCTGGCGTCAGGCCCCGGGGGGCGGTTTCTGCGTCTTGCTGACGATCCACACGGCAGCGGTCCAGGTGGGCACGAGGTTCACCATCGGGATGAACTCGGCAATGAGCGTCGGCAGCAGCGCGATGTGCCAGCCGAGCAGGAAGATCATCGCCATCGCCATGAACACGTCGAGCGCATCGGAGATCGGCGACGCGAAGCCACCCGCGAACAGCGGCAGGAACGCGATCTGCAGCGCATCCGCGGCGAGCGCGAGCACCCAGGCGAGCTTGCGCCGGCCACGCCACTTGGCGACCGTGGTGGCCTGCGCAGCCCGCGCCTGGTCCGCGCCGGGCGGGGTAATCGGCTCGGTCTCGAGAACTTCGACGTCGTCGGCGTCGTCGGAGTCGGGGCGGTCGGAATCGGAGTCGCTCACGGGAACCTCCGCGGGGTCACCTCGCCAAGTTGTCAAGCCGGGGGTGAGACCATGCGAAATCTGGCAGCGTACAAATCGTACCAAGCGTACAAAACGTACGCTTCGTACACCTTCAGAAAAACCTGGGCTTCGTCCCCGGCTTGACGACTCGCACTACCCGGCACACGGCAACCGGAGTCCGGGGCGGGCGCGCGCGCAAGAGTCTACAGCTTGCGATAACGCGGACCGCCGCCACCCTCGGGCGGGACCCAGGTGATCACCTGGTAGGGATCCATGATGTCGCAGGTCTTGCAGTGCACGCAGTTGCTCGGATTGAGCTTGAGCTTCGTCCCGCCCACCGCGGCGTCGGACACCATCTCGTACACGTTCGACGGGCAGAAGTGCTGGCACGGGTTGCCGAACTCGGCCTTGCAGCGCGTGTTGCACACATCCGCCACGTCGGCAGGCGTGATCACGAGGTGCGCCGGTTGGTCCTCCTCGTGGATCGTGCCCGACAGGTAGAGGTCCGAGAGCTTCTCGAGCTGGTCAGGCAGCGCGAACTTCTTCTGCGTCGTGGGCTGGCCAGCGAGCGTCGCCGCCTCCGAGGCTGACAGGCGCCCCATGAGTTCGTGCCCCGCGACCGTCGGCTGGCCCTGGTACGGCGCCCAGCCGCCGAACACGGTCTGGAGCCCGGTGTAGAACATGCCGGCCCACAGCCCATGATCGAAGCCCTGGTGGAAGTTGCGACCGCCCCACAGTTCCTTGCGCGCCCACGACGCCTCGAAACGGGAATGGTAGCCCTCGAGCCGAGCGCGCGAGAGGTCCCCGGCGATCAGGCCGTCGAAGATCGTCTCGGCCGCGATCATCCCCGACTTCATCGCGAGGTGAATGCCCTTGAGTCGCGCCGCGTTGACGTTGCCGCCCGAGTCGCCGACGAACAGCGCGCCGTCGGTCACCGGCTCGGGCATCGCAAAGTATCCACCCAGCGGCACCGCCTTCGCGCCGTAGGCGATCGCCTTGCCGCCGGCGAGCAGCGCCGCCACCCACGGGTGCGCCTTGAACTTCTGCAGCTCCTCGTGCAGGTCGAGCGTGGGGCGGCGGTAGTCGAGCCCGACCACGAGGCCGAGCGAGATCACGTTGCCCGCCATGCCGTAGATCCACGACCCGCCGTAGGTCTGAGTGTCGAGCGGGAAGCCCATGGTGTGCACGACGTGGCCCATCGGGAAGCGGCCCGCGGGCAGCTCCCACAGCTCCTTCACGCCGGTGCCGTAGACCTGCGGGTGATCGCGGCGATCGAGACCGAGGCGGCGGCCAAGCTGCTTCTGCAGCGTGCCGCGCGGGCCCTCGCCGAACACGGTGACGCGCGCGCGCAGCTCGCTGCCGGGCTCGTAGTTGGCCTTCTTCTGCCCTTGCTTGTCGATGCCCTTGTCGCCGGTGATCACGCCGGCGATGCGGCCGTCCTCGAACACGACCTCGGTCGCGGGCGTCGAGGTCAGCACGTACGCACCCTGCTCCTCGACGCGCGCCCCGAGCCACTTCACGACCTCGCCGAGGGAGACCACGTAATTGCCGTGATTCTGCAGCGGCGGCGGCGCGATCGGGAAGCGCACCTTGCCGTCCTTCGTGAGGAAGTAGACGTCCTCGCCGGTGACCGGGCTCTCGATCGGGAAACCCGCTGCGAGAAAGTCGGGCATCAACTCGCGGAGAGCGATCGGATCGAGCACCGCGCCCGAGAGCGAGTGGTCGCCGAGCTCGGCTGCCTTCTCGATCACCGCGAGCTGGATTTCGCCGAGCGCGGGCCCCGCGTGCGTGCCCGCGGCGACGGCCTCGTTGTGGCGCGCGATCAGGTTGCCGAGGTGGTACGCCCCGGCGAGCGTGGCCGGGCCGGCGCCGACGAACAGGACGTCGACCTCGAGCGTCTCACGCTCCGCCATGCACGGCCTCCGCGTGGTGCTTGTGCTCGAGCCAGCGCTCGGCGTCGATCGCGGCCATGCAGCCCGTGCCCGCGGCGGTGATCGCCTGGCGGTAGATCTTGTCCTGCACGTCGCCGGCGGCGAACACGCCGTCGATATTGGTGCGAGTGCCGTCGTGCGTGATCAGGTAACCGGTCTCGTCCATGTCGAGCAGATCCTGGAACGGCTGTGAGTTCGGCTGGTGCCCGATGGCGAGGAACACGCCGGTCGCCGTCACGTGGCGGGTCTCGCCGGTCACCGTGTCGCGCAGCGTGGCGCCGACGACCTTCTTGCCGATCCCGTCGCCCTCGCCCTCGACCTCGAGCAGTTCGGCGTTCGTGATCCACGCGATCTTGGGATTCTTCTGCGCGCGCTCGAGCATGATCTTCGACGCGCGGAACTCATCCCGGCGGTGGACGATCGTGACCTTGCTCGCGAATTTCGTGAGGTAGGTCGCCTCCTCCATCGCGGTGTCGCCGCCACCGATCACGAGGATCTCCTGCTCCTTGAAGAAGAACCCGTCGCAGGTCGCGCACGCCGACACGCCGAAGCCCATGTACGCGCCCTCGGACGGGATGCCGAGCAGCTTCGCCGACGCGCCGGTGGCGACGATCAGCGACTCCGTCTCCTCGACGCGCTCGTCGTCGATCCAGACCTTGAACGGGGACTTCGCCAGGTCGACCTTTGTGACCGTCCCCTCGATGAACTCGGTGCCGAAGCGCTTCGCCTGCTCCTCCATCTCCTCCATGAGAGCGGGGCCCATGATCCCGTGTCGGAAGCCCGGGTAGTTCTCGACGTCGGTCGTGATCGTGAGTTGCCCGCCGCGCTGGATGCCATGGATGAGCGCGGGCTTGAGGTTCGCGCGCGCGGCGTAGATGGCGGCGGTCAGGCCGGCGGCGCCGGAACCGAGGATGAGGACCTTGTGCATGGGTGAAACGCTCCTTCAGGTGCGGGTCGTGGCCCCGGAGGCGGCGCGGCCGCTCTTCTTGTACTCGTCGACCAGCGCCGCCATGAACGCGTCGCGCTGGTCGTAGAGCCGCTTGAGCGGCCGCGGCGCGTGCGCCTCGGTCGCGTAGGCGGTGATCAGCGGCAGCGCCACGGTCGCATCGACGTAGCAGGCGAGCGCATCGGGCAGCTTGTCCGGGTCGACCTTGCCCCACGACACGGCCTCGGACGCGGTCGCGCCCGACAGCCCGCCGGTGTCCGGCCGGGCGTCCGTGAATTGCATGAAGTAGTCGTGCCCCTTCTCTTCGATGCCGAGCACCTCCTGGATTTGCGGCTCGGTCTGGAGCGCGAAGTTCTTGGGCGACCCGCCGCCCAGGATGAAGATCGCGCTCTTGCCCCCGCCCCGCTTCGCCGCCAGGACGAGCGCGGCGGTCTCGTTGACATCGCGCGAGACGTCGAACGCCAGCAGGTTGCCCTCGAGCGCCTTCGCCGCGACGTTCATGCCGATCGAGCTGTCGCCCGGGGATGAGGTGTAGATCGGCACGCCGCACTCGTACGCGGCCGCGAGCAGCGACTTGCGGCCCTGCCCGAGGACCTCCTCGCGGGCGTGGACGTACTTGCCCACCTTGTAGTGGAACTCGGCGGTCGACATCGTGGCCTGGAACTCGGGCGCGGTGATGACCTCGCGGAAGAACGCGTCGGTCGAGAGCAACACCTCGTAATCGAAGAAGATGTCGTAGATCCGGACCACGCCGTGGTCGCGCAGGATCACGTCCGAGGTCTGCGGGTTGCCGCGGTGCATGGACAGCCCGATGCCGTAGTGCGTGTCGTGGTAGAGGTTCGCGCCGGTCGAGATGATCCAATCGACGAAGCCGTTCTTGAGCAGCGGGATGAGCGCGCTCATGCCCAGGCCGGCCGGCGTCAGCGCGCCGGTGATGGTGAGGCCGACCGTGACGTCGGGCTCGAGCATCTTGTTCGTGAACAGGTGGCAGGCCTCGCGCAGGCGGGCCGCGTTGTACGCCTGGAAGGTCCCGTCGATGAGCTGGCGCACGGTCATCGCGCCCGCGATCGGCGTCGGGTCGATGCGGGCCCCGTCGAGGAACTTGTGGTTCCGCTGCCCGCCCTGGATACCGGATGGCTTGTGTGGGTGCATGGCCGGAGATTAGCAGAGCGGCCTAGGCCGGGTCCTCGTCCTCCGCGAGCCCCTTGCTCTCGGCGGTCGAGAGGAAATCCTCGAGCACGGCCACCGCCTCGTCGAGTTCCTCGCGGGGGACGACGATCACGCCCCACGCGTGCTCGCCCCAGTCCCGCATGACGGCCCCGCCGTAGCCGGCCAGGTCGCGCGAGTGCAGCTCGGGGTGGAGGCCCTGGCTCTCGAGCGCGCCCACCCACATCGCGGCGGTGATCGCGTCGGGCACCTCGCGCACGGCGGAAAAGCGCCCCTCGCTGTCGGGCGGTAGTGCGTCGACGAGCCCGCAGCGGCAGTCCCGGCAGAGGACCACGCCGGCCTCGAACTCCTTGCGACATTCCGGGCAAAAAGGCATGGCGACCTCCCTAAGTGATCCAGCCCGAGGAATTTACCAGCCCGATCCCCGCGGCCACAAGGCCCGCCAGGGCCGGAAGCGTGGGCATGAGACTTGCTCTATGCAACGGCATGGACGACCTCAGGAGGGATCCCATGTCGAACTATGACCTCCGGGACATCTCGGAGAAGCTGTCCGGGTCGAAGGACTCGACGTCGGTTATCTCGTCTTTCCTCGGCTACTTGCAGACGATGCGGCGCGACTGGAAGGCCTCGATCGCCTTCTATGAGTGCTCGACCGACCGGCTGGTCTCGATCTATTCCCTCGAGGGGAACCGGTTGCTGACGGCGGATCTGGATTTGCCGGTAGACCAGCTTCCGGCCAAGCTCGTCCGCAAGTTTTTCCACCACAGCGCCCACTTCGCCGACTTCAAGAAGCGGATGGTGCTGTCCCTGATCTTCCAGAATTCGCCGTTTTACCGGGCGGACAAGACGGAAACCTCGCTGCTGGGCCCGATCACGGCCCTAAACGCCTGGGAGTCCTGCCTTTGCATGCCCATGGCGGACTCCGAGGACGTGATCGCGCTGCTCACGATCTGCTCCGCCAAGAAGAACGCCTTCCCGTCGAAGTCCGTCGGAGAATTGCTGCCGGTCAAGTCGGTCGCGGCCCTCGCCTTGTCCCAGCACCTGTACCGCTCGGAGAAGGGCCGGCTCGAGGAAGAGGTCAAGAGCGTCGAGTCCAAGGTCACGAACCAGTTCAATGAGAAGGTGTCGCGCCTCTCCGAGGAGCGCATGGCGCTCCAGGAGGCGAATAACGAGCAGGCGCGCATGATCTCCGAGCTGGTCGAGAACCTCGGCACGATGGACCAGGGCGGCGACCAGTACCGCACCGAGCTCGACCGGGTGAAGAACGCCCTGTTCGCGCTCGAGGAGCAGTCGTCGGTCGCCACCGAGTTCCTGTCGGACGCCTACACGGAACTGACGCAGGCCACGAACCAGCTCGGCGAGCTGCAGGGCACCGTCGGGTTCATCCGCGGCGTGTGCGACGTGCTGGCGCAGGAACACAGCGAGGCCGACCTGCCCGCGCTGCTGGTGTCGTGGTTCTCGGAGTCCTTCGGCATCGACCGCTTCTCGTACATGACGCCCGATCCCCGCCATGACACGCTCCAGATCTCGATGTCGCGCGGCATCTCGAGCGCGATCGCCGAAAAGGTGCGCGTGCGCATCGGCCAGGGCATCGCGGGCTGGGTGGCGCACAACCGCAAGCCGCTGCTGGTGCGCGCGGTCGGCGAGTCCGACATGCCGCACACCCGCCAGGACAACTACAACTCGGACTCGTTCCTCGCGGTCCCGGTGGTGCACAACGACGTGCTCTACGGCGTGCTCAACCTTTCGAACAAGCGTGACGGCAGCCTGTTCGGCCAGGCCGACCTCGACCGCGCGACACTGCTCGCGCAGTTCATCGCGATGTCGCAGGAGCGCCTGCAGATCGGGCGCAAGGCGCAGGCCTGGGCGTCGTAGCCAGCGTCTTGAAACCGCGTTGGTCCTGAGGGGCGCCCTGCAGCCGGGGCGCCGTTCGACTTCGGGGCCGGTGGTTACGCCTTGCGGCAGGCCCGCGACGGGCGGACACTCATTGCCATGCGCCTCCGAGCCCACACCCTCGCCACCCTCGCCGGGCTTGCGCTCGCGGGCCCGAGCTACGCCTCGAACGGGCTCGTGGACCTCTCGTGGAACCAGTGTTCGCCGGTCGTCTCCGATCTCACGACGAACACGCCGGGCCTGTACTCGCTCTTCGTATCGGTGACCGGGTTCGACCAGCCGCACCAGGCGTACGAGTCGACGCTCCTCTACGGCGACGCCAATGGGGCCGTCCCCGACGCGTGGCGCTTTGATCCGGTGGGCTGCGAGGGGACGCCGTTCGTCCGTATCGACCATATCGCGCCGTCAAGCGTGGCCAAGGTGTGCCCTTCGTTCCAGGGCGCAGCATCTACGGCCCAGGTCAAGGCGGTGGACTTCGTTCCGCCGAGCGACACGGGATCGGGCTACCTGCTGACGCAGATGCGCTGCACCCTCTTCAACGTCTATCCGAACGATGGCGCGGGCAGCCCGAATTTCAATCCGGCGGTTCGCTATTTCCTCATGCGGGTCGAATTCGATCTCACCTACGCGGTGACCGGGGCGACGACGCCCAACGCCAGCTGCGGCGGATGGGAGCAGCCGATGTGCTTCCAGCTCGGGCGCGCGGGCTATCTCGACCTGGCGGGCACGGAGGTGCCCTTCGGCCGAAGCACCCCGTTCGGGCAGGCGCCGATCGTCACGTTCAACGGCGGCGGGGTGAACTGCGGGACTTCCCCCGCGCGACCCGCCACCTGGGGCTCGATCAAGAACCAGTACCGCCGCTGAGCCGGTCCCACCCGCCGCGGCCGCCCGTAGAATGGTCGAGCCGCGCCAGCCGGGCGCGGACGCCCCCCCGCGACCCGAGGCCCCACCATGCGCCTGCTGTCGATCGCACCCCTCCTGCTCCTCGGCTTTGCCGCGAGCGCGCAAGCCGCGGACTCCGCGCCCGTCGCCGTGGTCGAGCTGTTCACCTCCGAGGGCTGCTCGAGCTGCCCGCCTGCCGACCGCGTCCTCGCCGACCTGGCGAGGGATGCCCGCGCAAACGGCCGCCGCGTGTACCTCCTCGAGTTCCACGTCGACTACTGGAACTCGCTCGGGTGGCGCGACCCGTTCAGCGACGCCGCCTACTCGCAGCGCCAGCGCGAGTACGCCACCGCGCTCGCCGGGGAGCAGGTTTACACGCCGCAGATGATCGTCAACGGGACCGTCGAATTCGTGGGCTCGAACCGCGCGCGCGCCGACCGAGAAATTGCCGCCGCGCTCGCCCGACCCGCCCGCGCGAGCGTCCAGTTGGCGATCCACGGGACCCTGATCACCTACCGGGTCGAGGGCGCGCCGCGCGGCGCGCGGCTCAGCGTGGCGGTGGTGGACTCCGCGGAGGTCACCAGGGTGACGCGCGGTGAGAACGCCCGGCGCACCCTCGCGCACGCGCAGGTCGTGCGCGCGCTCGAGAGCCGCGCGCTCGACGGTGCGACCACGGGAACGATCGACCTGCACCGCGGCCTGGCGCCGGGGGGCCAGGTGATCGCCTTCGTACAGAAGGGCTCTACCCGGGAGGTGCTGGGGGCCGCCGAAACCCACTAGTCCGCTGCAACGGACTGTCGTGTAATAGCTTGGTGGTTATATGGTCGAAAACTTGGGTGATTTGGCATTCCCGGTGGATTTGGCGACAATTTTTGCGTAAGATCTTAGCTCGCTTGGGAGATGATCCTGCTCAGGCGTCGTCCCAGCGAGTCCCGCTTTCTGTTTCGGAGAGGAGATCATCCCCGCGCCCCTTGCCAACGTCCTAATTGTCGGATCGAGATCCACCTGCCACGGGTCGACGCACCCACGGCGTCTCGTGTCTTAACGGTTTGATCCTCGGGTTCACCTCACCTATCGAAATCTGAATCGTCGACCGCCCGCGAGGGCATTTCGTTTCCCTCCTGCATTCCCCTCGCCCGTTGCGCTTCGGCCCGCGGCTTCAGGCCCGGCCCCGCCCGACGGCGAAAGGAGCTACATCATGAAGCGTCTCTTCATCGTGATTCTGGTCCTTGCTGCGAACCTCTCGATCGGGTACGCCCCGGCCGGAGCCAACCCCGGGGACAACCTCGGCGTGGTCACGGTTCCCTATCCCGGCAGCATCGGCGTCTCGGTCGCAGTGAATTGCGACCAGATCATCTACTACACGAACTACCAGGATCCGCACCTCTACTTGACCAACAAGACGGGAGCCGCGCTCGGAGCCCTGCCGCTGGTGGACGTGGCGACGGGCGTCTCGGTGACCCTTGGCGAGATGTCGTGGGACAACACGATCGGCCGGCTCTGGGCGGGCACGGACTCCCAGAGCCCCCAGCAGGTCTACACCGTCGATCCGGCGACCGGGCTTTGCACGTACCGCTTCTCGACGCCCGAGGCCGGTGGCTTTTCCCTCGTCGACGGACTGGGCTACGACGCCGGCGACAACACGATCTGGATGTCACCTGACGTCAGCACGAGCATCTTCCACTACACGCCGGGCGGCTTCTACCTTGGGTCCATCACCCCGCTGGACGCGGGTGGCAACGCGCTCGGAAGCGTGAGCGGCGTGTCGGTGGGACTGGGCAACACGCTCTACATCGGACGCAATGGCCTGGGCCAGATCGTTCGGATCGATAAGAGCTCGGGCGCATTCATCGGCTCGTTCGCCTCGCCCGGCGGGCGCGACGAGGGCCTCGAGTGCGACCAGTTCAGCTTCGCTCCCAAGTTCGTGCTCTGGTCGAAGGACGCCTACAACAACACGATCACCGCGATCGAAGTCGATCCGGCGACCTGCGGCTGCGGCGGCGTCGTGCCTGCGGCGACTTCCTCGTGGGGCAGCGTCAAGGCCCTGTATCGCTAGTCCGTTGGTCGTGCGCTGAGGGTTGGATATGAAGTTGAGGGCGCTCTCCTCCGGGAGGGCGCCCTCTTCATTTTTCAGGCGGAGTATCCGGGGGCCGCGGCTCTAGCGCGCGGCCAGCTCGTCGGCGAGCAGGCGCGCCTTGGTCGCGAGCTGCGAGGCGCGCATCCAGTCCTGCTCGGTGCGCGCGGCGGCCGCGTCCTTGAGGAAACCCTGCGCGATCTGGAGCTTGCGCTGCTTCTCGGGGTCGAGCTTCGAGGCGTCGAGCGCGCCCAGCTTGAGCAGCGCCGCGTCGATCTGCTCGCGCGAATTCTTCTCCAGCTCCTTTGCCTCCGCGGTCGAGAGCTGCGGCACCACGGAGGGTGCCTTCGCGCTGTCCGCCACCGCGGGGGCCGAGGTGGAGGACCCGGCGACCACCGCCCCCGCCTTCGGATCGCTCGGGGGGCGGGGCGTGCGCCGCGCGCGCGGGCTGGCCGCGGTGCGGCCCTCCTCGGCAGAGTCGGCGTCGGGCTTGGGCGCGTGCGAGCAGCCCGCGAACAGGAGCACGCACCCGAGCGCGACGGACGGCAGGAGCCGGGCGGGCGCGTTCACGCCGCCCCCTTCGCGTCGCCCGAGCCGGCGCCCACGAGCTGCGAGTCGAGCGGCACGTTGAGCGGCAGCCAGGCGCGCACGGTCGTGCCCCGTCCCTCCTCGGACTCGATCGCGACCTGTCCACCGTGGAGCTGGAGCGCGCGCTGCACGATCGCCAGCCCGATCCCCGAGCCATCGGAGCGCGTGGTGTAGAACAGGTCGAACACCTTCGAGACCTCCTTGCGCGCGATGCCCTTGCCGTGGTCCTGCACGGCGACCACCAGCAGGCGGTTCGGCCCCTCCTCGACGCGCACCTCGATCGGTCCCTTGTGGGGGCCGGCCTGCACCGCGTTCTGCACCATGTTGAGGAACGCCTGGTAGAGCATGCTGCGGTCGCCCCACGGCGTCGGCAACCCCGGCCGCGGCGCGAAGCGGATCTCGGTGCCGCCACGCTCGGCCTCGCTCGCGACCAGGCCCACGACCTCGGAGAGGAGCTGATTGAGCTGGAGCGGCTCGCGCTGCGCGTGCGTCATGCGGCCGAAGCGGAGGAACGCGTTGACCACCTCGCCGAGGCGATTGATCTGCTGGCCGACCACGCCGAGATTGCGCAGCGGGCTGCTCAGGTCGCGGCCGTCGGCATGGCGTTCGAGCCACTCGCGCGCGAGGTCCAGGTGGAGATTCATGGCCTGCAGCGGGTTCCGAATCTCGTGCGCCACGCCGAGCGCGACCTGCCCCCACGCGATCATGCGGTGCGATTCGTCGAGCAGCGAGGTGAGCTTGCGCAGCGAGTCGCTGTTGCGCAGCGTGAGCACGACGCCCTGAGTCTCGCTGCCGTGCGGCACCGGGTAGGCGAGCAGGAGGTACCGGTCGCCGTGCGCGTCGGAATCGAACCGCACCTCCGCGCGCTCCCGCGCGTCGGACTGGGCGAGCGCCTCGCGCCAGAGCTCGGTCAGCGGATGGTTGGCGCCGAGCGCCCGCGCGATGTCCTGGCCCACGAGCGCGGACTCCTGCCGGCCCATCACGCGACACGCGATCGGGTTCGCGTGCGCGATGCGGCCGGCCTTCTCGACCATGAGCACGCCGTCCTCGAGGCCGTCCACCAGCGCAGCGAGCTGCCGGTTGCGCGCCTCGATCGTCGTCCGGTCCTCGGCCAGCTTCGCGGACATGGCGTTGAACGAGGAGAACAGCCGGACCAGGTCCTGGTCACCCTCGACGGTCTCGAGGCGCTGGTCGTAGTCGCCCTTGCCGACGCGCTCGAGCGCCGCGAGCAGGCTCTGGAGCGGGCGGGTCGTGAGGTCGGCGAGGACGAACGCGAGCACGCCGGCGAGCAGGAGCGCGGCGAGCGCGAGCAGCAGGCTCTTGCGGAACGGCTCGACCAGCGCGTCGCGCACGAAGCTCGACGCCAGGCCGACGCGGATCGACCCGACCTGCTTGCCCGCGCGCGCGATCGGCTGCACGAATTCGTAGTCCTCGTTCTTCTGCAGCGAGATCAGCTTGGCGAAGGCGGTCTGCCGGAGCAGTTGCGACGCCTCGGGCGCGGACTCCAGCGTGTCGCCCACGAAGCTGGCGGTCGTGTTCGCGAGCGCGACGCCGCGCGTGTCCACGACCGCGATGTACTGGACGTACTTGTAGGGCCCGATCGACGCGGCGAGGAACGTGCGCAGGTTCCTGTCGTCGCGGATCACGGCTTCGGGATTGCTCCTGGGGTGCGAGGTCAGCGCCTTGTCGACGATCTGGGTTGCCTGCTGGGTGATCTGCCGCGCGTCCTGCACCATCGAGGTGACCGCGAAGTCGGCGAGCGAGGAAAGGTGGAACACCGTCGCCACGCCGACCCCGAACAGCGCCAGGAACGACAGCGCGAACAGCAGCCGCGGCCGCACGCCGAGTCGCTGGAACGGCCTCAGGGCAGCGTCCAGCGGCGCCGGCAGGCGGCGCGCGGGCTCCGCGCTCACACGTCTTCCTCGGGGCCCGGAGCCTCTTCCGTGGCGATCGCGGGCGACTCGGTCATGGCGTCCGGTGCGGTGAGCAGACCCTCGTCGCGGTAGCGGCGCAGCTTGTTGTGCAGCGTCTTGAGGCTCACGCCGAGCAGCTTCGCCGCGCGCGTCTTGTTGCCCTCGGTCTGCTCGAGCGTGAGGAAGATCAGGCGCCGCTCGACCTCGTCGACGGTCATCCCCGCGAGCACGACCGGGTCGTTGCCGGACGGGCCGCCACGCGCTGCCGGCGGCAGGTTCTCGGGGGCGATCAGCTCGCCGCGGGCGACGATGACCGCGCGCTCCATCGCGTTGCGCAGCTCGCGCACGTTGCCCGGCCAGGCGTAGCGCATGATCAGGTAGCGCGTGGCGTCGTCGAGCCCGACCACGGGCTTGCCCTCCCGATGCGCGAAGTACACGACGAAGCGCTGGGCCAGCGCGAGCTTGTCGTCGCCGCGCTCGCACAGCGGCGCGAGATGGAGGTGGAACACGTTCAGGCGGTAATACAGGTCCTCGCGCAGCGCGCCGCTGCGGCGGGCCTCCTCGAGATCGCGATTCGTAGCCGCGATCACGCGCACATCGACGTGGATTTCCTGGCTGCCGCCGACGCGCCGGAAGCTCCGCTCCTCGAGCGCGCGCAGGAGCTTGGCCTGCAGCAGGGCGGGCATCTCGCCGATCTCGTCGAGGAACACCGTGCCGCCGTGCGCCAGCTCGAAACAGCCCTGGCGCGTGGCCACCGCGCCGGTGAACGCCCCGCGCTCGTGACCGAACAGCTCGCTCTCCAGCAGGTTTTCGGGGATCGCCGCGCAGTTGATCGGGATGAACGGCTGGGCTGCGCGCTGGGAACGCCGGTGCAGCGTGCGCGCCACCAACTCCTTGCCGGTGCCGCTCTCGCCCGTGATCATCACCGAGGCGGCCGACGGCGCAATCTGCTCGATCATGCGCTTGAGCTCGATCATGGGCGGGGAATCGCCCATCAGCTCGTCGTACCAGCCGTGGTTCTGCAGCACGCGCCGGAGGCGGAACATGGTGCGCCGGCTCTCCAGCCGCTCGGCCGCGAGTGTGAGCAGGTGGCGCAGGTGCGCCGGGTCGACGGGCTTGGTCAGGTAATCGAACGCGCCCTTCTGGATCGCTTCCTTGGCGGTTTCGATCGTGCCCTGTCCGGTGAGCATGACGAACTCCACGTCGAGGCTCTGCGAGCGCAACTTCTCGAGCAACTGGATGCCGTCGGCGCCGGGCATGACCAGGTCGGAGACGACCAGTTCGGGATCGAATTCCTCTGCGGCCGCCATGGCCTGCTCCGCGCTGTACGCGGCGCGGGCCGAGAAGCCCCAGGTCTCGAGGTGTTCGACCAGGCCGTCGGCGCTCGGCGCGTAGTCGTCCACGACGAGGACTCGCCGTTTGCCGGGCGCCACCCCAAGGGTGTCGTCGTTCACCGGCAGGTCGCCGGCGGCGCCTTCCGAGTCAGTATGGGTTTCGTCGAGCACAGCGGATCCTGTCGGAGTTGCACCCGGCCGGGGCGGGACGGGGGCGGGTGGTCGTGGCGAAGGGCCTGAGTAGGCCCGGGGACCGCAGCGCGTAAGACTTTCAGGCAAAAGCCCGTCGGGGTCCAGCGCCAACTGCCGTTCGGAGCCAGAAAACGAGTAACTCTGACCTGAATCGGCGCCTCATTTGGAAGTAATTACCCGGTCGCAGGTCCCGAGTTCTCTCGGAACCTGCCAACGAAAGCCCCGAAGGCTTCGGACCAAGTAATTGCGGGATCATGTCTTCGCTCTCGGAGCCGGGGAGAGTGGCCGGCGCGCGCGGGTTCGGCACGCGTCTTGTAGTGGGCGGGAGACAGTTGCGATCCCCCCGAAGTCGGCGGATGGGTCCCGACCTGGACCAAGGGCCGCCACCTGAGGTCTACGGTCAGGGACCCTTCGCCGCTATTTTTCCTTTCCTAAAGCCAGGCACGGATGCGTAGGGCGCCCCGCCACGGGGCGCCCCTGGCATCGCCGCGCGCGCTGTCAGTACCGCCGGCGTGTGCGCGTGGGCGTGCCGAGGACGCCGCGGATCAGCGTCTGGCCGCTGCGGCTGGTCGCGAACTTGAGCAGCCCGCCGAGGATCGAGCCCGCGGCAGCGACCACGGTGGCGCCGGTGGAGGGCCCGGCAGGAGTGCCGTGCCCCGTCGGCAAAGGCGCGGGAGCGCCGCCCACGGGCGCCGCCGCCCCCTGCCCCATGCGCCCCGCGAGCATCTCGCGCGCGCTCTCGCGGTCGACCGCCTTCGCCAGCTTCGAGACCAGGGGCGAGCCAAGGGCGGCCGATGCGAACTCGGCATCCGAGAGCGGTGCCATGCGCGACGCCGGCGGCAGCATGCGGGTCGCGACCACCGGCGCCGGGGAACCCGACTCGGCAAGCACGGACACCACGGCCTCGCCGATCGCAAGCGTGGTGAGCGTCTCCTCGAGGTCGTAGAACGGCGTCGTCGGGAACGTGCTGACGGTGGCCTTGAGCGCCTTCGCGTCATTCGGGGTGAACGCGCGCAGCGCGTGCTGGATCCGGTTGCCGAGCTGTTCGAGCACCGGCGAGGGCACGTCGCTGGGGGTCTGCGTGACGAAGAAGATGCCCACGCCCTTGGAGCGGATCAGCCGCACGACCTGCGTGATCTGCTCGGTCAGGGGCTTCGAGGCATCGTCGAACAGGAAGTGCGCCTCGTCGAAGAAGAACACCAGCAGCGGCTTGGCGGCGTCGCCGCGCTCGGGCAACTCCTCATAGAGCTCGGCCAGAAGCCACATCAGGAACGTGGAGAACAGCCGCGGCCGATCCTGCACGTCCGACAGCTCGAGGATCGAGATCAGGCCGCGGCCATCGCTCGAGGTGCGCAGCAGGTCGTGCACGTCGAACGCCGGCTCGCCGAAGAATGCCCCGGCGCCCTGGGCCTCGAGCTCGGTCAGCTTGCGCGCGAGCACGCCGGCGGTCGACTTGGCCAGCCCACCGTACTGCGACAGGTCGGGCGGATCGTCGCCCGCGAGCCACGCCACCACCGCCCGCAGGTCGGGCAGGTCGAGCAGCGGCAGGTGCTGATCGTCGGCGAACTTGAACACCAGCGCGAGTACCGAGGCCTGGGTGTCGTTCAGGTCGAGCGCCTTCGACAACAGCAGCGGGCCGAAGTCCGCGACCGTGGCGCGCACGGCCGCGCCCTTGTTGCCCGTCAGGCTCAGGAACTCGACCGGAAAGCCCTGCGGCGCGAACGTCGTGCCGAGCGATTGCGCGCGCTCGGTCACCTTGGGCGAGACCTCGCCCGGCGAGGCGAGCCCCGACAGGTCCCCCTTGAGGTCCGCGAGGAATACCGGCACGCCGGCGGCGGAGAGTTTCTCGGCCATGCCCTGCAGCGTCTTGGTCTTGCCGGTGCCGGTCGCGCCGGCGACCAGGCCGTGGCGGTTCATGAGCGCGAGCGCAGCGGAGATCTTCAGCTCCGGGTGGCATGCTCCGGCGTGCAACGCGCCGCCGAGCGGCACCGGCGCACCCGCGAAGCGATACCCCTCGGTGATGGTTTTGGCGAACGCCTCGGCGCTCGCATCAGACGGCTTGGCCACCGTGATCCTCCCACGCCACCCGATCGCCCCGGAGTGTGCCGGAGGCGCGGATTGCTCCCACCGGCAGCTCGAGCGTCGAGTGCGCGCCCCAGAAGAACTTCCCGATCCAGCCTGGCTTGAGATTCTCCTGCACGCCCACGACCACGTCGTGCTTGTCGAGCACGACGATGTCGATCGCGAACTTCATGCCGAACATGTGGACCCATTCGCAGGGCACGATCCACAACCCGGCATCCGGCGCGAGGCCCTCTCGCCCGAGCAGGCCACGATTGCGCGTTTCGCTGGTCTCGGCGACCTCGACGCGCTCGGCGATGACGACGCTCTTGGTGAGATTCCGGGCGCGCACGAGGTCCATACGCGAAGAGTATGCCGCCATGCGGGGGGCGGCAAGGCCACGTTGCCCCAAAAACGCGACGGGCCCCGCCTGGTGGCGAGGCCCGTCGATCAAGCATGCGTCCGGACTCGCCGGACGCCCGGAGTGGCGCGGTCAGCGACCCGACTTGCGGCCCTGGCCCTTGCGCGAACTCCGACGCGCCATGTAGGCGATGAAGAGCACGACCGCGACGAGAATCATGATCATCGTGGTTTTGTCCATCCAGTCACCACCTTTCCGTGGGATCTGCTCCCGGCCCGAAGGCCGTCAGGCGTCCCGAAGGACGTTCCGCCCTACTTGCTCACCGCCACATCGGACATCGCGTGGTAGATCGACAGCATGCCCGGCCCGAGCAGGATCAGCAGCAGCTCCGGGAAGATGCAGAGCACGAGCGGGAACACGAGCTTGACCGCGACCTTGTGCGCCGCTTCTTCCGCGCGCTGGCGCCGCTTGATACGCAGCGAGTCGGACTGGGCGCGCAGCGAGGCCGCGACGCTCGTCCCCAGGCGATCGGTCTGCACGAGCACCGCCACCAGGCTCTTGACGTCGGGCACGCCGGTGCGATCGGCGAGATTGCGCAGGGCGTCGATGCGGTTGATGCCCGCCTTCATCTCGTTGTTGACCTGGCGCAGCTCCATCGCGAGCACCGGGCTGGCGAGCTGCATCTCGCCGGCAACCTTGACGATCGCGGCATTGAGCCCCAAACCGGCCTCGACGCACACCACCAGCAGGTCGAGCGCATCGGGAAGGGCGTGGGTGACCTCGAGCTTGCGCTCGTTGGACTTCGACCACAGGTAGAGCGTCGGCAGGTAGAAGCCCAGGACCCCGAGCACGATCATCCAGATCAGGATGTTGCCGAGCGACATCCCCATGAACGAGACGGCGAGGAAGAACAGGATAGGCAGGCCGGCGCCGAGCAGGATCTTGGCGCCGAGGAACGTCGTGACCGCGTTCGGGCCGCGGAAACCCGCCTCGGTCAGGCCGTCCTTGAGCGACTCCGAGCCGTCGGAATTGGGCAGGAAGCCCGCGAGGCGCGCCAGCAGGCGCTCCCACGCCGGGCGCCGCTGCTGGCGGCGCATCTGCCACCACGCCGTGCCTTCGGTCGTCGACTTGATCTCCGCCAGGCGCGCAGCCACAGGGTCCGGACCGGTCGAACGCTGCTGCATGACGTTGTAGAGCAGCAACGCCACGCTCGCGAACACCAGCACTACTGCGAAGAGAATCAGGATCATGGCTGCCTCAGACCTTGATTTGGATGACTCGACGGATCCACAGGTAGCCGAGGATTTGCATGACTGCGCAAGCCATCAGCATCGCCTGCCCCGCGGGGTCGCGGAAAAACGTCATCATGTAGTCCGGCGCGATGAGCGCGATGATCAGCCCGAGCGCGACCGGCAGGACCGACAGGATCAGCCCCGTCATGCGCCCGTGCGCCGTACGCGACTTGACGTCGCCGAGGATGCGGAAGCGCTCGCGGATGATGCGCGCGATCGACTCCATGATCTCGGCGAGGTTGCCGCCCGTCTCGCGCTGGATGATCACGGCCGTGACGAAGAACCGCAGGTCGACCGACTCGACGCGCTCGGTCAGGTTGACCAGCGCCTCCTTGATGTCGAGACCGAGGTTCTGCTCGTCGAAGGTGACCGCGAACTCCTGCGCCAGCGGCTCCGGCGACTCCTGCGCCACGAGCTGCAGCGCGGCCGGAAACGAGAGGCCGGCGCGCAACGCGCTGGTCATCAGGTCGAGCGCGTCCGGCAGTTGCTCGGAAAACTGGTGCGTGCGCTTGCTCTTCTTGCCCTTGACCCAGCTGTAGGGAATGAACGCGCAGGCGACGCCGAACGCAATCCCGACCAGCGGGCGGTGGAGAAAGATCGCGCACAGCGCGAAGGCGACTGCACCCGTGGTCAGCATGAGCAACACCAGGAAGCCGACCCGCCAGTTGAGCCCGGCCTGGTAGAGCAGCAGCTCGAGGTCGCGCGCCATCGGGAACGACGACAGGATGCGATCGATGAACGTGATATCCGAGAGGCGCTTGTCGCGCAGGAACGCCTTATCGACCGTGTCCTCGCGGCCGACCATCGAGATGCGGCGAAGCTGGTCCTGGATGCGCTTCTGCCCTTCGGAAAGCGAGCTCGAGCGCCAGGCATAGAAGCCCACGACGCATGCGAGGAACACCAGCAGGGCGGCAATCAGTGCGAGCATGTCGAGGTCTCCCCGGGCCGGCTCAGTCGAACGTGTTCGGCGGCAATTCGATGCCGCTGAGGCGGAGCTTCTCGAGGAAGCGCGGACGGATGCCGGTCGAGCCGAACTGGCCCATCACCTGGCCGTTCTCTCCCATGCCCGTGCGCTTGAACACGAACACGTCCTGCATCGTCACCACGTTGCCTTCCATGCCCGTGATCTCGGAGACCGAGAGGATCTTGCGGCGGCCGTCCGACATGCGGCTGACCTGTACGACGACGTCGATGGCCGAGGCGATCTGCTCGCGCATGGCCTTGTCCGGAAGCGAGATGCCCGACATCTGCATGAGCGTCTCGAGTCGCGTGAGCGCGTCGCGGGCCGAGTTCGCGTGCAACGTGGTGAGCGAACCGTCGTGGCCCGTGTTCATGGCCTGGAGCATGTCCAGCACCTCTTCGGAGCGAACCTCGCCGACCACGATGCGGTCGGGGCGCATACGCAGCGCGTTGCGCACGAGGTCGCGCGCGGTGACCTGGCCCTTGCCTTCGATGTTCGGCGGGCGGGTCTCGAGGCGCACGACGTGAGGCTGCTGGAGCTGGAGTTCGGCGGAGTCCTCGATCGTGACGATGCGCTCGTCCGGCGGGATATAGCCCGACAGGATGTTGAGCGTGGTCGTCTTGCCCGAGCCGGTGCCGCCCGAGATCAGCACGTTGAGTCGCGCGCGCACGACGCCCTGCAGCAGCAGCGCCATGGGCTCGGAGACCGTGCCGTAGTTGATGAAGTCCTGCATCGTCAGCGCCTTGACCGAGAACCGGCGGATCGAGAGGATCGGGCCGTCGAGCGCCAGCGGCGGGATGATCGCATTGACGCGCGAGCCGTCCGGCAGGCGGGCGTCGACGTAAGGCGAGGCCTCGTCCACGCGGCGTCCGACGCGCGACACGATGCGGTCGATGATCACGCGCAGGTGCTGGTCGTCGCGGAACGTGACGTTGGTCAGCTCGAGCTTGCCACGGCGCTCGACGAAGACCTGACGATAGGTGTTGACCAGGATGTCCGAGATCTCGGGATCGTGCAGCAGCGGCTCGATCGGGCCCAGCCCGAAGGTTTCGTCGCGGATCTCCTTGACCAGGCGCTCTTCGTCCGTCGGCGACAGGCGAAGGTCCTGCTCCTTGAGGAGCGTCCGCACGACGCGGTCGACCTGCTGCTGCAGGAACTCGTTCTCGACGTTTTCAAGACTCGCCAGGTCGAGACGGTCGATCAGCTGGCGGTGAATCGTCTGCTTCAGTTCGTGATAGGTGTCCTGCGCGCGGACCTCGGGTACGAACGAGTTCGGCCCGCCGAGAGCCTGCCCGGCGGTGTCAGGACGTCTGGTGATGCGTTCGCGCAGTCCCATGGAAATCTCCTGCTTGCCCCGCCGCGGCTATCCGCGCCGGAAGATCTTGTCGAGGAGTCCCTTCCCCTGTTTCGCATCTTCGACCACCGGAGCCGTCACCCCTGCCAGGTCGCTCGCGAGCGCATCGAACGCGCGCGTCACGTCGGCTTCGGCATCGATCTCGGCCACCGGCATGCCGGCGTTGATCGCGTCGCTCATGTTGGCGTAGTCGTTCGGGATCCGCCAGTAGACCGGGTAGTGCAGCGCATCTTCGAGCTGCTCGATCCCGATGTCCTTCTGCGGCAGGTACCGATTGACCACCAGCTTCACTTTCTCCTGGTCCCGAAGGTAATTCAGCTGGCGGAACACCTCGAGACAGCGCTGGGCGGCACGGATCGACGGCAGATTCAGCAGCACGACCACCACGATGTGGTCCGCGAGGTCGAAGACCTCGAGGTTCACGTCCGAGAACCCGTGCCCATTGTCCACGACCGTGTAGGCGAACGCCTCCCGCATCGAGGACAGCACCTCGTTCACGCGCGCGGGCTTGATGGCCTCCATCTGCTCCGGCCGCTCGGGCCCGGCGAGGACGAACACCCCGCTCTCGTGCCTGACCAGCGCGCCGGTCACGCCCGCGGAATCGATGCGCCCCGTGGTCGCGCACACATCCGCGATGGTCTTCGTCGGCCGCGCGTTCATGAAGATGCTCACGTCGCCGGCCTGCAGGTCGAGATCCGCCAGGCCGACCTCCTTGCCGGTGACGCGCGCGAGCGCGACCGACAGGTTGACCGATACCGACGTGGTGCCCACGCCGCCCTTGTTGCTGAACACGGTAATGAGCTTGTTGCGGCCGCCCCCGACGGAGCGATCCGCGAGCTTCATGAGCTTGTCGACCGCGGTCGTCAGCTCCGCGTTCGCAATCGGGCGGGAGAGAAACTCCTTCGCGCCGGCACGCATGGCGCGAAGGATCGTGTTCGGTGCCGTGTCGGCCGACGTAATGAAGATCGTCGCCGCCGGGTGCTCGAGGTGAAACCTCTCCGCGGCGGCGAGCGCCTCGTCGAGGGGCTTGGCCTCGAGGACCAGCAACATCGGCCGGATCTGGCGGGCGAGCTTCATGCCCAGCGCCAGATCGGGCGCATCCGCTTCGACCGTGACCCCTGCCGTGGACCTGAGCTGGGTGATCAGGGCGTTTCGGGAGCTGTCGTCCGAGTCGATGACGACCGCGGTGAACGGTGAAGCCACGTCGCGCCCTCCTGGCCTGGCATCACGATCCGGCCCGGGAATTCGGCCCCGGGCCGGATCGGATCTCCTGTGACTCCCGCGGGAACTGCCTCCGCGTCAGCGGATCAGCGAGAGCGAATACGTGAAGCTGACGGCCCCACCACCGCCGCCACCCCCGGCGACGCACGGCTCCCCGGGCTGGCGGACCTTCAGGAACCTGCCCCTGACTTCGGCATTTCCTGTCATCTGCTCCATGAAGAATGCGGCGACCTTGACCACCTGCAGGTCATTCGGGCGACCGCTCACGATCGGGATGCGGGGATCGTGAAGCGGAATCAGCACGATGCGCGGGCTGATCGGGAATGCCGAATTCTGCACGCTCTGCGTCACGCTGTCCCAGTACGCGTTCGGGTCCTGCGCGATCAGGTCGCGCATGCCCTGGTTGGTCGGGCCGACCATGTTGCCCGGCTCCTTCTGGAGCCAGTCCCCCGGGTAGATCGTCGCGGGATTGCAGTCGCGGATGTTGTCGCGGTACGCGCTGCCGCCAGGGACCGGGGTGCCACGATTCACCGGTGGCAGGTCGATCGCGTAATACTGCCCCGGCACGGGCTTGTTCTTGTTGGAGGCCTTGAGCGTGAGTTCGAGGCCCAGGTCGCCGTTCGGGGCGAGGAAGTTCCCCGGATACGGATCCGGGATGTAGCCGGTGAGGAGCGAGTTGTAGGCCTCGGCATCGTACCGGCCGTTGGCGTTGCCGTCGACGTACACCTCGCCCGGATCCCAGAGATGGTTGCTGTTCAGATCCGTGAAGGTTTCACTGTCCCACTCCAGGTTGTTCTGCCAGTTGCCGCCCTTCCTGCCGCCGGTGTACCCGGCGATCGGCGTCACGTCGTCCCAGCGATCCGGGATCGACCACGGCTTGACGCACTGCACGCCGCAGGTCGCCCCGCAGGCCGCGGCGGCCATGCCATGCACGACGCTCGAGTTGCCGCCCGCGGACGCAGGAGCCGCGAGCTTGAGCACGTTCAGGAAGTACTGCCGGGTCGTGCTCAGCGTGCGGACCTCGACCGTGTTCGTTCCGGCTTGCGGGTCGCGAGTGATCGTGATCTGCGAGTTCGGGATGTCCACGTTGAGGGGGACGTCCATCGCCAGCGCCTTGTGGGCCTGGCCGACGAGACGCACGCGGTCCTGCACCTGGGCGTCGGTCGGGTTGCCGGTCTCGCAGAACAGCGAGGCGCCGGCGAGCGCGCCGGCGTCCGCCGCGTTCCGCAATTGAGTCCTCGTCACCAGGATGCGCCCGATGTCGATCGTGAGCACGCCGAACGCCGCAAGCACGGCGAACGAGAGCGCACCCATGATCAGGGCGTTGCCTTGATCCTTCTTCACGAACTGGCGCATGGTCCGCCTCACTGCTTTCTGCGGAGGCCGAATCTCCGCGACATGGTCCTCAGGGTTTCGCCTCGACCGGGTTCGTCAGCACGGGCACTTCGTTTGCCTCGAGCGGACGGATGATCCGGGGCGACACCAGGACCACGAGTTCATTTTCCTCGATCGTCTCGCGCGTGTTCTTGAACAGCGCGCCGAGCACCGGGATATCACCAAGCAGCGGAATCTTCCGCTGCGTCTTCCGAACGTCCGTGTTGGTCAAGCCTCCAATGACCAGGCTCTGCCCGTCCCTCAACTCCACCACCGTGTCGACGCGCCGCGTCTGGAACGCAGGGATCAGGAACCCGCCGAGCACGATCGCCCGGCTGTAGTCCGGGGTGCTGACCTCGGGAACGACCCGCAGGTTGATGATCCCCGAGTCGATCACCGTCGGCTCGAAGTCCAGTTTGACGCCGTACTCCTTGAACAGGACCGAGATCGAATTGCTGCCCGATCCGCCCTGCACGATCGGGATCGGAATCTCGCCGCCCGACAGGAACTTCGCCTTCTCGCCGTTGACCGCCACCAGGTTCGGGCTGGCCAGCGTCTTGATCGTCCCGTCCGTCTCGAGCGCCTTGACGATGCCCTGCAGCCGGCGATCGCCCGACAGCGAGACATAGTCGAGCGAGAGCGCCGTGTTCTCGCCGAAGGGATTGGTCAGGATCGGCACCTGCGGCGTGTTGACCTGGCCGCCGAAGAATCCGACCGTGCCCGAGCCCTCGAGGCGACGGCTGTTCAGCATGCTCACGAAGAAGTCGAACCCGAGCTCCTTCAGCCGGGAGCGGCTCACCTCGGCGATCTTGACGTTCAGCACCACCTGGTTGAACCCGGTGCCGCTGTGCACCACCACCTCGTACTGCTGGTAGCGGTTGCCCTTGCTCCACACCACGAGCGAGGTCGTGCCGATCTTCTTCGCGTTCAGCAGCAGCTGGCGCGAGGTGGCCACGACCACGTCCGCGATCGCGTCATCCGCGATCGACACGGTGCCGATCGAGTCGGCGACCGAGAGCACCACCGAGCGACCGAGCAGGATGCGCACCTTCTGCGGCTCCTGCGCGTGCGCCGTACCGACGAGACCACACACGGCCAACAGGGCCACCAGGCCCAGACTCACCGCGACTTTCCTTGTCGACTCCCCGAACAGCGACATGGGCGCCTCCCTTGGCTTGTTTTTCTACCCGATGGCTTGGGACCAGAGTCATCGGCGCGGAGGCCGTGACGCGGCGAAGCCCCCTTGCGGGGGCCGAGCCTCTACTTTTTATCCTGTGCCGTTTCCGTCGTCGTCGAATTCGCCTTCTTGATCACGGTGACCTTGTACGGCTGTTCCACCACGGGCGCCGCCACCGGAACCGCTTTGTCGCGGTAGACGATCGTCGTCCTCGCGGGCGCGCGTCGCGCCCCGCCGCTCGAGGGCGTCGGCCCGTTGCCGAGCAGCTCCCGCGTGTCCAGCGACGCGACCTTGCTCGTGTCCGCGTCCTCGGGGTTGCGCAGGGTCAGGTGGATCTTGCCCTCGTGCATCGCGAGCGCCATGCG
>JBKJJJ010000077.1:0-47537 GCA_046598045.1 Candidatus Eiseniibacteriota bacterium
GACACCGCGCGCACCCTCTGGAACGGCATGATCGATCGCCGCCCCGCGCTCATCGTGCGCGCGCTCGGCGCCGCCGACGTCCTGGCCGCGGTGAAGTTCGCGCGCGCGCGCGGGCTCGTGATCGCGATCAAGGGCGGCGGGCACAACATCGCTGGCAATGCGTGCTGCGACGGCGGGCTGATGCTGGATCTCTCGCTCATGAAGTCCGTGCGCGTCGACGCGGCGGCCCGCACCGCGCGCGCGGAACCGGGCGCGCTGCTCTCGGATTTCGACAAGGAGACGCAGGCGTTCGGCCTCGCGACGCCGCTCGGCATCAACTCGACCACCGGGATCGCCGGCCTGACGCTCGGCGGCGGCTTCGGCTGGCTGAGCCGGCGCTTCGGTCTCACCGCCGACAACCTGCTCTCCGCCGACGTCGTCACCGCCGACGGCCGCCTGCTGGTCGCGAGCGAGCGCGAGAACCCGGACCTGTTCTGGGCGATCCGGGGCGGCGGCGGAAACTTCGGCGTGGTGACCTCGTTCGAGTTCCGGCTCCACCAGGTCGGGCCGACGGTGCTCGCGGGGCTGATCGTCCACCCCTTCGCGGACGCAAAGGCTTTGTTCGACGGCTACGAGAAGGTCGTCGCCAACGCGCCCGAGGAACTGACCGTGTGGGTCGTGATGCGCAAGGCGCCGCCGCTGCCGTTCCTGCCGGCCAAGTGGCACGGCAAGGAGGTGTTCGTGATCGCCGCCTGTTGGAGCGGCGAGCCGGCCGCGGGGGAGAAGGCGCTCGCACCGCTGCGCGCGCTCGGCAAGCCGATCGCCGACGTCATCGGGCCGGTTCCGCTGGTCGGCTGGCAGACCGCGTTCGATCCGCTGCTGCAGCCGGGCGCGCGCAATTACTGGAAGTCGCACGATTTCACGTCGCTCGAGGACGGCCTCATCACCACGCTGCTCGAGGCCGTCAAGCACCTGCCGACGGACGAGTGCGAGGTGTTCATCGGGCATCTCGGCGGGGCGGTCAATCGCGTGCCGGTGGGCGCGACCGCCTACCCGCACCGCGACGTGTTGTTCGTCCTGAACGTGCACACGCGCTGGCGGGACGCGGCGCAGGATGCCACCTGCATCGCGTGGGCGCGCGGCCTGTTCGATGCCGCGGGCACGTTCGCGACCGGTGGCGTGTACGTGAACTTCATGCCGGAGGACGAGACCGCGCGCGTAAAGGTCGGCGCGTACGGACCGAACTACGAGCGGCTCGCGAAGCTCAAGGCGAAGTACGATCCGGACAACCTGTTCCGGTTGAACCAGAACATCCCGCCGGCCTAGCCTGCGTTCGTCCTGGCCTCGGGCGCGAGCTCGACCAGCACCGTCCCGGCGGGCACGATCGCGCCCACCACCACGCCCGCGCCGACGCGTTCCACGCGTCCGGCGCGCGGCGAGGTGACGCCGAGCTCCATCTTCATCGACTCCAGCACGAGCAAGGTCTGCCCGGCCTCGACGGTGTCGCCGGCGGCCACCGCGATGCGCACGACCTTCGCGGGCATCGGCGCGACCAGCGCGTCGTCGCCTTCCGCGCCTTTGTCGCCGCCACCCGCGCGCTCGGCTTCAACCACGTGGCGTTCGCTGTCGATCCACACCTCGTAGCGCCCGGCGCCGCCCGCGCGCCGGACGATCGCCTCGACCGCGCGGCCCTCGATCGTGAGCGTGAGCCGCCCGCCCTCGGACCAGGCATGGCTCTCGAGCTTCGCGGGCGCCTCGACCTGTGTCCCGTCAATGCGCACGGTCGCCTCCCACGCGGAACGCGCCGAGAGTGGACCAAGGGGTTGCGGCTTCGCTCTCGCCCCCGCCCCCATTCTGGGCGAGCGCTCCCGGCGCCTCCGCCAGCGCGATCGCTGCCGCGGCGACCAGCGCCGGGCTCGCCACGCGCTCGTGCTGTGCCGCCCGCCATGCCGGCGCGACGTGCGCCTCGATGTGCGACGTCACCGTGCGCCCCGCCACGAACTCGGGATCGCGCGCGAGCGCCCGCAGGAACGGGAGGTTCGTCACCACGCCCGACACCTGCGTCTCGGCGAGCGCCGCCTGCAGCCGCGCCACCGCCTGCGCGCGGTCCGCGCCCCACACGCTGAGCTTCGCGATCATCGGGTCGAAGTCCATGCCGATCACATCCCCGGCGCGCACGCCCGCGTCCACGCGCACACCCGGTCCCGCGGGCAGCGTGAGCGCCGCGATCGGCCCGCTCTGCGGGAGAAAGTCGTGCGCCGGGTCCTCGGCGTAGAGCCGCGCCTCGATCGCGTGGCCATGCGGCATCTCGCGCTCGAGGTCCTTCGGTAGCCCGCGCCCGAGCGCCACGTCGAGTTGCAGCCCGACGAGGTCGAGCCCCGTCACCCACTCGGTCACCGGGTGCTCGACCTGGAGCCGCGCGTTGACCTCGAGGAAGTACACCCCGTCCTGCTCGTCCACCAGGAACTCGGCCGTGCCCGCCCCGCGGTACTTGACGTGGCGCGCGATCGCCTTCGCGGCGTCGGTCAGGCGCTTTCTGAGCGCGGGCGTCATGCGCGCGGCCGGCGCCTCCTCGATCACCTTTTGGTGGCGGCGCTGGAGCGAACATTCACGCTCGAACAGGTGCGCCACCCCGCCCTCGCCGTCGCCGAAGAACTGGACCTCGACGTGCCGCACGGGCTCGAGCCGGCGCTCCATGTACACGGCCGCGTCGCCGAATGATGCGAGCGCCTCGCGTGCGGTGCCCGCGATCGCCTCCGGCAACTCCTCCGGTTTCGTGACCGCGCGCATACCTTTGCCGCCGCCGCCCATCACGGCCTTGAGCAGCAGCGGGAACCCGAGCTTCTCCGCCGCGGCGATCGCTTCCATGGTCGGTTTGCCGTCCGCGCCGACCGGCGTGCCCTCCCAGCCGGGCGCAACCGGCAGCCCCGCGTCGCGCGCCGCCTGGCGCGCGCGTTTCTTGTCGCCGAGCGCCTCGAGCGTCTCCGGCCGCGGGCCGATGAACACGATCCCCGCCCGCTCGCACGCCCGCGCGAACCGCGCCTGCTCGGACAGGAACCCGTAGCCCGGGTGGATCGCCTGCGCGCCGCGCGCCTTCGCGGCCGCGATCACGAGCTCGACATCGAGGTACGCGGCGCGCGGGTCCACGCTCTTCAGCTCGACCGCCCGATCCGCCGCGAGCACGTGCGCCGCGCCCGCGTCCTGGGCGTGGTACACGGCGACGCTCTTGATTCCGCGCACGCGCAGCGTGCGGATCACGCGCAGCGCGATCTCGCCGCGATTGGCAATGAGAACGGTGTCGAAGGCGGGCTTTGACATGTGGCCGGCAGTCTACGGGGCCGTTCGGGGCGCGTCAACGCGGGGCCGCGCTTGGCTACGCCGGGCTGCGCTGGGCCGCGCCGGGCCGCGCCGGGCCGCGCTGGGCATCGCGGGAAATGTCAAGCCGAGGGCGAGGCCTCTCTAAAAATGGGCGCGTACGAAACGTGCAAAACGTACGTTTCGTACGCGCCCAGAAAACGATGGGTTCACTCCCCGGCTTGAAATCTCCGCGAACGCTGGCGTACGAAACGTACGAAGCGTACGCTTTGTACGCCCCCATAAAATCATAGCCGCACCCCCCGGCTTGACATCTCCGCCCCCGCGGAGTCCACGAGATGCAGATCCTTTCCTCCTCCGGCGTCCGCAGGACGTGGTCCCGCGTCGTCGGCGCGGTCGAGCACGGCCGGCAACACATCGCGATCGTGCGCAATGGTCGGCTCGTCGCCGCGTTGATTCCCTATGACCAGGTCGAACGCCTCGGGCAGCTCGAGGACCAGGCGGATCTCGTCGATGCACGTGCAGCTGTGGCCGACGACGCGCGGATGGGCCAGCCTCGGGCGGATTGGGAACTGCTCAAAGAGTACGCGGGGTTGGACTGATGGGCGGCTCGCCCGAGGTTCGCATCGAACTGCTCTCCCAGGCGAAGTATATCTTCCTCGCCCTCGGCATGCCGACCATGCTGCACCTCGCGCCGCGCTTCGATCGTCTGCGCAGGGAACCGGTGCCCAACGACGCGCGGTTGGTGGCGGGGACGAGTCACGTGTACCGCGCGGTCTGGGGAGGGGTGCGCGTGCTCTACCACTACCGCAAGGGGCGGGTCACGATCCTCGATCTCAGGCCGGTCTAGCGCGGCTCGGGCCGGCGCCGCGCAACGCCTAGCGCGGCTCGAGCGGCTCCGGCCGCGGCACCCACGGCGGCGCGACCTTGTCGCGGAACGCCGCGAGGCCGGCCTGGCCCTCGTCGCCCTGGCGGGCCTGCGCGATCTGGGACGGCGTGAACTGGCGGTAGTCCTCCCACGGCGTCGCGGTGAAGCGCTGGATCATCCCCTTCGCGCGGGCGATTGCCTCGGGGCCGGCGGCGATCATCTCGTCGCAAATGCGCGTGACGACGGCATCGAGGTCGGACTCGGCGCAACGTTCGGAAATCAGCCCGATCCTGCGCGCCTCGGTGGCGTCGAAGCGCTCGCCGCTCAGGAAGTAGCGCCGCGCGTGGGTCGCGCCGATCCTGCGGAGCGCGTAGGGCGAGATCACCGCCGGCACGATGCCGAGCCGCGTCTCCGAGAACGCGAACGCGGTGTCGTCGCTCGCTACCGTCACGTCGCAGCACGAGACCAGCCCCACGCCGCCGCCGAGGCAGTGGCCGTGCACGCGGCCGATCACGGGCCTGGGCAGCGCGTCGAGCGCGCGGAACATCTCGGCGAGGCGCTCGGCGTCCCGCAGGTTCTGCTCGAAGGTCTTGCCGCCCGAAGCGTGCATCTCCGCGATGTCGGCCCCCGCGCAGAACGACTTGCCCTCGCCCTCGAGTACGACGACGCGGCACTCGGAGTCCGCGGCGAGCGCGGCGAACGCGAGCATCAACTCCTCGCTCATCTGCTGGGAGATCGCGTTACGCTCGTCGGGGCGGGTCAGGCGCAGCCGGCGGATGGGCCCGGCCGCAACGATCGCGACGGTGCCCCAGGTGTGGTTGTGCATGAGTCCTCCCGAAATTGCCCGCGCGGCTAGGTGAGCGTCGCCAGGTCGATGACGAACCGGTAGCGCACGTCGCTCGCGACCACGCGCTCGTAGGCCTGGTTCACGTCGGCGATGGCGGTGCGCTCGATGTCGCACACGATGCCATGCTCCGCGCAAAAGTCGAGCATCTCCTGCGTTTCGGCAATGCCGCCGATCGAGGAGCCGGCCAGCCGGTGACGACCGCCGATCAGCCCGCCGACGTCGAGCGAGATGTTGTCCTCGGGCAGCCCGACCACGACCATGGAGCCGTCGCGACGCAGGAGCCTCAGGTATGGATTCCAGTCGATGTCCGCGGACACGGTGTTCAGGATCAGGTCGAAACTCTGCTCGAGCTTCGTCAACGTCTCCGCATCCGACGTCGCGAAGAAGTGGTCGGCGCCCAGCCGCTGCGCGTCGTCGCCCTTGCGCGCGGAATGGCTGAGCACGGTCGTCTCCGCGCCCATCGCGTGCGCGAACTTGACGCCCATGTGCCCGAGCCCGCCGAGACCGAGCACCGCGACACGCTTGCCGGGCCCCGCGCCCCAATGCCGGAGCGGCGAGTAGGTCGTGATGCCCGCGCACAGGAGCGGTGCCGCCGCGTCGAGAGGCAGCGCGTCCGGGATGCGCAACACGAACGCCTCGTCGACGACATTGTTGTTCGAATAGCCGCCCATCGTGGGCGTCACGCCGTCCTTCTCGAAACCGTTGTAGGTCCAGATCGCGTTCGCGCAGAACTGCTCGAGGCCCGCGAGGCACTCCGGGCACGTGCGGCACGAGTTGACCATGCAGCCGACACCCACGCGGTCACCGATCTTGAAGCGCGTGACCGCGGCGCCGACGCGCGCGACGAGGCCGACCATCTCGTGGCCGGGCACCATGGGAAAGTTTGAGTTGTTCCACTCGTTGCGCACCTGGTGGATGTCCGAGTGGCAGATGCCGCAGAACTGGAGGTCGATCACGACGTCCCGCGGGCCGGGATCGCGGCGCTGGAACGAGTAGGGGACGAGCGGTGTCTTCGATGCGAGGGCGGCGTAGCCGCGGGCAGGGATCATGCCCGCAGTCTACATCCGGAACACCCCGAAGCGCGTGGGTTCAATCGGCGCCGCCAGCGCGACCGCGAGCGCGAGCCCGAGCGCGTCGCGCGTCTGGGCCGGGTCGAGGATGCCGTCGTCCCACAGGCGCGCGGTCGAGTAGTAGGGCGAACCCTCGTCCTCGTAGCGCTGGCGGATCGGCTGCTTGAACGCGTCGGCCGCCGCCGAGTCGGGCGCGTTGGTTGCGGCGGCGGCGTTGACGGTCCACAGCACGTCGGCCGCCTGGTCGCCGCCCATCACGCTGATACGCGCCGAAGGCCACATGAACAGGAAGCGCGGATCGAACGCGCGCCCGCACATGCCGTAGTTGCCCGCGCCGAACGAGCCGCCGGTGATCAGCGTGAGCTTGGGCACGGTGGCGTTCGCGACCGCGTTGACCATCTTCGCGCCGTCCTTCGCGATGCCGCCGGCCTCGTACTCCTTGCCGACCATGAAGCCGGTGATGTTCTGCAGGAAGAGGAGCGGCGTGCCGCGCTGGCAGCAGAGCTCGATGAAGTGGGTCGCCTTGAGCGCCGACTCGGAGTAAAGCACGCCGTTGTTCGCCAGGATGCCGACCGGCATGCCGTGCAGGTGCGCGAAGCCGGTGACCAGCGTCGTGCCGTAGAGTTGCTTGAATTCGTGAAAGCGCGACCCGTCGACCAGGCGCGCGATGATCTCGCGCGCGTCGAACGCCTCGCGCAGCGTGCGCGGCAGCACGCCGTAGAGCTCGGAGGGATCGTACGCGGGCGCCTCGACGGGCAGGCGCTCGAGGTTCGCGGCGGTGTTTGCCCGCCCGACGAAGTCGCCGCGCTGGCCGAGGTGGGCGAAGATGTCGCGCACGATCTGGAGCGCGTGCTCGTCGTTCTCCGCGAGGTGGTCGGCGACGCCGCTCCGGGTGGCGTGCACCATGCCGCCGCCCAGCTCCTCGGCCGTGACCTCCTCGCCGGTCGCGGCCTTCACCAGCGGCGGACCGCCGAGGAAGATCGTCCCCTGGTTCTTGACGATCACCACCTCGTCCGACATCGCGGGCACGTACGCGCCGCCCGCCGTGCACGATCCGAGCACCGCGGCGACCTGCGTCAGCCCCATCGACGACATGCGCGCCTGGTTGTGGAAGATGCGGCCGAAGTGCCAGCGGTCGGGGAAGACCTCGGCCTGCAGCGGCAGGAATGCGCCGCCCGAGTCCACGAGATAGGCGCAGGGCAGGCGGTTCTCGAGCGCGATCTCCTGCGCCCTGAGGTGCTTCTTGACGGTCATCGGGAAGTACGTGCCGCCCTTCACTGTCGCGTCGTTCGCGATCACCATGACCTCGCGGCCGGAGATGCGACCGATCCCGGTCACGATCCCGGCCGCCGGCGCCGCGTCGTCGTACAGCCCCAGGGCGGCGAGCGGCGAGAGCTCGAGAAACGGCGAGCCGGGGTCGAGCAGCCGCTCGATACGCTCGCGCGCGAGCAGCTTGCCGCGGCTCTTGTGCTTTGCGGTCAATTCGGGGCCGCCGCCCAGGCGCACCTGTGCGATGCGTTCGGCCAGTTCGGCCGCGCGGGCGCGCTGGAACGCGGCGCGTTCCTGGAACACGGGATCTTGCGGCCGAAGTTTCGAAACGAGAGGGTTCACGGGCGCGAACAGTAGCAGGTTCGGCGCGGGGGCGGTAGCATGGGAGCCATGAGCCACGGCATGCAATGGGCTTCGGCCCTTTCCGAGGAAACCGACACGCGCAAGGCCGCGCAGGACGCCGCCTCGCGCGTCGCGGCCGACCTGGGCGGCGTGCCGCCCGACCTCGCGCTGGTGTTCTTCTCGACCCACCACCGCGCGAACCCGGTGGCGGTCGCCGAAGCGCTGGCCGAGACGCTCGTGCCCGAGCACATCATCGGCTGTAGCGCGGGCGGCATCATCGGCGCCGGGCGCGAGGTCGAGGAGCGGCCGGCGCTCTCGGTCACGGCCGCGCGCCTGCCCGGCGTGACCGTGCACCCGTTCCGCTTCGACGACGGCGACCTGCCGGACGAGGACGCCGCGCCGCGCGCCTGGGAGGAGCTCATCGGGGTGCCCGCGGGGCAGCGGCCGCACTTCATCGTGCTCGCCGATCCCTTTTCGTTTCCCGCCGACCTGTTGCTCCGCGGGCTCGACTACGCGTATCCGAAGAGCGCCAAGGCGGGCGGGCTCGCCAGTGCGGGCGAGCGGCCCGGCCAGAACGCGCTCCTGTGTGACGGCGACCTGCTGCGCCGCGGCGCGGTGGGCGTCGCGCTCACGGGTGCGATCGCGGTCGACACCGTCGTCGCGCAGGGGTGCCGGGCGATCGGCGAGCCCATGAAGATCACGCGCGCGAGCGGCAACTTCGTGGTCGAACTCGACGGGCGGGCGCCGATGGCCGTGCTCAAGGACCTGCTGCCGCGCCTGTCGGAGCGCGACCAGAAGCTCGCCAGATCATCCCTGTTCATCGGCGTCGGCACCGATCCGCTGGACGAGGATCCCGACGCGCCCGAGTACCTGATTCGCAATATCCTCGGCGTGAGCGCCGACAACGGCGCGCTCGCGGTCGGGGAACTGGTGCGGGTCGGCCAGGAGGTGCGCTTCCACCTGCGCGACGCGCTCTCCTCGTCCGAGGACCTCGATCGCCTGATGGCGCGCTATGCCGCCGACCTGATCGAACGCCCCCAGGGCGGCCACCCGGCGGGGGCGCTGCTGTTCTCGTGCCTCGGGCGCGGGCAGAACCTCTACGGCCGCCCAGACCACGACACCGACCTGTTCCGCGAAAAGCTCGGCGACGTGCCGCTCGGTGGGTTCTTCGCCAATGGCGAAATCGGATCGGTGCACGGCTCGACCCGGCTCCACGGGTTCACCAGCTCGTTCGCGCTGTTCCGGGACCCGTCGTGAGCGAACGCCCCGGCTACCGGCGGTAGAGGACCTTGAGCAGCCCCCAGGAGGTTGATGCAGCCGGGACGGAGGGGGAAGTGAACTTCTGGATGCGGGAATTGCCGGTGTCGCTGACGTAGAGCGCGCCCCCCTCGCCGATGGCCACATCAGCGATGGCGCTGAACTGAGCCGGCCCCGAACCGTACGCCCCCCAGAAGACCACGCACGCGCCGTCGGGCATCAGGAGATGCACCCGTGGGCGGATCGCATTATCGCTCGCAAAGACGTGGCCGTCCGCATCCACCGCCACGCCATGGACATCGTGAAACTTTCCACACGCATCCTCGACCGACGAACTGGCAAACGAACCGATCGTGGCCTCGTACAACCCCGCCGCACTGAATTTTTCGATCCGCCCGTTTCCGTTGTCGACAACGTAGACGTCGCCGGCTGCGTCGACCGTGAGGTAGAGCAGCTTCTCGAACTGGCCGGGGCCACTGCCACGCGATCCCCATTCGTTCAGGAGGCCGCCGTCGGCGGCAAACCGGCGAACGCGGACCGGAGCGGCGATGCCGCCGTTCCCGATCTCGGTCGTGTACACCGATCCATCCGGACCCAAGGCAATTCCGAACAGGCCCTGAAATGTGATCCCACCGGACGCCGCATTCGGCCAGGACCCGAGCAACGCGCCACCTGCGTCAATCACGGTGACCTGGCTTCCATCCGCAATATAGAGAATGCCCGAACCGCTCACGGCCACGTCGCTCGGAAAGGAGATTGTCGCGCCCGAGCTCGCTGCATCGATGACTGAGAGAAGGTTGCCGTTGGCATCGAATTTCTGCACGCGATGGTTCGACGTGTCCGCAACGTATACGTTTCCAGCGGCGTCGACGCCCAGGCCGGCCGGGTGATTGAACTGTCCGGGCGCCGCGCCCGCCGATCCCCACTGCACAGCAAATCCCTGGGCTTGCGCGCGATCCAGCCCGCCAAGTCCGAAGAGCAAGCTGATCGAGATCGGGAGGAGTGGGAGGGAGAGCGTAGGGAGGAGATTGCGAAGTGTCATTGTAGAGGATCCCCTGACAGCAATGAGAGGGCTCGAGAGTCCGGCGATTGCAGGTCGCATCAGCCCGCTGCAAGCTGCGGGGTCGCGCCCGCCGCCGGGAGTCGCGGTGCGGCGTGCGGCTTGCAGCGCGCGCGGGAGAACTCCCACCCTCCGCTCCGGCCCACAACCGCAAGATGATACACCCTCATGAGTCGCGGCCCGCGTGCAATGCGCGAGGCACGCTGATTCTTGCACCGTGCCGGGCCCTGCCGGCTGGCACGGTCGATGCCACTTCCTGCCATGCCGGTGGGTCCGGAGTGCGCGCTGCGGACCTTCCGATTGGCAGGAGGACACTCATCATGGAACGGATGCCCCCCCCTCGCACGGCCTGGCTTGCCGGGATGGCGCCGCCGCTCGCGCTGCTCCTGGCGCTGACCCTTCCCGGCCGCGCGCAAGCGCAGCCGGGCGGTCCGAGCCCGGTGACCATCCACGTCGTCGACCAGAACGGGCAGGAACTCGCGGGGTCGGTCGTGCGGCTCGTGGGTTCGGGTCTCTCGTGGACGACGCCCGCGACGGCGACGTTCGACTTCGGCCCCCAATTGTTCAACATCGCGCCGGCGTTCCAGGGGGCGATGCTCCCCGGCGGCTCGGCGCTCCCGACCGCCGCGAACGGGCTGTCGCGCGACGAGTTCATCTTCGTCGACGGATCGCCCGACCTCGTCATCGTGTGGCAGACCGCGCAGGTGGCGCTCGATGTCCGCGACCAGGGCAACAACCCGATCGCGGGCGGCGCCTGGGGCTTTGCCGGCGAGGGGGCGTTCTTCGCCTCCGGCACCGTGACCGCGCCGATCACCGACGAAGCCGTCTATCCGACCCTGCAGGGAGTTTCGCGCGATGGCTGGAACTTCGCCGCGCGCGCCGCGTTTGACGGCCAGGCCATCGACCTCACCCGTGCCGAGGCGCGCGAGGTGGGCGGGGCGACGACGGGCCTGACCTTCGAATGGCGCCAATCGACGTGCGCGATGGGAGTGGTCGACGCCGCGGGGGCCCCGATTCGTGGGGCCACGTGGACGATGTTCGGCCACACGTTCGCCGCCGGAGACGCCATCACCCTTCCCGCCACCGACGTCGCGCTCTACCCGACGCTCGGGGGCGCGCTGGCCGCGGGGATCCCGACGACCGTGTTCACCAACACCGCCGACGGCACGGGCAACGTGACGTTCTCGGTGCTGGCGGACGGCGCGCTCGCCCCGGCGTTCGCGCCGATCGGGAGCTCGTCCTACGGGCTGCGCTGCGGCGTGAGCCCGTTCCCGCCGATCACCACCGGCACGCTCGACGGCAGCGTGCTCGCCGATGGCGCACCCAAGGCCGGCGTCCTGGTCACGCTCACCGACGCGCTCGGGGCGAGCCGCAACGCGGTCAGCGACGCGGGCGGCGGCTTCGTGTTCGCGAACGTGGAGCAGGGCGCGGCCCTGGTGGTGATCTCGGTCCCGGCCGGTTTCCACGCGGTCAGCCCGGCGAGCGGCCAGCAGTCGGCGACCGTCGTGGCCGGCGGGTCGACCGCGGTCCAGTTCACGCTCGCGGCCGACTTGGCTCCGCCGACGGTGATCAACAACCCCGAGACCTGGAACTACTGGCGCCGCGAAGTGCGCAACGCGCTGAGGAACAAGGGTCCGCGCAACGAGTCGTTCGCGGACATGAGCGAGAATTTCCCGCAGGCGATCTTCGCGCAGTTCGCGCAGGCGGCTTCGAACCCGGTCGTGGTCGAAGGCGTCACCCAGGTCGATCCGGACGGCGGCGGGCCGGCCGCGCCGCGGCGTCTCACGCTCACCGACATGGACGCCACGATCAACAAGCCGGGCCCGAACAGCGCGCTCGACGATGCGCGCCGCGAGCTGCTGGTGGTCCTGCTCAACGTGGTCAGCCACCGCTTGTCGCTCAACCTCGTGATCGACGCGCGGGGCACGACGCTCGACCAGGAGATCCACCGCCTCGCCGGCATGATCAACGACGGCGCGCGGGCGAACGACCGCTTGGCCGCGAACCAGGGCGCGCGCATCAACTCGGGTCGGGCGGGTGGTCGTCACGGCGGCTCGGGCCTGCATGGCGCCGGCGAGGCGCTGACCTACGGCGACCTCCCGGGTGAGGACGCGGCGCTGTCCGACGACGCGGCGGCGGGGGCGAACGCCCACACCACGCTCAACGCGACGCGCTCTGCGGATGCCGGCGTGCGCTTCACGATCGTGTTGCCCGCCGCGGGCACCGCGACGCTCGATCTCTATGACGTGACGGGCCGGCACGTGGCCCGGCTGTGGGAAGGCGACGCCCCGGCGGGTGTCACCGCCGTGACGTGGGCGCGAGGGAGCGCTCGGCCGGGCGTGTACTTCGCGCGGCTCCAGGCGGCGGACGGCATCCAGACGGCGAAGGTGGTCGTGGCCCAGTAGACGGTTGCGCTCGCGAACGGAAGGGGGGTGCGGGCTCGCACCTCCCCTTCACGTATTTAGAACTGGAGCGTGGCTCCCAGCGCGAGCGCTCCGTCGGACGGGTCCACGACCGGCGCGACCTGGAGCGCCAGGCGGTGGTTCCACTCGTGCCGCGCGATGCGCTCGAACTTCCCCGAGGCCCAGACGCCCAGCACCGCGCCCGCCGCGACGTCCGTCGGCCAGTGCTTGCGCTCGCGCACGCGCGACCACGCGGTCAACGCTGCCGCGGTGTAGGCCGCGCACGGCACCCAGGCCCCGCGGGTCTCGTGGTCAAGGCCGGCGGCGAGGCTGAACGCGATGCTGGCGTGCCCGGAGGGAAACGCGGAGTGCGAGGAGAACGGCTTGAAGCGCCCGGCATCGTCCGGCGACTCGTAGGGGCGCCAACGCCCGGCCGCAAACTTGGAGCCGCCCGCCAGGATCGCGGCGCTCGCCATGCCGCCCGCGATGCGCAGCGCGCTCGCGGAGAGGCCCGGCCGGTGGCCGATCCGCCCGGCAACATACGCGACGCCGAGCAGCGGCAGGCTGTAGACGGGATTGCCGAAGTGTTCCCCGAAGCGCGCGAGCCCGTCGCCGGAGTGCGCGGCGCTCCACTGCTCGCTGAGGTCCCGATCGGAGTGCCCCAGGATCGCCAGGCTGGCGCCGGTGAACATCACCAGGCCGAGGTCGCCGAGGCCGAGCAGCGGCGCACGCGTCGCCGCCGTCGAATCGGCTGCCGGCCAGGCCCGGCCCGGCCGCGCGGTCGACGCGAGGATGCCGACGGCCAACAGCAGCGCAGCGAACCCGCGCGGGAGCCTCACTCGCCGGTCGTGCTGCCGGCGTGGTGGGTGCCCGACGCCTCCCAGGCTGCGAGCGTCGAGCCCGTGCGCGCGACGCGCTGGCTCCAGGTCTCGGGCTGGGCTTCGGGGTTGTCGATGCGGGTCATCGTGATGCACTCGTCCACCGGGCACACGAGCGAGCACAGGTTACAGCCCACGCAGCTCGCCTCGTCGACCACCGGGAACGCGCGCACGCCCGGCTGAACCGGACGGATGCACTGGTGCGCGCCGTCCTCGCACGCGATGTGGCACAGGTTGCACTGGATGCACTTGTCGGGGTTGATGCGCGCCACGACCTTGTAGTTGAGGTTGAGGTGCCCCCAGTCGGTGATGCGGTGCACGGCTTTGCCCTGGATGTCGGAGAGGCGTTGCAGGCCGCGCGCCTCGAGATACTGCGTCAGGCCGTCGACCAGGTCCTCGACCATGCGGAAGCCATAGTGCATCGCCGCGGTGCAGACCTGGGTCGAGCTCGCGCCCAACGCGATGAACTCGACCGCGTCCTGCCAGCTCGCGATGCCGCCGATGCCCGAGATCGGAACGTTGACCTCCGGGTCCATCGCCAGTTGCGACAGCATGTGGAGCGCGATCGGCTTGACCGCCGGCCCGCAATAGCCTCCGTGCGACGACTTGCCGTCGACGTTCGGCGCGACCTCGAGCGTGTCGAGGTTCACGCCCATGATGCTGTTGATGGTGTTGATCAGCGAGAGCCCGTCGGCGCCGCCCTTGACCGCGGCGCGTGCCACGTAACGGATGTCCGCGACGTTGGGCGTGAGCTTGACCAGCACCGGAATGGTCGCGACCTCCTTGACCCAGGTCGTGATCTGGGCCGCGTACTCGGGCACCTGGCCGACCGCCGCGCCCATGCCGCGCTCGCTCATGCCGTGCGGGCACCCGAAATTCAGCTCGATGCCGTCCGCGCCCGAGTCGTTCGCCTGCTTGACCACGTCGTGCCACACCTCGCGCTTGGACTCGACCATGAGCGATGCGATGACGGCGTGCTTCGGGTAGCGCTTCTTGACCTCGGCGATTTCCTTGAAGTTGACCGCCGGCGGACGATCGGTGATGAGCTCGATGTTGTTGAGCCCGACCATGCGCTGGCCGTTCAGGTGCAGCCCGCCGAGGCGCGAGGAGACGTTGACGATCGGCTCGCCGATGGTCTTCCAGACGGCGCCGCCCCAGCCGGCGTCGAACGCGCGCATGACCTGGTAGGCGGTGTTGGTCGGCGGGCCCGAGCCGAGCCAGAACGGGTTCGGGCTCTTGATGCCCGCGGTGTCCGAAGTGAGGTCGATCATGCGTGGACTCCTTGCGGCACGTACTCCGGCGAGGCGGATGCGGGACGAAGCGGAATTGGAGCGCCGAGGATGCGCGCCGTCGAGGCGCCCCCACGGGCGCGCAGGGCCGGGCCGCCGAGCTTCGCGTCGATGCCGACGGCAGCCCGCTTGCCGGCCTCGACCACGGCCACCACGGTGGCCTCGGCGCCGCCCTCGCCCGCGCAGTCGCCCGCGGCGAACACCTTGGGATGGGATGTCGCCCCGGTCCCGGGGTCGATCACGAAGCGGCCCGCCTTCGCGGCGAGCCCGAGCGGCGCGAGCCACTCGAAGCGGCCCTCCTGGCCGACCGCCTTGATCACCATGTCGACCGGCAGCGTGAACGTGCTGCCTTCGATCACCTCCGGACGCGCGCGCCCGTCGGGCCCGGGCGAGCCGAGCTTCATGCGCACGCACTCGAGCGCGGTGACGTGGCCGCTCTCGCCCAGGATGCGCACGGGCGCGGTGAGCCAGCGGAAGTTCACGCCGTCCATCTTCGCGAAGTCGTATTCGAACGCGTAGGCGGGCATCTCGGCGCGCGTGCGCCGATAGACGATCGACACCTCGTCCGCGCCCAGGCGCTTCGACGCGGTCGCCGCGTCGATCGCGGTGTTGCCGGCGCCGATCACCGCCACGCGCCGCCCGATCGCGATGGTCTCGAGCGACTCGGTCTTGGTGCGCTCGATGAACTCGAGCGCGTCGAGCACCTCGGGCAACTCCTCGCCCGCGATGCCGAGTTGCGGCACTCGCCCAAGTCCCGCGCCGAGGAACACAGCGTCGAAGTCGGACAACAGTTTCTCGACCGGCACGTCCTGGCCGACACGCGTCTCGAGCACGAACTGCACCCCCGCCTGCTCCGCGAAGCGGGCCTCGGCGAGCGCGATCGCGACCGGCTCGCGGAAGGAGACGATGCCGAACGTGTCGAGCCCGCCCGGCTGGGGCTTGGCCTCGTAGCACGTGACCTCGTGGCCGAGCTGCCGCAGCGTGATCGCGCACGACAGCCCCGCGGGACCCGAGCCGATGACGGCGACCTTCTTGCCGATCGGCGCGCCCGGCGTGAACGGGGCCTCGCTCGAGAACGTCAGCCAGTCGGTCGCGTGGCGCTGCAGGCGGCCGATCGCGATCGGCTTGTGGTGGGCGCCGAGCACGCAATCGCCCTCGCACAGTTGCTCGACCGGGCACACGCGTGCGCAGCTCAGCCCGAGCGGATTCGAGGCCAGGATGACGCGGGCCGATCCGCGGACGTTGTCGGTGGCGACCTTCTTGATGAACGACGGAATGTCGATGTGGGTCGGGCATGCCCGCATGCATGGGGCGTCATAGCAAAAGAGGCAACGACCGGCCTCGGTCATTGCCTCCTGCTTCGTATAGGGCGGAATGACCTCCTCGAAGTTCTTCACGAGGTCGTCCGCGGGCAGGCGCTGCATCTGCACGTCGTTTGGCATGCCGGGGATACTAGGGGCACCCGCGGCAACTCACAAGTCCGCTGGTGGGCGGTCAGATCCCCCGGGCGACGCCCACGGGAGCGACGGCCAGCCGGTCGATCAGGCGCCGGGCCTCGGCAAAGCGCGCCGGATTCGAGGGCGCGCCCAGCACGACCGCGATCACTTCCCGCGTCGAGGTGGTGACCCAGGTCGCCACGCAGTAACCCGCCTCGTTGATGAACCCGGTCTTGCCGGCCTTGACGTCGAAGACGCCGTAGCGGCACAGCCGGTTCGTATTCACCAGGTGATGGTCGCGCATCGAGGTCCGGAACGTGTAGTCCGGCAGCGTCGTGATGTGGGCGATCATCGGGTGCAGGCTCGCCGTCTTGAGGATCTGGGCGTACTCCGATGCCGACGACACGTTCTGCTCCGACAGGCCGGTGAACTCGACGAAGTGCGTGTTCGTCAGGCCGAGCACCTGGGCCTTGCGGTTCATACGGGCCAGGTACTCCTCGGGCTCGATCCCCGAGTTGCGCACCAGCGAGCGCGTCGCGGCGTTGTCGGAGGAGAGCAGCGCGGAGTGGAGAAGGTCGCGCGTGGTGAGCACCTCGCCGGCGCGCAGCTGCGTCTTGCCCGAGCCTGCGAGATCCTCGCGCGAGACCATGACGCGCTTGCCGAGGTCCGGCTTGGACTCGAGATAGACCATGGCGGTCATGAGCTTGGTGAGGCTCGCGATCGGCATCGGCGTCTCGGAATTCTTCGCGTACAGGACCTCGCCCGTCTGCGCGTCGATCAGCACCGCGGCGCGCGCGTTGACGTAGCCCGCGGGGCGCGCGACGCCATGGTGGCGACCGCGCGCGCTCCTGCGCACGGCGTTCTTGTGCACGATCCTCGACTTGTGGCGCGTGAGCTTGGTGCGCTGGACGGTCGTCGTCCGCTTGCGCGCGGTGGTCGTGGTGGTCTTGCGCCGGGCGGCTGTGCGGGTCGCGGTCTTGCGCGGAGCGGCCGTGGCCGCCTCTGCGATGGACACGCCCAGGGCCGAAGCGGCCTGGGTGGGCAGGCAGGGGAGCGCCCGTGCGACCCAATCCTCACCGGTGGTCAGGAGGAGGGTGGACAGAACGAGTCCGGACAGAGCCTTTCCCAGGCGCGACCGTGCGGGGGCCAGGGCGGGGGAAAGAGCGACTTGAATCACGCAACCTCCCTTGCAAACGGAAGTAACGCCGACCGACCCGCTGGGCCCGGAGCGGCAATGCCGGATCCGGTCGCGGCGGGCGCGACGAGCATCGGTAACTCCATGTCATCCTTGAGCAATCCCCGGGCCAGCGCTGGGCTCCGCAGCCGTCGCCGGTGTTCCGACGGGCGGCCCGAGAATGCAGCGTCACCTGAGCCAGCCGCGGTCCCTCAGAAGCATCGAAGGTCGGCCCGGTAACACTTACATCGACTGTGCTCCCCTCCGGGCCCGGCGTCAACCCACAAACGCGAAGGGGGAGCCGTCGTGGCTCCCCCGTCCGTTGTGCTGAGCGATGCGGCCCCGGTGTTTCAGAACTGCGATGCGGCCCCCTTGCGGCTTGCTGCGAACGGCGATGCGACCCCCGTCGGATGAAACTCCTCCGAAGCGCGCCGGACAGCGCGCCTCGGAGGTGAAGAGGTGGGAGCGGAACCGTGCTCCGCTCCCGGCACCCCCGCGAGGTCGTGCGCCGCCACGAGGGTGCTTGCAACAACTGGCTGTGCGACTGCCGCATCCTTGCGGCTTTCTTGAAGCGACCCCCTGCAGACCTGGCCTGATCGAGACCTCAGCGATCCAGACCTGCCTGCTCCGGATCCAGGACGATCCGGATGCGCTCGAGACGGAGAGCGAGGTTCTCGTCGAACCGACCCTCCTTCACTGCGCCCCGCAGCGATCGCTCGCTGCCGGTGACCAACTGCCCCTTCCAGGGCTGGCTCGTCGGGCCGGGGCCCGCGCCGTCTTCCTCAGTAGCCTCGTCCAGCCGCGCGAGGAACTCGATCAGCAGTTTCTGCGTCCCGGTTCCCAGCGCCTCGAGGTCGTCGAGGAAGAGCGTTCCGTGTTCCAGCCGTTGCAGGAGACGGGGGGAATCTCCCGCGACCGACCCGGCGAGCCAGCTCTCGAGCGCCTGTGCAAGGAGGGTCTCGTCCTGCGCGGCTTGGATCCTCAGAAAGGGCCCGTCCGCTCCCCGGTGCGCGCGATGCAGCGCCCGGGCGACGCTCTCTCGTTCTCCAGCACTCTTCCCGATCACCAAGGCGGCTGCTCCGCGGCCCAACCCCGTGATCGGATCCAAACCCGATGTCGACTCGATCGCCCCTGCCGCTCGTGGCGCCCGACGTTCCCCCATCGAGAACCTCCGTTGCCGGATCCCGGGCCTTCCCTGGCAGAACCCGGATGTTGGCCCTACAGCGCGGACGAGACGATACCGAGACCCAACACCACCGCCTGGCTCAGGAAGTCGCCGAGACTGGCGAGTCCGAGCGGGCCGGGGTCGGGGTTGTACGTGCCATCCGCACGTGCCGCCGGTGCCGTACCCACGAGCAGCAACGCCAGAGACGCGGTGACAAAAAGACGCTGGAACTTCATTACTTACCTCCCGGCTTTTGGTCGTTTCGAGGGGCCTCTTCGCCGACTCGAAACCCAGGAGTAGCGTCTGTCGTGCCATGCTCCTATGCGAGGGGAGTGCCAATTTTTCGGCTGTCGGAATGGTTTCTATAAACGATTGTAGGAGAAGAGCTTGCGAGCTTGGAATTCATTCCGGATTCGGGCCGAAAAGGTTGCTGAATTGCGCAGTGATCGGGGATCCTGAGTGCTCAAGTCGCTCAACTTGCATTGCAAGATGCAATTAGCAATGCGCAATAAAATGCGCAGACAATGCGCAGATTGACGTAACGACTAAGGCTTGCTGCGGGTTGGGCGACCCCGTTTGGGCTGCTGTCCTGGAGGGCTCTTGATGTCGTGGGTGCGCATCTTCGCCCGCAGGGTCGACTCTGAAAGGCCGAGTGCTCCTGCGGCGCGTCTCTGATTCCAACTCGCCTGCTCCAGTCCCTGCACCAAGACCGTGCGTTCAAAATCCCGAACTCCGGTCCGGAGTTCCTTCCCAGCGCCGTTTCCGGGGGAGTCGGCTCGATCTCCGATGGAAGTCTCGGTCCCAGAAGTGGATTGGCGTGGTCCCGCAGGCTCGCCTGAACGGAGGACCGGCTCGAGTTGGGGTCCCCGCGACTCGAGCACGCAGTTCTCCACGTAGTTCCTGAGGTCGCGCACATTGCCGGGCCAGGGGTCGTTGAGGATCACACTCATGAACCGCGGCGAAATTCGGGGCACAGGAAGCCCGTTCTCTGCGCAGAACTTCTGGAGAAAGTGCTCTGCCAGGATCGGGATGTCGACTGGGCGCTCCCTGAGCAAGGGGAGGCGAATCTCGTGCCCGTGGAGCCGAAAGAAGAGGTCGCTGCGGAATGCTCCGTCTTGCATGAGCTGGCGCAGGTCCTGGTTCGTCGCCGAGATCAGCCGAAAATCCGTCCGGATCACGCGCGTGCCGCGTACGGGGGTGAACTCCCGCTCCTCGAGGACACGGAGGAGCTTGATCTGGACATCGAGTGGCATGTCGCCGATTTCATCGAGGAACAGGGTTCCTCCGTTGGCTCGCTCGAAGAAACCGTGATGCTCAGTCACATTGCTGGCGGCTCCCGACACGATCCCGAAAAGTTCCACCTCCAGCAGATCCTTGTTGATCGCTCCGCAGTTGACCGCGACGAAGGGCTGTTCCGCGCGTGGCGACTCGTAGTGGATGTGCTTGGCGATCAGCTCCTTGCCCGTCCCAGTGGCCCCGGCGATATGCACGCTGATGCGTGACATCGCGAACCGCTCCGCTTCGTCGAGAACCCGTTCCATCTGGGCGCTCTGCGCGATGATGTTCGGTCGGGCGAACTTCTTGGAGACGTCCTGCCGCAGGCTCAGGTTCTCGCGAATCACGCGCTCCCTGGAGCGCTTGAGCTCATCATGCAATCGCCCATTTTCGATCGCGACCGCGACCAAATGGGCAAATGACTCGAGAAGATCGCGGTCGTCCACGGAGAACTGCCCCGTGTGGACTCGGCTCTCGAGGTAGATCGTCCCGATCACCCGGTCGCGAAGCCGGAGCGGGATGCAAAGCAAGGATCTCACGGCGAGATCGAGCAGGCTTTGCGTGGAGCCGAGCCGCGGATCTTCTCCCGCGTCGTCGGTCAGGAAAGTCTCGCCCGTGCGGGCCACGCGTTTCACGATCGTGCGACTGACTTCGTGCGCCGTAGACCGCGAAGCCTCATCCACGTTGCCGCAAGCCGCGACGACTCGAAGGCCGGAGTCGCCTTCCTCGTGGAGGAGAATGAACCCGCGGTCGGCACCAACCGTCTCGGCAGCCAGGTCCAGCGATCGCTGAAGCAAGGTCGGAAACTCCTGCAACGAATTCATCAGCTCGATGGCGCGAGGAAGAAACTCGGACTCGGCCACCGGGGATGATGTCTGGATGGGCGCAGCTGCGAGTCGATCCTCCGCGATTCGCCTCGACCAGCCCTGGATTCCGCAGCGCTGAGCAAGGGTGTGCGCAGCCTTCAAGAGGCGTTCTGCTGCAGGCGGATCCATCGTCTGGAGTGCCCGCCCCAGGTTCCACGCGGCTTGAATTTCTCGAGGAGCGAGGTCTAGCGAACGTAGGCCAGCGAGGACCGATGCCATTTTCAGCTCAGCATCCGCCGGTTGATTGCTGAGCGCCAACTCGTATGCATCAATTTCGGCGCAAGCGTGCGTGAAATCGGGGATCGCTGCGCCATGAGTCAGGCGGCCCAGCACCTCGCGGCCCTCGCGAATTTTAACGAGGCTTCGAGTCGCAAGGCCGATGCGCGCCAGACCAAGGCCCGCAGCCAGGAGAGTCGCTGGATCGCTACCCTGACGCCCGACCATGAATCGATACAGCCGGCCAGCTTGAGCAAAGCGCCCCTTTAGGAGAGCGATTTCGGCCAAGCCTCTAGCTGCGAGAGTCTCCGGGGTCACGAGTCGGGCTTTGCTCGACTCTTCCTTCGAGCGGAGAAGTCTACGCCAGGCGGCGCGTTCTTCCCCAAGCCAGGACAGCGCGATGCCTGACTGCGCGGACCAATAGTATCTTTGCTCCAGGTTCTCAGCACCTGCGAGCCAAGGTCGTTCCCGCGCAATTGCATCGATTGCCGCAGGCAGATTGCCGCAGAGCAGGGAGCGGATCGTCCGTGAGTGGAGTGATCCTGCCTTTGCCGAGGGATTTCCCGAGTCCCGGCTGATTGCCTCCATCGCGTCTTCCGCCCTCATGCAAGCATTCCAGTCCCGCCTGTCGTAGGCCGAACCGAGCAGGACGCTCGTGAGGTAGTAGTGCTGCCGAGTTGTGCCGCGTTCTCCAATCCGGGCAAGGCCTGCACGACATTCGGCATCCGCCCGATCGAGATCACCTTCGATTCGATAACGGAGGGCCACGTTGCCTCGAACTCGCGCCTCAAGCTGCGGGTCGGGTTGCCCCACCGCCATTGCAAGGCATTGCTCCAGCAAGTCGGCGCCCTCTTCCTCCTGATTCGCTAGGTAGAGAGAGATTCCGAGTCGCATCAATGCGAGCGTGCGCTCTTTGTGCTCCTGGGCTGGGAGGCTGTGAATCGCCTCTCGAAGGTCCGCAAGACCTTCGCCTTCCCTCTCGGTTCGGATCCGGCACCAGCCACGAATACTCAGCGCCCGGCCAACTGTAGCTGTAGAAATGCCGGTTCGGGAGCGCTCAGGGAGTACACGATCCAGAATCTGAAGGGTAGACGCATACCTCCCCATGTTCATGAGCAGGTTTGCGTGCTCAACGGACCACTCTGCGCGGCGAAGGGCATCAGTGGGTGGCAAGAATTCAATGGCAGCCGTGAGCAGTTGTTCTGCGCGAACATTGGATTCCCGCTTGGCCCAGTCTCCGGAGATTGTGACTAGATCACTCGCGTGTTGCGCGTCACCCGGGTGACTGCACGCCATCAGTGCCTCGGTGGCCGATTCGGCCAAGACCTGATCGAAGTTGATGGCCGCTCGAATGCACCCGACCAGGCGGGTTCGTCCGGATGCATCTTCCCCGAGCGCGAGCTCGTGGTTCGCCAACGCGAGCTGGCACCACGCGCGAATGATCGGTTCGGCATCCGGAATCAGGTCGGGCCGCACCATCCTCGTTTCCAACGCGTCGTGTAACGAGCGTCGAAGGGTTTGCAGCTCAGAGTACTCGCGATCTCCACGAAGGCTTCGAGCGAGCGCCTCAGGGACGATGCGTCGCCGACTTCCGTCGACTTGGAGGACTCCAGCCCATTCGAGCTCATCGATCCCGGCCACGAGCGCGGCCTCGCCGATACCCGCGGCGTGAGCGAGAACGGACAGAGCATCCGCGGGCGGCCAACAGGCTACGATGAAGCCCGCAACTCGCGCGGACGGACTGAGTCCGGCTGCGAGTGCCTCTCCCATGTCCTGCTTCACGGCACTCGGGTTCGCGTCCCCCGGCCCAATCTCCCTCGTCCGCCACCGATCCCCCTCGCGCACCAGCGCTCCGCTCGAGATCCAGCGATCGAGCTCGACCAGGATCGACCCCGGCAGCGAGCCGACGTGGGCAATCATCCTCTGCACGTCTTCGGGTGAGATCGATCCACCGAGCCGTTGCGCCGCGAACTGCTCGGCAGCAGCCGGCTCGAGTGGCCCGAGCGCGAACGGCGCGGGGGCGGGCGGGTCGTCCAGTGCGAGGAGGACCCGGTAGACGGTATCGCCCTCGGCGGGCCGGCGGCCCTGGATGAAGAGGAGTGCACCATCGAGCCCTGCGGCGAGGGCCCCGAGTGCCTGGGACGCGCTCTCGGGCCACGCATCGACATCGTCGGCGATCAGCAGGGTTTGGCCGGAGGGGGCCTGCGCCATCGCGGGAAGTCGGCTCGCGTCGAACCAGAGCACGTTCCAGCCCGCGAGTTCGGCCTCGATCGCGAGTTCGCGTGCGAGGCGTGTTCGCCCGGAACCGTGGGCCCCGAAAAGCGCGGCGGCGCACAGGCGGTCGCCGCCAAGCAGGTGGCGACGGAGGCCGGCGAGGGCGTCCTCGCGCCCGACGAGCGGCCCGAATCCCCGCAACACGTCGTGCGTGCGCGCGGCGGCGCCCTGGGAACGCCGCGCGGCGAGCTCGCCGAGTTCGCTCGCGGCGCTCGCGCGGTGGCCCGGCTCGGTCGAGAGCAGTTGGAGGATCAGCGTCTGCAGCGGGGGCGGCACGTTGCTCGTGCGCAGTGGCAGGAGGGCGGGCGCGCCGCGCTCCTGCACCGCGAGGATCTCCGCGGGATCGCGACCCGGGAACGCCGGCCGGCCGGTGAGCACGCGATAGAGCGTGGCGCCGAGTGCGTAGTAGTCGGATTCGCGCGAGTAGGGGGCGTGCGCGAGGACCTCGGGCGCGACGTAGCCGGCGCGCCCTCGGACGCGCTCGCCCGCCTGGTCGTTCACGCGGCCGGCGAGCCCGAGGTCGAGGATCCGGGTGGTCGAGGAGCCATCGGCGTTCGCGACCACGCGCAGGTTCGAGGCGTGCAGGTCGCAGTGCAGGAGGCCGGCGGCGTGGAGGGCGGACAGCCCGGCGAGGACGTCGCGCATCGCGCGCAGGGCGCCCGCGACGTCCCCGGGCGCGATCGCCTCGTCGAGGGGCTTCCCCTCGAGGTGCTCCATCGTGAAGAACGGGCTGCCGTCCGGCAGCGTCCCGTAGTCGAAGACCTGGACGATGTGATCGTGGCGGATGCGCGCGAGGCGGGCGAACTCGTCCCGGATCAGAGCCTCGGCCTCGAGGCCCTTGAAGCGGAGCCGCTTGAGCGCGCGCAGCTCGCCGCCCTGCTGGTCCTTCACCAGGAAGACGTCGCTCATCCCGCCGGATCCCAGCGGGCGCACGAGCTCGTAGCGATCGGGGAACTGTTCGGTCATGGGCGAGAGAATAGCGCAGGTTTTTGCGCAAGGATCTATAGACGACTCATAACAGCATGATGCATATGCGTTTACAAGTTCTTGCGCAAAAACAAAAACCCGCCCGGCGTGAGGCCGGGCGGGCTCGAGGCGACTCCATCGCGAAGGCTAACCGTCGATGAAGTAGGTCCGGCAGATGTGATCGAGCGCCTGCTGGGTGAGCACCGGCGGCTCCTCGTTGAAGCGCGCCAGGTCGATGACATGCTCGACCAGGTCACGCGGATGGCAGGCGCGCAGCGGCCGACGGTGGCGCTGGTAGTACTCGCGCAGGAGGTATTCCACCGCCTCAGGGTCGAAATTGACGCCCTTGGCCTCGCACACCATCTGGAAGATCTCGTGGTACTGGGACTCGGTCGGGTCATCGACGTGGATCTTGTAGCGGATGCGGCGCAGGAACGCCTCGTCCACCAGGTTCACCGGGTCGATGTTGGTCGCGAAGATCAGCAACTGGTCGAACGGCACCGAGAACTTCTGGCCCGTGTGCAGGGTCAGGAAGTCGATGCGCTTCTCGAGCGGCAGGATCCAGCGGTTCAGGAGGTCGCGCGGCGATACCTGCTGGCGGCCGAAGTCGTCGATGATGAACAGCCCGCCATTGGCCTTCACCTGCAGCGGGGCCTCGTAGAATTTCGAGACTTCGTCGAAGCGCAGGTCGAGCATGTTGAGCGTCAGTTCGCCGCCGACCTCGACGACCGGGCGCCGGCAGAACACCCAGCGCTGGTCATAGCTCATGCCGCCCTGCGTGATGTCCATGTCGCCGACACCGCGCGGCTTGGGCACGTCGATCGGCACGTGGTGCACGATGTCGAACACCTTGACCACCTGGTTGCCGACCGTGATCGCGTAGGGCACGTAGATGCCGCCATGCATCAGCTCGGAAAGGCTCTCGGCGATCGAGGTCTTTCCATTACCCGGGTCGCCGAACAGGAAGATCGACTTCCCTGAGTTCACGGCCGGACCGAGCTGCTCGAAGATGTTCTGCGGGATCACGAGGTGCGTGAACGCGGCGTCGATCTCCGAGCGTCGCACCACGAGGTTGCGCACCGTCTGGCGGGAGCACATCGCGAGGTAGGCTTCGATCGTGACCGGCGCGGGGCCGGCGTACGAGCTCTGTTCCATCATCTCGCGGGCGCGCTTGCGGCCTTCGTCCGTCAGGGCGTAGGTGTAGACGCCCTCGGAGATGCCGGCGCCCTTCTTGATCTCGCACAGCTTCTCGTCCTTGAGGAACCGGAGGATCGGCTGGAGGACCGCCTGGAAGGGCAGTTTCATCCGGTTCGCCAGGTCGTACCCGGCCAGAACACCGCCGTAGTACAGGTGCTTCATGGCGAGATCGATCAGAAATTCCTCGCTGATCCCGGTCTCGGCGGTGGACTTGGGCGGCGGCGGGGCCGTCTCGATGAACTGCTCGAATGCGCCGTGGCGCAAGTAGTTGAGCTTGACGAGGTTATCCCCGAGGCGACCGCCGGCCTCGCGCTGCAGGGCGAGGGCCTCCTGCAACTGCGATTCCGTCACAAGGTTCGCGTCGACAAGCATTTTGCCGATCTTGGATTCCATGCTCTCCTCGCCTTTCGGGCCTGCTGGCTTGCTTCCGGCCCGGCGCTACCGTGCAATATCCGAGCCAGTCTCGGCCCTGGAGGTCGACAGTAGACCGTAGCTTGGGTCCAGGAAGGCTGTCCGGATCACCGACAGGGGCGCGCGGCCCATCCCGAGGAACCGGTCATGAAACTCCCCGAGGACGAACCGGTCGCCCATGCGGGCCTTGACCTCGCCGCGCAACCTTTGGATTTCCCACTTCCCGAGCGTGTACACGAGATAGGTCGGGTCGGAAGTGCCGCGGCGCGCTTCCCGCTCGGCGTTGACGCGCGCCATGTAGGCTTCCTTCTGAAAGAACTCCGTGCCCTGGTCCTGCGTCCAACCGTTGACGTGCATCTCGATGCCCACGATGTAGCGCCCGATGCGCTGGAGCGCCAGGTTGAGCATGGCCATCTCGTAGCGCGGATCGCCGTCGCCGTAGCCCTGCTCGATCGCCATCTCCTCGCAGTAGTGCGCCCAGCCCTCGGAGTTCGAGCCCGAACCCATCAGTGTGCGCACCAGCGACGGCACCTCCTTGAGATGGAGGAACTGGTAATAGTGCCCCGGGAAAGCCTCGTGGATCGACACCACCTCGAGCTGCCACGGGTTGAAGAAGCCGAGATGCTCGGCCTTCTTGTCCGCCGACCACGACGAGTCGACGGGCGTGACGTTGTAGTAGGCCTCGTTGGCATGCTTCTCGAACACCCCGGGCGAGTCCATGCTGGCGAAGGAGAGGCTGCGGTTGAAGATCGGCGTCTCGATGACGTTCAGGTTCTGGTTCGTCGGCGGCGTCAGGATCTTCCTGTCCGCGATGAAGCGCCGGATCTTGTCGAGCCCGGCGCGCGCCATGATCAGCAGCGAGTCCTCCGACGGGTGGTGCGTGGCCATGTCGGCGAGCACCTGCTGCGGCGTCTTCGCCGGGTCGATGCGGCGCGCCACCTCGACCATGCGGCGGTGGTTCTCCGCCAGCGCCACATAGCCCCGGGCGAGCAGGGTGTCCACGCTCTCACCCACCATCTCGTCGTCGGAGAGCTTTTCCTGGTAGGCCTTCTTGCCGATGCGAAATTCGCCGTTGGAACGCGGCATCAGGTCGGTTTCGAGCCACTTTGCGTAGCGTTCGACCTCGGCGATGGCGGCCGCGTTGCGGCGCGCGAACGTCGCCCTGAGCGCCGGGTTGTGCGCTCCGGCCACACCGGCGGGCAGCAGGTCCTTGAGGAAGCTCACCAGGCCCCGGGTCTGGCCGAGCGCGATCTCGGTGTAGATCTTCGGCGGGTTCTCGAGGTTGGCCCGCGCGTCGGCGAACACGCGCGGCACTTCGGCGAGGCGGGCGTTGATCGCCGCCAGCCGGGTATCCACCGGCGCGAAGTCGCGCTTGACCAAGCCATACAGCCCGCCCGAGACCACGCCCGCGTACAGGCCGGGGCTGTGCTGCCACGCGCGGATGGTCTCGAGCTCGAGCTCGATCCCGCGCATCTTCGCGATGAAGATCTCCTGGTCGAGTCGACGGTTCGGGCTCAGATGGTCGGCCTCGATTCCCTGCGCGCGTGCCAGGAACTGGCGCCCGCGCGCCAGCCGGGCAAGCACCGCGGCATGCGAGGTGGCGTCGAGCCGGTGGTCGTAGGCATGGATCCCCACACCGGTTGCCCACGACGGGCGGTTCACCAGCTCGCCGGCGAACCACCCGTCGATCATGCGGTCGAAGCGCACATCGTCGGCGGTCTTGGCGGGCTCGTGCGCGGCCGGGCGGTAGGCCGGGAGCAACCGCCCAGGGGCCGTGGCCGCCGCGTGTGCGCGGGGCGCCACGATGGCGCTAGGCAGCAGGAGCAGGGCGAGGGCAACGGTCCAGGTGCGGGCTCGGGCAGCGAAAAGCACGTGACCTCCTCGGGCGAAGCCGGGCAAGCGTGGTCGGGCGGGACACACCAGGCAGGTCGGCGTGTATTAGGGCTGGCCTCGGGGGCCGGAGAACGCGAGTCTAGGAGGGTACCCCCGGAGCGTCAAGCCGCCCGCCGGGTCCTATCGGCAAGGAGGAGTGCCCATTTTGGCCAGATTTTCGATTTCACCGGTCGTTCGGTCCGCTTTTGCTGCCGTCTTGACCGTGGTCGTGGCCGCGCTCCTGCCGCCGGCAGCCCCCGCGCCCGCTCCCGGAACGGCCTGGGCCGCCGCCGATCCCGACACGGCGCGCGCCCACCGCTACTACCGGCAGGGCCTCGCGTTCTACGGCGAGGGGCGCTACATCGAGGCGCTGACGCAATTCCAGAACTCGACGTTCTTCGACCCCGAGGGCAGCGAGGTGCGCTTCGCCCAGGGGCTGTGCCTGCTCAAGCTCGGCGAGCCGGCGCAGGCCAGGGGGCAGTTCGAGCATGCCCTCGCGGCCGCGCCGGACCACGCGAGCGCGCATTACAACCTCGGGCTCGCGCTGATCGCCCTGGCCGACACGACCGGCGCGCGCCAGCACCTCTTGCGTGCATCCGCGCTCGCGCCCCGGACACCGGGCCTCCATCGCGCCCTCGGGAAACTCGCGGAGCAATCGGGCGACCTGCCAGGCGCGGTGTCCGAGCTCCGGCTCGAGCGCGTCGCCAGCCCCGACAGCGCGAAGACGCACGCCGAACTCGGCCGCGTGCTCGCGCGCGCCGGCCAGCCCGACAGCGCGCTGGTCGCGCTCGAGCGGGCGGTCGCGCTCGACCCGAGGCTGCTCGATGCGCGCATCGAGCAGGCGCGCGCGTACGAGGCGCTCGCGCGTCCGCTCGATGCGGCCGCGTCCTGGGGAGCGGCGGCGGGGCTCGACAGCATGCGCGCGGACCTGCGCGCGGCGCAGGGCGTCGCGCTCTTCCGCGCCGGCAGGTCGGCCGAGGCGGCGCCTTTGTTCGAGCGCGCGGCCCGGCTCGATCCGCGCGACGCGCGCAGCGAGTTCAACCTGGGCGTGGCGCTCGAGGCGATGGCCCGGCAGGACGACGCGCTCGCGGCCTACCGGGCCGCGAGCGCGCGCGATTCTTCGTATGCGGATCCGTGGCTCAATGCAGGGGCGCTGCTGGCGCGGCTGGGGCGCAAGCCCGAGGCTCGCGAGGCGTTCGAGCGCTACCTCGCGCTCGCGCCGACTTCCCCGCGCGCAGCGGAAATCAGGCGCGCGGTTGCGGCGCTCACCCCACCTTCGAAGAAACCCCGAAAGACTTCCTAGCTAGCGGCAGATCCCGTCGCCGCTGCCCTGCGGCACGAGCGCGCCGATGAGCGGACGGTAGCCTGCGGGCGCCGGCCCGGACTCGGGCTCGCGCGCTTCCGCGATGAGTCGGCTGCGCTCAGCGCGGGACAGCGCGACCGTCAGCTCCGCCGGGGAGCCGGCCTCGCCGCCTGTCGGGGCGATGGCGACCGCGGCCTGGGCATCGGTCACGCCGAGCGACAGCGCGGACCAGTCCGGCTCGTTGCGGCTGGCGGCCTTGGTGGGCGCGGTCTGGTTCGTCGCCGATTGCACCGCAAAGGTCGGCACGGGCGCGATCAGGTTCCACGACGCACTCGGACGATCCGCGGAAGCGATGGCACCCGGCGCGGCGTTGGCCGCGGCATGCCGGGGTGCGGCGTTGCGCACGAAGGCAAAAGCGGCGAGCGCGGTGGCGAGCGCGCACAGCGCGACGACCAGGATCAGCAATTTGCGGGACTGCGGCCGGGTCGCGGCCACGGCGACGGTGTGATGGGCAAGAGGTCGAGCCATGGTGCTCACTCCATGCGATGCGTAGGCGTAAGGGTCCACACCCGGTGCGCCGAGGCGGCAGCGTCCCTTGATTGTGCTCCCGTGCGCGCGCCGCTCACAAGCCCGATGTGCCCCGACGCGTCCGACTGGACACTTCGCGCGCGTCCCCGCGGACACGCGTTCCGGGGCGACGGCGCACGTTTGGAGCCAACCCCGCTTGCGGCAAGCGCTTGACGATCTGGCACGAGACGTGATGTAGACCTGCCGCAAGGCGCCGGATCGACCGTTCGGGCACGGACCTGGCCGGGGAAACGCCCCGGTCGGGGATCGACCGGCGCCGCCAGCGGAGATCGCAATGAACGAAGCAACGGAATCGCAGCGCCTCGCGCGCGCGGGTGGGGCGCAGGGCTTCGTACCCGCGGCGGCCCTGCTCGCGCTCGGCCTGGTCGGCGCGGCGTGGATGCTGGGCGCCTACGCGATGGGTTTCGCGAACAGCCGCGCCACGATCACGGTCACGGGCTCGGCGAAGAAGACGATTCGCGCCGACCTGGCCGTGTGGCGCGGGTCGTTCAACGCGCAATCGCCCCGCATCGAGGACGCCTATGTCGAGCTCGAGGCCTCGGCGAAGCGCGTGCGCGCCTACCTCGTGGGCAAGGGCTGCGCGGATTCCGCGCTGGTGTTCTCGCAGGTCCAGACCCAGACGCTGTTCACGCGCAGCGCGAACGGCATGGAGACCGGCCAGGTCGAGGGCTACCGCCTGGCGCAGACGGTCGAGGTGCGCTCGCAGGACGTCGCTCGCATCGGGACGCTCGCGCGCGAGGCCACCGAGCTGATCCGCCAGGGCGTGCGCTTCGAGTCGAACGCGCCCGAGTACCTCGTGACCGGGCTGGCGGATCTCAAGGTCGAGATGCTCGCCGCCGCCACGCGCGACGCCCGCGCGCGTGCTGCCGAGATGGCGAAGAACGCGGGCTCGTCGATCGGGCGGTTGCGCTCGGCCCGGATGGGGGTGTTCCAGGTCACGCCGGCGAACTCGACCATGGTGACGGATTACGGCATCAACGACACCTCGTCGCTCGAGAAGGACATCACGTCGGTGGTGTCGGTGAGCTTCGAGATCCGGTGATGGGCGTGCAAAGGCTCACTTCATGGATCGTAACTGCGGGCCTGATGGGGGCTCCGGCGATCTCTCACGCATCGTGCGAGAGCATCGTGATCGTTCAGTCGCGGGAATTGGAATTTTGGTACACGGACGCGACGTCGGACGGAGGCATCGTCAAGGGCGACTCCGCAGATGCTGCGCATTTCGAGAGGCTGGCCCACGCGCTGGCAACTGCGTACCGGGCGTGGAGCTACATGTCGGTGAACTCGTGCGAGGCGGGTACGCCGCCGAGACATTACCTCCACCTGCAGGCGCGATCCACGCTGGAGAAGTCGGAGCAGGCGGAGCCCCACGGGAGAAAGGACATTGGGGCGTATCCAGGGCTCGCGGAACACTTCGCCGAATTCGAGCGCGGGCCTGCTTGCAGCCTCTGGACGTGTGACGTGGTCCACCTGTCGCGCGCGACCGCGGCAGAGTCCGCGGCAGCCCTGCTGCGCGCGCCCCGCGTGCCGCAGTGGTTGTACGAGCGCAGTGACCCCGACAGCGACGTTCGTTGGTTTCATGAATCGTGCTCCGGCGACGTGGAGGTCGGGGCGTTCCTGGATCCGCAAACGGAGGGCCCCGGCCGGGCTCGCGTCTGCTATGGCCTCTTCTTCAGCCCGCAAGACGCGGAGGCCACGGCCGAACGGCTCGAGCTCCTTCGGGGCCAAAGGATCAGGCTTCGAAGGATTCGGGTGGATGGCGCGTTGTTGAGGCGGATCCTGCAGGATGCGGATGAGATCGAGTGATAACAGAACGGGCCGGGGATCGCTCCCCGGCCCGCGCTGCGTCACATACCAGCCCCGCGAACTAGATCTTCACCAGCTTGCTGCGCAGCGACTCCGAGCCGGCGGTCACCAGCACGTGGTAGACGCCCGCGCGCAGGTTCGCACCGTCGATCGTGACGTCGAGCGAGCCACCCGCGACCTTGCCCGTCGCGAGCGAGTGCACCAGGCGTCCCGCGTTGTCATAGAGCGCCACGCGATAGTCCGCACCCAGGAGGCGCGCCGGCACCGCCAGCGCGAGCGAGGTGCTGCCCACGAACGGCGAGGACATGCGACGAATCGCGAACTCGGTCGAGACGCTCGAGCCGGCGCCGTAGGCGACGTAGCCGAGCACGTTCTCGCGGCCGCGCAGGTCGACCTGGCGGATTTCGTAGCCGATCGCGCCGGCGTGAACGTCGGTATCGAGGAAGCTGTACGAGCCCGCCGCGCCGACCTCTGCCGGAATCATGCTGGTCGAGGCCAGTTCGTACGAACCGGCGCCGAGCTTGCGGTAGACGTTGAAGCCGGCCACCTGGTCCTGCGCGATCGTGGCCCACGTCACCGATACGCCCTTGCCGCTTTCGTCCGCGACCGCGTCGAGCGTCTGCAACTGTGCCGGCACGCTCTGGCCGAAGCCGTAGAGGATGACCACTTCACCGGCGTCGGTCCGATTCTGCGAGAACGAATCGCTGCCCGGCACGCCCATCGCGAGCTCGAGCTTGCCGTCGGCGTCGAGGTCTCCCATGTCCATGATCGAGCCCGCCCGGTCTCCCGAAAACGCGCCGATCACCCGCACGTTGATGGCAGTCGTGACGTTATTGGTCATGTCGGGGGTCGAGGTGCGAAGGCCGCCGAAGAACAGGTAGATCTCACCGCACGAGAGGCGTGAGTTGGCGTTGCCGTCGGCCAGCGTGGCGTCGAAGGCGAGATCATCCTTGCCGTCGCCGTCCATGTCGCCGCCGATCACGCAATTGCCGAGCAGGTCGCCGGTTTCGGTGCCAAGGAAGCCCTTGCCGATGCCCGCAATGCCGGCGAGCAGGTCGGTCGAGGCCGGCCACGAGCCACGCACCTTGCCGTAGATCAGGTAGACCTCACCCGAGTTGATCTTGGCATTGGAGACGCCGTCGCCGAGCGGTTCGCCGACCACGAGATCGCCGAAGCCGTCGCCATCGTAGTCCGCGACCGCCACGCCCGTGCCGGCATTGTCGCCCGCATCCGCACCGGTGACCATGACGTCGGCATTGGTCGCGAGGTCCTTGTACGAGCCCATCGCGAGCTTCGAGCGGCCCCAGATCACAGCCACTTCGCCGCCTTGCGCGCGGGCGTTCGCCGGACCGCCGCCGTTCGGCACGCCGACCACGATGTCATCGAAACCGTCTTTATCGAGGTCGCCGCACGCGAGCGCGCGGCCGGCCAGGTCGCCGGCATCGGCGCCGTCGATCAGCACGACCAAACCGAGGTCCACGGCGCCGCCTTCGGGCCGCGGGCCACCCCAGAGCAGGTTGACGCCGCCACAAGCGTTCCGCCCGTTGGCCGGGCCGTCCATGCTCGAGCCGCCGATCAGGAGATCGGCCGCGCCGTCCGCGTCGACATCGCCGACGGCGAGCGAGATGCCCGAGTTGTCGAACGGATCCGCCCCGTAGACAACCACGTCGCGCTGGGTGACCGAGGTGATCCCGGTCCACGCCGCGCGCGCACGGCCGTAGAAGATATAGACCTCGCCGCAATCCTGCCGAATGTTGCCGGGACCGTCGCCAAGAGCGGCGCCGATCGCCAGGTCCGCGCGGCCGTCCTTGTCGAAGTCGCCGGCCACCACGAAAATACCGGTCTGGTCGCCGGTGTCGGCGCCGTCGATGTGGACGTCGGACTGGGAGACCAGGTCCTTCGAGGCCCCGAGGTTCGCGCGGGTGTTGCCCCAGATGATGTCGACCGAGCCCGAGTTCGCCTTGACGTTGCCGAGGCCGTCGGTGCCGATCGAGCCGATGATGATGTCCCTGTAGCCGTCGCCATCGAGATCGGCCATGGCAACAGCCCGCCCGGTCGCGTCGAAGACATCGGCTCCGTAGACCGTGAAACCCGCGTTGGTGAGCAGGTCGATGTCGAGTGCCCGGGCCTGGGGGGCAATGCCCGCAACCAAAAGCGCGCCCAGCAAGAGCGCGACATAGTGACAACGTCTCATCGGATCCCTCCTCCAATCGAGGACATGCAGCAGGAACGGCGCAGGAGTAGCAGCACGATGTCGCGAAGACTCAGAGCGGGGGAAGGCCTCAGACGCAGCAGGCAGACCGCGCCGATCCTCCTTTCGGGGGAGCAAAGATAAAGCTGCAAAAATCAGGATCCGTCGAGATTTTCCAGCGGGGCTACGGTACACCCTGACAGGGGTGTCGTCAACGCGTCGACCGTCAAAACCCTGTCAGGCGGCTGGTTTTTTAGGTCCGTAGGCGGGCCCCCCCGCCACGGGCCTCAGGGGCGGGGGACGACGTCCCGGACCAGCATCATCGGATCGCCCACCTTGAGCGCGCCGGTCGAGTAGTACGACTGGGCGTATTTAACGCCGATCGCCCCCGCGTCGCGGCGGGCGTAGATCTCGAACCAATCCAGGATCGAGGCCGGGCCGCTGGCCGGCTTGGGCTTTTCCGGGTTGAAGAACTGGCTCTTGTGGACCTCGAGCGCCCGGCGCCACTCCTCGTAGTGGTCGCTGACGTCGACCAGGAACGTGGGCGGTGTCCCGGCCGGCAGGAAGTAATAGAAGATCGCCTTGGCCTGCCAGGGTTCGCCCTCGATCGGCATCTTCCGTAGGTGCGAGAAATTGAAGCCCTGGGAGACCAGGATGCCGGTCTTGAAGTGGTCGTTGTGGCCCAGCCCGCGCCCGATCGGGAGGTTGTAGTAGGGCGCGAAGATGATCTGCGGCTGGTGCTTGCGAATCGCCTGCGCGACCTTGCAGCGGTTTTCGAACGTGTCCTCGACGCGGCAATCGCCCATGTCGAGCGTCTCACGCACGTCGAGCTTGAGGATTTTCGCGGCCTCGGCGCACTCCTGGTCCCGCTCCTCGGGCGTGCCCCAGCCCATATCGCCGCGGGTCATGTCGATGATGCCGGTGGTGTAGCCGAGGGACTTCATCTTGAGCAGCATCCCCCCGCACCCGATCTCGGCATCATCGGGGTGGGGGCCGAACGCGAGAATGTCGATCGCCATGCGGGGCATCCTAGGAAATGGGGTGGGGGCTTGACCAGCGAAACTCGAACTCCGGTTGGATGCACCCCGATCGCGAGTCATGCGCGCACGCCGGCGGATGATTAATCTCGAGCCCCCGCAGTCTGCTGTTGTCCGCATCGTCCCTGCTGCCCGAAGATACGTCCCGTTCCCACAACTGATCCACGCCCGCCAGGGAGGTCCGCGATGGAGTACCAGCCGCCGGAAGCGCCCGCGCCCGTGTCGTCTCCGGCCGTGATTCCGTGGGAGGAGCCCGGCCCGCCCTGGCCGCAGCGCCTGATCGCGACCCTCCAACTGCTGTTCACGCGTCCGCGCGAGGCATTCGAGCGGATGCCCCTCGACAGCGAGCTGCTCAAGCCGTTCCTGTTCGCGCTCATCGTGGGCTCGGTCGGGTGGGTGGCGCACCTGTTCTGGGACACGCTCACGCGTGGTGCGATGCGCGGCCTGATGCCCGGCAACATGCAGGCCCAACGCTTCGAGATGCCGCTCGCGCTCGTTCCGTTCGTGGCCCTGTTTTCGCCCGCGATCGTGGCCGTCGGCCTGCTGATCACCGCGGCGATCGACCACCTGTTCCTGCTCATCGTCGGCGGCGCGAAGCAGGGCTTCAACGCGACCCTGCGCGCGACCTGTTATGCGCTGGGCAGCCAGGTGCTCCTGCTCCTGCCCGTCTGCGGCGGGTTGCTCGCCGGCGTCGCGGGGATCGCGTTCACGATCATCGGTTTCTCCGCGGCCCATCGCATCTCGATCGCGCGGTCCGCGCTCGGCGTGCTGCTGCCGATCGTCTTTTGCTGCGTGTGCGTGGGCATCGCGCTGGTGACCGTCGGGTCGGCGCTGTTCTCCCATTTCGGGCCCGGCGGGTGGAAGTGAGCGTGTCCCCGGGTGCGTGGGGCGTGTCCTTCCGGCGCGCCGGGCGCGCGGATCGCTCGCTCGCCTGGGTGGGCACGTTCGGGTTCGCCTCGGTCCTCGCGCTCTCCCCGTGGCTGTCGGCCCTGGCGCGATTCGCGCCGGCGTGCCCGTTTCACGCGCTGACCGGCATGCCGTGCCCGGGGTGCGGCGCCACGCGCGCGGCGCTCGCACTCGCGCGCGGCGACGTTGCGGGGGCGCTGGCGTGGAATCCGCTCGCCACACTCGCGCTCGTCGGCGGACTCGCGGCGGCCGCGCTGGCTCCGGCGTGGGTCGCGCTCGAGGGCCCGCTGCCCGTGCTCGCTCCCGTGTTGCCCGCGCGGGCGCGCGCCGCGCTGGTGGCGATGATCGCGCTCGACTGGGCCTATCTCGTGACGCGGGGAGTCTGAGTGAACCCTGTGGCGACGTGGCTCGGTGTCGCGCTCGGCGGGGCGCTGGGCACGCTGCTGCGCTATGTGCTCGGCGGGTGGATCCAGCACGCCTCGGGCAGCACGTTTCCGTGGGGCACGCTGGCGGTCAACGTCGCCGGCTGCGCCGCGATTGGCGTGCTGGCCGCGTACGCCGATCGCGGCGGCCTGCTCTCGCCGGGGTGGCGCATCGCGCTCCAGTTCGGCGTGCTGGGGGGCTTCACCACGTACTCGGCGTTCAGCCTCGAGACCCTCCGCCTCGTGGGCAGTGGTGACTTCGGCCGGGCGGCCGCGTATTTCGGCGCGACCAATCTGGGCTGTTTCGCCGCGGTGTGGATCGCCTACCGCCTGATCGAGCGCGCCTGAGATGGCCCGCGCCAAGTCCAAGCGCCTGGTCGACCTGCTCACGCTGCTGCTATCCGCGCGCTACCCCGTGTCGCGCGCCGCGATCCGCCGCCTCGAAGGCTACCCGCGCGGCGAGGACGCGTTCCACCGCCAGTTCGAGCGCGACAAGGCGGCGCTGCGCGAACTCGGCTTCCCGGTGGTCGAGGTCGGCGACGAGGACAAGGAGAGCGGCTACCTGCTGCAGCGCGCGCGGCTCAAGCTCCCCGAGGTGCGGCTCACGCCCGAGGAGACGGTCGCGCTCGCGCTCGCGCGCCGCATCGGCGGGCTGCATGCGCTCGTCGGCGGTAGCGTCAGGCAGGCGCTCGGCAAGCTCGGCATGGTCGGCGCGACGCCGCCCTCGTCGGCCGACGTCGCGCTGGTCGCGCCGCCCACGCGCTCGAAGGCCGAGGAGGACCGCCTGCGCGTGCTCGAAAGCGCGATCGCCCGCAGCCACCGCCTGCGCCTGCGCTATCGCGCGCTGGGCGCGAGCGCGGTGACCGAGCGCGAGGTCGACCCGTACGGGCTCTACGTGCACGGCGGCGCCTGGTACCTCGTCGGCCACGACCACCTGCGCAATGCCACGCGCACGTTCCGCGCCGGCCGCATCGAGAAGCTCGCGCGGGTCTCGCGCAGCGCGGGCGCCGACTTCACCGAGCCCAAGGGCTTCCGCATCGAGGACTATGTCGAGCGCATGCTCTGGGGCGGCTGGAAGGGCGTGGTCGACGACGCGGTCGTGCGCTTCGAACCCTCGGATGCATGGCGCGTGAGCCGCCTCGCCGGACCGCGCGTCGTGGTCAAGCGCGCGCCGGATGGCGGCCTGCTCGTGCGCTTCCAGCGCGCGAACCCCGACGCGCTCCTGTCGTGGGTCGCGACGCTCGGCCGCGGCGTGACGATCGAGGGCCCCGCGGCGCTGCGCGCCGAGGCCCGGAAGTTCTTCGAGCGCGCCGAGCGCGCGCATGCGGGCAAGGCGCTGCCCGCGAAGTCGAAAGCGCGCTGATGGCCCACGCCCCGGAGCACATTCCGCGCCTGCTCGCGCTCGTGCGCGCGCTGGTCTCGGCGAAGCGCCTGCCGCTGGCGCAGCTCGCCGAGGAGCTCGACGTCAGCGAGACCGAGCTGCGCGCCGACATCGAGCTGCTCTCGCTGTGCGGCCTGCCGCCCTACGGGCCCGACAACCTGATCGACATCCAGGTCGGCAAGGACGGGTTGGTGCGGCTCTCCAATCGCGTGCTCGCGCCGCCGCCGCTCCAGCTCACAGACGAGGAGGCGGCCGGGCTCAGGCTCGCGCTCAAGCTCGCCGAGGCGCAGGGCTGGCCGGAATCGCGGGCGCTCGCGAGCGCGATCAAGAAGCTCGAGCACGCGCTCCTGCCCGAGCGGCGGGAAGGCGCCCGCCGGCTCGCCCGCCGCGTGGGCGTGGTGGTCGATCCCGACGACGCGGCGGGGGAGCGCTGGCTCGCGCTCATCCAGCGCGCGATCGAGGCGCGCACGTCGGTCGACGTGACCTACTACTCCGACGGGCGCGAGGCGCGCACCGATCGCCGGGTCGATCCCTATCGCCTGGTCGCGACCGAGCACGCGCGTTACCTGATCGCGTTCTGCCACCTGCGGCAGGCCGTGCTGACCTTCCGGCTCGACCGCATCCTGCGCGCGAAGAAGACTGCCGCGCGCTTCACGCCGCCCGCCGCGCTCGAGCCCGGCGACTACCTCGGCGACACGCCGAAGGACGCGGCGAAAATGGTCTCCGTGACGGTCAAGTTCGCGCCTTCGGTCGGGCGCATGGCGCTCGAGAGCTACCCCGGCGCGAAGCCGACGGACGACGGCGGCGCGCTGTGGAAGACGCGCGTGTGGCCGACCTTCGCGTTCTGCCGGCAGATCGTGGCGTGGGGCGGTGGGGCCGAGGTGATCGAGCCCGTGGAGCTGCGCGAGCTGGTGCGGAAATACGCGAGCGAGCTGGTCGCGCGCTACGAAGCGCCCTGATCGAGCGCGGCAGCCTCGCGCCAATCCTGCCAACGTTGCTGCAGTTCGCGCGTGAGCGGGCCCGGCACGCCTCCCGCGACTGCCTGGTCGTCCATGCGCACCAGGGGCGTCACCCCGCGCACCGCGTTGGTCAGGAACGCCTCGTGCGCAACTGCGACATCGCGCGGGCCGAAATCCACCTCCTGCCAGCGCCGCGCGAGCCAGCCCGTCACGCGTTCGCGCGCGATACCCGACAGGATTGGCAGCGCGGCCCGCGGCGTGAACGCCCGCCCATCGCGCACCACGAACAGGTTCGCGCCCGCGCCCTCGAGCACGCGATCGCGCGCGTCGACCAGCAGCGCCTCGTCGGCGCCCGCGGCGCGCGCGCGCGACTGGGCGACGACGTAGGTCATGGCGGAGAGCGTCTTGTGGCGCGCCAGCTCGCCGGGGGTGAGACCGGTGATCGCGACCGCGCTCACGCCTGCGTCGAGCTGCGCGGCGCGACTCGCGGGAGCGGAGAACGCCGCAACCATCATGCGCGGCGGTCCGTCTGCCGGATCGGGCACGAAGCGGCGGGAGCGCGCTTCGCCGCGCGACCACGTGACCCGCAGCGAATCGGCCTCTTCGCCCGCGGCGTCCAGGCAGAGCGCGATCGCGCCATCCCACGCCGCGCGCTCCGGCCGCGGGAACCCGAGCGCCGCGCAGGAGGCGGTCATGCGTTCAAAGTGGCGGGCGGCCTCGAGCGCGCGGCGCCGGTGGACCGGGATGGACTCGAACAGGCCGTCGCCGTAGAGCAGGCCCCGCTCGAGCGGCGGGAACGCGGGCGCGTCGGCCCGGGCCAGCGCGCCGTCGAGCACGAGCGCCAGCGTGCTCATACGGGCCGGGCGGACACCGCGGCGTGCATGGCGCGCGCCTTGCTCCAGCTCTCGGCGGCCTCCTCGTCGACCTGCGAGTCGATCACGATGCCGCCGCCGGCCTGGTAGTACGCGCGGCCGCCGGTGACGAGGATCGTGCGGATCGCGACGTTGAGCCCGAACGCACCGTCGAACCCGAGCCAGCCGATCCCGCCGCAGTATTGCGCGCGGCGCGTGGGCTCGAGCTCCTCGATGATCTCGATCGCGCGGCGCTTGGGCGCGCCGGTGATCGAGCCTGCAGGGAACGCGGCCGCGATCGCCTGCCACGGCGTGACGCCCGCGCGCTGCACGCCGGTGATGGTCGAGGTCAGGTGGTGCACGGTGAGGAACACCTCGTGGCCCGCGAGCGTCTCGACCACGACCGTGCCGTAATCGCTCACGCGGCCGAGGTCGTGGCGGTGCACGTCGACGATCATCACGTGCTCGGCGCGGTCCTTCGGGCTGGCGAGCAGGTCCTTGATCAGCGTGGTGTCCTCGGCGCGGTCGCCGCCGCGCGGGCGCGTGCCCTTGATCGGGCGCGTCACCAGACGGCGGCCATCGCCGGCGAGGAACAACTCGGGCGATGCCGACACGATCGCGCGGCCGGGGGCGGTGAACATCGCGCCGTAGGGCGCGCGGGCGCGCTCGCGCAAGCGCGCGTAGAGGACCGAGCCCGGATCGGCGCACGGTGCGTCGAAGCGGCGCGTGAGGTTCGCCTGGTAGAGATCTCCGGCGCGCAGGTACTCCTGCACGCGCTCGAACGCGTGCGCGTAGTCCGCGTCGCTCATGTTCGAGGACAGCGTGGCCTCGGCGTCGGCGTGCGGCGCGGGGGCGGCGGGCGACTCGTGCCGCGCGGCTTCGAGGTCCTGCGACAGCGCGTCGAGCGCGGCCTCGGGCCGGGCGAGCGCGGGGTGGCGCGCGGCGACCGCGAACGCGCGACCGCTCGGGTGGTGGAACGCGAGCAATGCGCCGACGACGCGCACGTCGAACCACGGCCAGTCGAGGTCGCGCGCGGCGCGCGACGCCCAGGGCGCGAAGTCCTCGAGCGCGCGCGCGGCGTCGTACGACAGCGCGACCACGAGTCCGCCGCGAAACGGCGGGATCGGCTGGCCGGCGGGCGCTTGCGCGCGCGCGGAGTCGTCCGGCGTGGCGAACGGCGCGCGCGCCTTCTCCCACGCCGCGGAGAGCGTCTCCCACGGTCGCGCCGGCGCGGAGGCCAGCTCGTCGAACAGCGCGTCGGCGGCCGCGATGCCTGCGCGCGCGTCGGCCCACGCGGCGCCGTTGTGCTCGAACGCGCCGGCGGGATTCCAGGCGAGGAACGTCCAGATGCCCCACGGCGACTCGGGCAGCCCCGACTCGAGCAGCGCGACGTGCGAAGCGCGCCGCGCCTCGAGCGCGGCGGCGAGGCGGCCCGGGTCGATCCAGTCGACTTCGCGCACCAGCGCGTCGGGCAGGGCGAGGTCGGGGGCGCTCGGGGCGGGGCGGGTGGTCATGGGCCCCACGATACCGGCGCGCGGCGCTCGCCGCCAGAGGGAGCGCGCGCCGCGCCACGGTGGACTTGCCCGTATCCCTGTGGCACGCTCGCTCCCCATGATCCTCGGTCCAGCGACCATCGTCGTCGGCGGCGCAGAGCCGCACATCCTTCCCCAGGCCGCCCTGCGCGTCGTCGGCGCCCACGTCGCGGCGGTCGGTCCGATGCGCGACGTCACGCAGGCGTTCCCCGAGGATCCGGTGTGGGACACGGCGCACCGCATCGTGCTTCCCGGCTACGTCAACGGGATGGTCTCGCCGCACGCCGTGCTCGGCGAGGGGCTCGCCGGCTACGGCTCCCCGGGGGACGCCGGACCGACGTGGCGCACGCTCGAGGACGAACTCGGCCCCGACGACCTGTTCGTCGCCACCCAGTCCGCGCTCACGCAGGGCCTCAAGCACGGCGTGACCACGAGCGTGCTCCTGGTCTCGCCGTTCCACTCGGGCGCGGCCGGCCTCGAGGCGGTCGCGCGCGCGGCCGAGAGCGTGCGTGCGCGCGCCCTGATCGTGGCCCTGGTCAACGACCGTCGCGGCACGGCCGAAGCGCGCACGCTGCTCGAGGCCGCGAGTGCCTTCGTCGAGAAGATGAAGAAGAACTGGGGCGACCGCGTACGGGCCATGCCCGGCGTCGGCCCGCTCGCCGACGTGTCGCAGGAGACGCTCGCCGCCGTGGCCGCGGCCGCGCGCCGGCTGGGCGTGGGCGTGTTCGCGCTCGCGGGCGTGGATGAGCGCGATGCCCGCGATGCCAGGGAGCGCCACGGCTCGACGCCGATCGCGCGCCTCCTGCGCGAGGAGATGCTCGATGCGCGCGCGATCGTCGCGCCCGGCCGCTCCCTGCCCGAGCCCGACTGGGAGCTGTTGCGCGCGTCGGGCGCGGCGTGGGTCTCGACCCCGCGCGAGGACATCGAGGATCTCGGCACGCACCTCGACTACGTCGCGCTCGCGGAGCGCGGCCTCGTGCCCGTGCTCGGCAGCGGCGGATTGACGCCGCACCTGCCGGGCGAGGGTGAGATGATCTACCGCGGCGCACGCCTGCTAGGCCGCCCCGCGGCCGCGGCGAAGGGCCTGGTCGCGCGCGCGTTGTTCGAGCGCGGGCCCGATCTCGCGCAGCGGCACTTCACGCCCGGGCTCGGCCTGCTCGCGCCGGGATCCCCGGCCGACCTGGTCGTGCTCGACGTGTACCCGGCAACTCCCTTCGGACCGGAGAATTGGACCGACCACCTCGTGCAGAGCCTCGCCACCGCGCGCGTCCACGCGGCGATGGTGGCGGGCGACCTGCTCCTTCAGGATGGCCGCGCGCTCGTCGTCGACGAACGCGAGCTGCAACAGAAGTCGCGCGCCATCGTCCACCGTCTCTGGCCCAGGGTGACCCCGTGAGCGCATTGCGCCTGACCGGCTTGACCAAGACCTACGCGGGGCACGAACGCCCTGCGCTCGCGAACCTGAACCTCGACGTCCAGCCGGGCGAGTTCCTGGTGCTGGTCGGGCCGTCGGGCTGCGGCAAGTCCACGGCGCTGCGCTCGATCGCGGGCCTCGAGGAGCCCGACTCGGGCACGATCACGATCGGCGAGCGCGACGTCACGCACCTGCCGCCGCGCGATCGCGACATCGCGATGGTGTTCCAGAACTACGCGCTCTACCCGCACATGACCGTGTTCGACAACCTCGCGTTCGGGCTCAAGCTGCGCAAGACGCCGAAGGACGAGGTCGATCGCCGCGTGCGCGAGGCCGCGGAGACGCTCGGCCTCACGCGTTATCTCGACAGCAAGCCGAAGGCGCTGTCGGGCGGCGAGCGCCAGCGCGTCGCGCTCGGGCGTGCGCTCGTCCGGCGACCGGCGGTGTTCCTGTTCGACGAGCCGCTCTCGAACCTCGACGCGCAGCTGCGCGTCCACATGCGCGCCGAGCTCCATCGCCTGCACCAGCAGCTCACGGCGACGATGATCTACGTCACGCACGACCAGGTCGAGGCGATGACGCTGGGCGACCGCATCGCGGTGCTGTCGGCCGGCGTGCTGCAGCAGGTGGACGCGCCGCTCGTCGTGTACGAGCGGCCGGCGAACCGCTTCGTGGCCGGCTTCCTCGGCAGCCCCTCCATGAACTTCCTCGCGGCCACGGTGGGCGAGGGCGGCCGGACCGTGCGCATCGCCGGCGCGAGCTGGGCGCTCGAGCCCGCGCTCGTGTCTGCGCTCTCCGGTCGCGCGGGCGAAGCCGTGACGGTGGGCGTGCGCCCCGAGCACATCAACGTGCTCGCAGGCGAGGGCGCCGAAGGCGGCGCGCTCGCGGGCCGCGTGGAATTCGGCGAGGCGCTGGGCGCAGAAACGTTGCTCTACGTCGGGACCGACGCCGGCCGCATGGTCGTGCGCGCCCTGGGCGACGCGCGGCGCTCGCCCGGCGAGTCCGTGCGGCTCGTGCCCGAGCCCGAAGCCCTGCGCGTGTTCGACGCGAGCGGGGCCTCGGTGGGCATGGCGGCCCCGGCGATGGTCGCACCCTGAGGCGCGCATGGCCATCCTGCTGGTCGCCGACGACGATCCCGACGTCCGTGGCTACCTCGTCACCGTGCTCGAGCGCGATGGCCATACGATCACCGAGGCCGGCGATGGCCAGGCCGCGCTCGACCTGATTCTCTACGCCGACTTCGACCTCGTCGTGCTCGACGTCCACATGCCGAAGCTCACGGGCCTCGAGGTCCTCGCGCGCCTGCGCGAGGCGGGGCGCGAGGTGCGCGCGATCGTGCTCACCGGGGACGACACGCCCGATACCGTGATCGGCGCGGCCGAGAACCAGGCGGTGCGATACCTTTCCAAGCCGATCCGCCCGGGCACGCTGAGCGCGCAGGTGCAGGCCGCGCTCTCGAGCAAGCTGCCGGGCCGGCCGATCCGCGTCGTGTCCGCCAAGCGGGACTGGGTCGAGCTGCTCGTGCCGTGCTCGCGCGATTCGGTCGAGCGCGTGCGCTCGTTCCTCGTGCACCTCGATTCCGACCTGCCGGAGACCAGCCGCGAGGCGATCGGCCAGGCGTTCCACGAGTTGCTCTCGAACGCGATCGAGTGGGGGGCGGGCAGCGACCCGACGCGCGACGTGCGCATCGCCTACCTGCGGACGCGGCGCATGGTGCTCTACCGGATCGCGGACCCGGGCCCGGGCTTCCGCTTCGAGGAGTTGGCGCACGCTGCCGCCGGCGCGCTCGAGCCCGAGCGCCTGGAACACGTGAAGGTGCGCGAGGACCGCGGCATCCGGCCGGGCGGTTTCGGCCTGCTGCTCGCGCGCGCGCTGGTCGACGAGCTGATCTACAACCAGGCGCAGAACGAGGTCGTGTTCGTGAAGTACCTCGACGAGCTCACGCTTTAGACTTCACAGCCTCCCGAGCAGCTCGAACGTCGTCCCCAGCGTGAAGCGGAACGTCGTCTTCCCGGCGTCGGGCCCGACCGGCCACGCGACGTAGATGCGTGCGAGCGTCTCGGGATCCGGCACGCCCAGCTTGAGCGCGAGCCCGGCGCCCGCCGAACCGCGCCACGCGTTCGACGGCGGGCCCGCGAACACGATGTCGCGCCCGCCGGCGTCGTCCCAGGCCGCGCCGGCGTGAAACAACACGAGCGGCTGGAGCACGAGCCAGTCGGGGTGCGGCAGGCCGACCGCCTCGAGCACGTCGTGCGCCTCGATCAGCTCGACCCGGCCGAGCAGCAGGTGATCCGTGGCGCCGGTCTCGATCGGCAGCGACGGCACCGCTCGCGGGCCGCCGAGCCCGAAGCGGCGCTGGAGCGGCGCGTTCGCCGCGGTCGCGCCGGCCTCGAACTGCGCGTACGCCTTGATGGACGATCCGAGGCGCAGCGCCTTGCCGAGCGCACCCCGCATGCGCCAGCGATCCGCGCCGCCGCCGCGCGCCTCGAGCAGGGCGCCCAGTTCCCAGTCGCCACGCCAGAAGCCGAGGCTGCCGAACGGCTCGGTGTACTCGTCGTCGAGCGCGAGCCGATTCACCGGCACGCCTTCCCGGTCCGCGAGCAGCGTGTAGCGCGTGACCAGTGGCATGGGCTGGTCGAGCCAGTGGCGCACGCCCGCCACCAGGCGCCAGTCGCCCGTCCAGAACGTGAGCCCACCGCTCGCGCCGCGCTGCTCGTACAGGCTCGACGAGCTCTTGCCGGAGAACAGCGCGTCGAAGTTGCCGAGCCGCGGCGTCGCGTGCTCGGGCAGGAAAGGCTGGCTCGAGCGCGCGTAGCCGAGGTCCAAGTCGATCCGCGTCGCGCCCTCCACGATGCGCCCGGGCTCGGCGAGCAGGCGCCCGCGGCGCGCCCCGCGGTAGAGCAGCGTGCGCCGGTAGCCGAACGCATAGCGCCCCTGCCGGTTGCCGAAGCCGTACGTGCCCGCGAGGCTCAGCCAGCCGGCCGCGCGCGATCCGACGCGGCCGGACATGCCGACGATCGCGCCCTCGGCGCGGTGGTAGCCGAGCAGCGGGCTCAACCCGAGTCCGCCGCCGCGCCGATGGATGCGCGGTGGCCGCGTCAGCGCGCCGGAGGCGAGCGAGTCGAGGCCCGTGGTGTCGAACGTGACGCTCTGCGTGCCGTAGCTCGCGTCGGTCGAGTCCGCGAGGCCCTGGAAGAACGCGCCCAACGAATCGGGCGCGGGGCCCTGCGCGCGCGCCGGGTTCGCAACCAGCAGGCTGGTGGCCAGCGCTGCGGCGAGTACGACCAGCAGCAGCCGACTCATCGCTTGCCGCCGGCGAAGATCGCGTCGTCGATGCCCCGGTTGATTCGCCAGTCGGTCTCGGTCGCCACGAAGTCCACGGTCGGCGTCAACGGCTCCTTCGCCATGCGCGCGAACATGCGGGCCATCGAGGTCATCTGGACGCGCGCCAGGATGCGCGACACCACCCACCACCTGCCCTCGACCTTCGTGCGCTCGACCACGCACGAGTCGATGCGCTTGAAGAACAAGGGCGCCGGCGAGCGGTCGCGATACCAGAACTCCTCGCGCGCGATCACGAAATCGTTGGTGTCGACCCACACGCGACCCTCGGGCAGCGCGTCGAGCGTCGAGCGCGGCGTGAACGAGATCACGTACACGACGTGCCCGCCCACGATCTTCCGGTCGTCGATCTTGAAGCGATAGCGCGCCCGCGCCCGCGGCTCGAACGCGAACGACACGATCTGCTCGCGCATCGTGGGCCCGGCGCCGATTTCGACGTTGTCGTCCTTCTGCTTGAAGTCGCTGCGCTGGCGGAGCGGGATTTCGCGCACCTTGTCGGGGCGCTTCTTGTAGACCTTGCTCGCGTACTCGAGCTTGGTCTTCGCGCCGGTCGGCGCCTTGCCGTCGGCATCGAGGTAGGTCAGGCGCGCGAGCAGCGTGTACGACTGGTCGAGCATCAGCGAATCGCGCCGGGCCTCGCCCTCGGCCACGCGGCGCAGGATCTCCTCGAGCGTGACGCGCGGCGCGCTGACGAACATCGTCGGCAGGAGCGCGGACGGGATCGGGATCGTGTCCTCGGCGGCGAGCGTCGGCCCGCCGGGCACGCCCGCGAGCGGCGAGCGCGGGAGCGTGCCGGGCGTGCCGGCGATTGCGATCGCGCCGCCGGCCAGCGCTGCGGCGAGCGTGGATGCGGTCACCGCAGCGACAAGCAGCAGCGTCGGCGCGAGCGCATGCGCCGGGGGTCTGGGCGTCACGAGGGCATCCTTTCGAGCGGCGGGTGGCACGCACGGCGTGCGAGGTGATGGGCGACGCGTGACATTACGCCGGAAGGTGGTGCGGGTTGCAAGCGTGGTGGGGGTCAGCGCCAGGCCATGCTCAGGATGACGCTCTCGCCGGGTCCGAGGTCGAACGACACCGAGCGCGCAGCCGGGTCGGTCGTGCGCATCAAGGGCCAATTCCAATCGCGGGGGCCGAGGATCCAGCGCGGGCCGATCCAGGGCTGAAGCTCGAGCGTGATGCTTCGCCTACTGCGGCGGTCGCGATTGATCACGAGCCAGCAGGGAACGCCTCGGTTCGCCGCAATCGTGATCGGGCCCCCACGCGCCGAGCGCAGGCCGGGAATGCGCTCATTGCCGAGTGTCGCCCCACGCGGCCACGCGCCGCCGAGATGGGCCACGGCATTCGGGCCCCCCTGGAAGTGGAAGAAACCGTCGATTCCGCGCGCGGTCGCATTGACCATGCGCAGAGTGTCCGCGCGGGCGCTTGCCGAGCCGTCGTACTCGACCGCGCCGCCCTTCCACCACATTCCCTGTTCGTGTGGATTCGGCGTCCAGTACGTGAACCAGATGATTCCGCAGGCGCCATAGGCGATCGCCTCCGCCGCGAGGTACTTCAATTGCGCGAGGGGCAAGGGATCAAGCGGACCAAAGCCCGTGAACTGGAGCACAGTTGCGAACCGGCACCCGGTCTCGCGCGACACGCGCGCCGCGTTCTGTAGCGTGAGCAGAAACGCCGCGTCCTCGCCCCAGGGCCGCTGGGAGTAGGTTGCGAAGGAGAACAGCCGAAGCCGTCCCCGCCGAATCAATCGCTTCGCGTTCTCGCGCCAGCGCTCCTGGTCGTCGATGCTCGCGTGATCGGCGAGAGGCAACAGGTTGACGTAGACCTCTCCCCCGGGCCGCGACTCGGCAATCGCCGCCGCAACCTCTGCGACGCGATCGAAGTCTGCGGGGCTGGGTTCATCGGCGAGAAAATAACCCGCGAGTGAACGATGCGGTCGATACGCAGCGACCACCGCACGCACCCGGTCGCGCCACCCGGGACGCGTGGCCTCATCGGGGTGGACCGCGTCGTCGCGCGGGTAGAAACGGGGTGCAGTGCTGTCCCCGCCGGCGGCCCGCATGGAATCGAGCAATGCGAGCGTCGCCAGGTTGCGGGCACGATCGTTGGTGTCCTCGAGCGGGCGGACGGCGAGATCCAGGCCGGTTCGCGCGAAGCGGCGCCAGACCTCGGGATCGGTCGTCGAGGTCGGCGGGCTGACCCACGCCCCGATGAAGAACGGAACGTAGAAGTGATCAATTGGCCCGTGCAGAGTGAGCGTCCGCTCCCGCGGCGGCGGCGCATCCTTCACCGCGAGCGCGAGCCCGAGCACGCCCACGAGCGCGAGCGCGCCCGCGACCCTACTCCCGCTTCCCAAGATCCGTCCCCGTGTCCTCGACGT
>JBKJJJ010000098.1:0-19186 GCA_046598045.1 Candidatus Eiseniibacteriota bacterium
TCGATGCCGTAGTCGTCGTCGCACCACAGGAAGCCACCGCCCTCGAGGTAGCGGCGCAGGCGCTCGACCTCGGCGGGGGTGAACTTCACATTGCCGTGCCCGGCCATGAACACCATCGGGTAGTTGAACAGCGCCTCGTCCGTGGGCGAGACCACGGGCGCGTCCTCGACGCCGGTCGGCACGCCCGCGCGCTCGCGCAGGCCGGACAGGAGGTTGCGCAGCGACCCCTGGTCGCCGTACCAGTCGCCGCCCCCGCCATACTTGAGGCGCGCGATCGTGTACTCCGAGCGCTCCGCCCCGGCGGCGGACGCGCGTCCGGGCAACGCCACCAGGGCCACGAACGCGAGAGCGAGCCCGGCCGCGGTCGCGGCCAGCCCGGCCGGCGTGACCCGGCGTTCCCGTCCCGGCTCCCTCGTGGTCGCGTTCGCCATGGCTGCCTCCCGAACTCCGGATCCTGGTGCGCTTGCGCGTGCCCATGAGTCTACCCCCGCCGGGGGGGCGGGTTCCTCAGCCGAAACCGCGCCTGACGCCGAGTTTGCCGCCCCGTGACAGGGCGTGGCGAGCCGGAAACGCAAACCGCCCGGCTCGAGGGATCGAGCAGGGCCGGCGTGGATCAGGCGGCGTGGGAGATTACTGAACGATCAGGGCCCGCGAGGCTGCCGTGCGGCCGAACAGGCGGTTCGCGTTGTCGACCGCCTGCACATCCCAGCGGTAGAAGAGGCCGGCGCGCAGGGGCAGGTCCTCGAGCCTTAGGCCCGGGCTGACCTCGACCTGGTGGCTGGTCGCGGTCGTGAATACGAGGTAGGCGACGCCGTTGCGGCCGATGATCCGCAGCAGGTAGCCGGCCGCGCCCGGCGTCGGCGCCCAGGTCAGCGTCGGGATCGAGTCCACTTGCGCCGAGTCCACCGGGGCGAGCAGGGTCACGTCGACCCGGCGCGCGAGCTCGGTGGCCGAGGCGGCGAGCGGCACCACGGCGTAGTTCGTCAGCGGCGCGGAGGCGCTTTCGAGCCCGTGCCGCGCACCGCGTCCGACGTAGGAGTTCGCGCCGGAAAGGTCGAGCACGTTGGAGCGGATCCGGTACAGGCTCCAACCGGTCGAATAGGTCTTCGTCGGCGCCGCCACGAAGTCGGCCGCCGGCCGGAAGCCTGCGCCCGCCGGATCGACGTAGAGCCGGAACCCGTCCGTCGGCGAGGAGTCGTAGATCAAGCCATCCGCGGCGACCACCGTCGAGTCATCCGGCACCACCGGCTGGACATCGAGGAGGAGCAGCGAGGACGCCGCCTGGCCCTCGGGCACGTAACCGTCGGGGCTGCCGGTGTTGTTGCCGCAACCGAACGCCGCCAACGCCAGGAACAGGGCCGAGGCCGCGGTGAGCTTCCGGGTCATGCCGTTTCCTTTCGGCGTCATGGTCAGGCCGCCTTGGCGCGGACCACGCCCTTCTTCTTGTCGAGCCAGTTCCAGATGTCGAGCGCGAGGCCCGAGGCCACGTAGATCGACGAGTAGGTGCCGAACACGACGCCCGCGAGCATGCAGAGCGCGAAATCGTTGATGACCTCGCCGCCGAACAGGAACAGCGCGAGCGTGGCGAGAAACACCGTGAGCGAGGTGATGATCGTGCGCGAGAGCGTCTCGTTCATCGCGGTGTTCATCATCTCCTCGTGGCTCAGCTTGTGGAGCTGTTTCGAGCGCTCTCGAATGCGGTCGAACACCACGATCGTGTCGTTGATCGAGTAGCCGGCGAGCGTGAGCAGCGCCGCGATCACGGTGAGCGAAACCTCGCGATGGAGGAACAGGATCACCCCGAGCGCCGCGAACACGTCGTGGAAGAGCGCGATCACGGCGCCGAGCGCGAACTTGAACTCGTAGCGGATTCCCACGTACAGGAGGATCGCGCCGAGCGAGAAGAGCACGGCCCAGATGGCCTTGCTGCGCAATTCCGCGCCGATCTTCGGGCCCACCGCCTGGATGCCCCGGAATGTCGGGTTCGAGTCGGGCGCCACCTTGACCAATGCGTCATGCACCTTCACGAACGGGTCGCCTTCGATGCCGATCGGCAGCCGGATCAGGAACTCGTTGTCCGTCCCGGAGGCCTGGATCTCGGCCCCGGGAAACCCCGCGGCGTCGATCGCGTGGCGCACGACGTCGGCGTGCATCGGCTTCGCGGTCTGGATCTGGAGCATCGTGCCGCCGGTAAAGTCCACCGAGTAGCGCGGCCCCCCGTGCACCACCAGCCAGCCGATCGTCGCCAGCATGACGAGACTCGAGAATATGTAGAAGTACCGGCGGTACTTCATGAAGGGGATCTTGGTTTCGTGCAGGATCTGGATCATGGCTCGGTCCTCCCGGCGTCAGATGGACAGCCGGTTCAGCGTCCGGCGATGGGTGATGAGATCGTAGATCAGGCGCGTGAAGAACACCGCGGTGAACAGGTTCGCGATCAGGCCCAGCGCCAGCGTCACGGCGAAGCCCTTGATCGGCCCGGTCCCGAACTGGAACAGGAACGCGGCCGAGAGCAGCGTGGTCACGTGGGCGTCGAGGATCGTGCGGAACGCGTTCTTGTAGCCGAGCTCGATCGAGGAGCGGATCGACTTGCCGTGCCGCATTTCCTCGCGGATGCGCTCGAGGATCAGGACGTTGGTGTCGACCGCCATGCCGACCGTGAGCACGATGCCGGCGATGCCGGGCATGGTCAGCGTCGACTTGAACCCGGCCATGCCGGCGAACAGGAGCACCAGGTTGAGCAGCAGCGCGCCGACCGCGATCAGGCCCGAGCCCTGGTAGTAGATCGCCATGAACAGCACGACCAGCAGCGTCCCGATCCACGCGGCCTTGAAGCCGGCATCGATCGAGTCCTGGCCGAGCGAGGGTCCGACCGAGCGCTCCTCGATGATCCGCACCGGGGCGGGCAGCGCGCCGGCCTTGAGCACGATCTCGAGGTCCTTCGCGGACTTGGCGTCGAACGAGCCGGTGATCGAGGCATTGCCGCCCGGGATGCGCTCGCGGATCGAGGGCGCCGAGCGCACCTGGTCGTCGAGCACGACCGCAAGCTGGCGGCCGACGTTGGCCGCAGTGACGCGCGCGAAGTCGGACTGGCCCTTGCCGGCCATCTTCATCGAAACGCCCCACGCGCCGGGCTGGTTCTGGTCGAGCTGGTTGCTCATCGCGGCGGTCGAGACCGAGCCGCCGGTCATCTCGGGCTCCTTCTTGACCGCGTAGATCCAGCGCCCGGTGCGGCCGGAGCGCGCCTCGTCGTTGCTCCACAGGATCTGCGAGTCGCCCGGCACGTTCGCCGCGAGGAACGCGGAATCGAGCATCGCGGTGGCCTTCGGCACATCGGGCAGCGCGATGAACCCGCCGCCGCCGTAGGCGTCGATGAACAGCGAGGTCAGCGGCTTGGACACGCTCGTCGTGTCGACGGACGCCAGGGCGGTGTCGACCGGGGCGCGGCCCCGCGCGGCGAGCGCCGCGTCGAGCCGGTTGAAGATCGACTGCGCCTCGTCGGGAGTGCGCACGAGCTTGAACTCGAGCAGCGCGGTCTTGCCGATCAGGTCCTTGGCGCGCTCGCGATCCGAGATGCCGGGCAACTGGACGACGATGCGGTCCGTGCCCTCCTTCTGGATGATCGGCTCGGCCACGCCGAACTGGTCGACGCGGTTCCGGATGACCTCGATCGCGCGGTCGACGGCGCCCTTCGCCTCTTCGGGCGGGAGCTTGCTGCGGTCGACCTCGAGCACGAGGTGCATGCCGCCCTGCAGGTCGAGCCCGAGCGGGATCGCCTGGTCGCGCAGCTTCGCGGCCGGAGTTTCCTTGGTCGCCGTCAGCCGCTCTTTGACCGGCAGCTGGTAGAACTGGAACGACGGCCAGAGGGCAACGGCCGACGCCACGAGGGCGGCGGCGACGAGCAAGCTCTTCCACTGAATCGACTGGTTCATTCGAACACCCAGGGTGCGTATGGGAGACTTAAGGCGGGCATGAGCCGAGCCCGCGCCCCAAGGCCGTGAGGGCCGAGGGCCGACGACAGAGGCCCGGCAAACCGACTTCGAAAAGCCGAGAGCGGGAGTCTAGCGGCCCGGCCGAGCGGTTGTCAACGCCCGTGAAACAAGCGACTTACGTCGCCCGGCCGGACCTCAGGACGGGGCCTAGCGGAGCCGGCCCGGGGTGACGATCTTGAGCAACTGGCCCTGGCGGACGGGGTCGCCCGCCGCGACCCCGTTCAGGATCGCGGTTTCGGCCAGCGAGGCGCCCTGCGCGCCCAGCCCGGTGACCACCGACTCGAACGTGCCCGCGCGCGGCGCCGGGACGATCTTGAGGTGCGCCGGGGTGGCCGAGAGCCGGTTCGCGTCCGTGAGCGTTCGGATCGAGCGCGCCGCGGCGATGATCGCCTGCTCGTTCGCATCGCCGGCCGCCCGGGTCTGCCCGAGCACCTGGAACGCCCGGGATCCGGTTTGGCGGACAATGGCCAGCACGAGCACCCCGGTCCGGCCCTGGTCGTCCTTGACCGTGACGCGCCCGACCCAGGCGGGCTGGCCGTTGACGGTCTCGCTCCGGCCCTCGGAGCTGACGATCTTCCCCGAGGAGGCAAGCTGGGCGACGAACTGCCCCGGCGAGAGGTTGCCGAGGTCGACCAGCGAGAGCTGCATGAGCGCGGACTGGTCGGACAGTCCCGCCATCACGGTCTGGCGCGTGTTCTGGTGCTGCCAGCCCGCAGGGAAGTCCATGTAGAACGTGAGCCCCGGGTCGTAGAAGCGATCGCCCTCGAAGTAGCCCTGCTGGGGGTCCGGCCCGAAGACCATCCCGTCGAGCGCGCGCACGAAGCCGTCGTGGTCGATCTTGAGGTCGGTCCGCGCCCCCACCGCGGTGGCAGCGAGCTGGCGCACCGTGCCCTCGCGCGATGCGGGGTCGGGGTGGGTCGAGAGGTAGTTCGGCAGGCTCGTGCCGGCGGCGGCGCTGATGCGCCCCAGCGCGCGGTACGTCCCCGCCATCTCGCGCGCGTCCCAGCCGCCCTTGACCGAGTACTGGACGCCGAGCGCATCGGCCTCGTTCTCCTGGTCGCGGCTGTACTTGAGGAACAGCAGCCCGAGCCCGCTCTGCGCGACCTGTCCGAACTTCGCGACCGTGGGCGAGAGCGCCCCGGCGACGCCGAGGCCGAGGTTCGTGAGCGCCTGGCGGCTGGCCTGCCGGTTGTAGTGGCGCGCGGTGACATGCCCGCACTCATGCCCGAGTACGCCGGCCAGCTGCGCCTCGTTGTTCATGTACGGGAGGATGCCGCGCGTGATGAAGATGTACCCGCCCGGCGCGGCGAACGCGTTGACCGACGCGTCGTCGACCACGTGGAACTGCCACTCCAGCGTCGGCACGTGCGAGACCGACGCCAGCTTCTGCCCGACCGTGTTGACGCGCGCAGCCCAGCCGGCGTCGGGATAGAAGCCGTACTCGGCCTCGGTCGCCGCGAGCGCCTCCTTGCCGGCCGCGACCTCCTGCGCCCCGCTGACGAGCGAAATTTCATTCCTGCCGGTGACCGGGTTGGTGGCGCATCCCAACGCCAGCCCGAACAGGGCAAGCGCAAGGAACGAGGCGATGATGGCTTGTGAGTGACGCATGGGTACCTCCCGGCTCAGTGGTGGGTGCGGTTCGCGCGGCCGGGAACGAGGCGCCGCACGGTTTCCGATGACAGGTCCCCGACCAGGACCACGCTGGCCATGCCGACGAACAGCCCGTGCTCGAGCAAGCCCGGAATCCCGTCGAGTTGCGCCGCCAGCGCCGCCGGGTCCTCGATCCTGCCGAAGCGGGCGTCCAGGATGCGGTTGCCGAGCTCGGTCACGAACGGGGTGTCGGCACCGCCCCGCATGGCGGGCGCCGCGCCGAGTTCCTCGAGCCGGCGCGAGACCAGCGGCACCGCCTCGCTCAGGACCTCGATCGGCACCGCAAAGGTCTCGCCCAGGCGGTGGACGAGCTTGGTCTCATCGACCAACACGACAAAGCGCGCGGCCGACGCGGCCACGATCTTCTCGCGCGTGTGCGCGCCCCCTCCGCCCTTGATCAAGTCGAGCGAGGGCGCGACCTCGTCCGCCCCGTCGACCGCGAGATCGAGACGCGGCGACTCGACCAGGGGCTTGACCGACAGGCCCGCCTTGACGGCCAGCGCCTCGGTCGCTTGCGAGGTCGCGACGCACGTCACGCCAAGCCGCTCGGCCTTGGCGCGCGCGGCGAGACGCTCGACGAAGCGGCGCGCCGTATCCCCGGTGCCGAGTCCGACGACCATGCCCGGCTCGACCAGCAGGAGCGCGGCCTCGGCCACGCGATCGCGCGCGGCCGCGGCTTCCGGCGATAGCCCGGGCGCGTGCGCGCGACTCAATGCGCTTCCTCGCTCCACGACTCGCCGGCCGGGATCCGGATCTTGAGCCGGTTCTCGAGCGGCGGAATCGGGCAGTTGTAGTGCGGCGAGTACGAGCACGACGGGTTGTACGCGCGGTTCAGGTCCACGAGGTACCTGCCGTCCGCCTGCTGCTCGACGTCGACGTAGCGGCCCCCGTGGTAGGAGCCACGCCCACAGGTTGCGTCCATGAAGAACAGCCCCAGGTCCTCGTTGCCGACGCCGGGCTCGAGCAGGCGGTAGGCGGCGAGCTTCACGGCCTTGCCATCGATCCGGAGCGTGAAGCGCCCGACGCGCAGCGCGGGCCGCGGCTGCCCCTGCGTGGACTCGATCAACACGGTGTCGGCCTTGCCCTCGCGTGCGAGCGGCACGATCAAGCGGTAGCGCCGCGCATAGGGCCAGTAGGTCGGACCCCGAAACGCGGCGGTCCCCGGCTTCCCGGGATCGAACACGATCACGGCCGGCGCGTTCTGGTACGAGAGGCGCATCCTGAATCGCCCGATCCCGATCGCCGAGGGCGGCAGGTCGGCCTCGCGCTTCGCCTCGCCCTTGACGTCGAAGGTCGCGCCGGAGTCGAGCGCCTCGACGCGGAAGCCCGCCCCGTCGATGCGCACGCGCGCGTGGTGCGCGAACACGCTCGAGTCGGCGAGCACGACGCCGTTGTCCGCCGCCGACCCGATCGTCAGCCAGCCCGTTCGCGGGACGTCCTCGCGCAGGATCGTGGCGAGCGGTGACATCGCGTTCTCGTGGAAGAACGAGACGGTCTCGGCGCGGTCCTTGAGCGCGGCGGTCTCGAACGTGTCGGCGGGCGCGGCGGGCGTCGCCGGCGATGCAGCGCGCGACGCAATCAAGAGCAGCAGCATCGCGACGGAATGAACCAGCAATCGCTTGGCGGCCATGAGCGCTCTCGCAGGGGGTGAATGGTTTGAGTCTCCACCTTGCGAGCGGGAGCCCGGGGTGTCAAGTCCGCGCCTCTCTGACGGACGCGCGGGCCAGCCCCTGGCGCAGGAGCAGCGCGCCCGCGATCGCCGAAATCGTCGATGCGGTGAGGATCCCGATCTTCGCCAGCGGCTCGAGTTCGCTCCCGCCGCGGAACGAAAGCGACGCGACGAACAGCGCGACCGTGAACCCGATGCCCGCGAGCATCCCGACGCCTGCCATCTGGAACCAGCCCGTGCCACGGGGCAGCTTCGCCCAGCCGAGCCGCACCGTCAGCCACGACAGGAGGAGGATGCCGATCGGTTTGCCCGCGAGCAACCCGACCGAGACGCCCGCCGCGACCGGCTGGGCGAGCGAGGCGAGCGACATGCCCTGCAGCGCGACCCCCGCGTTGGCGAGCGCGAACAGCGGCATGACGAGCCACGTCACCCACGGCTTGAGTGCGTGCTCGAGCGTCTCGAGCGGCGAGTCGGCGAAGTTCGCGTCGCCCGCCTTGCCGAGCGGGATCGTGCACCCGAACGCGACCCCGGCGATCGTGGCGTGGACGCCCGAGGCGTGCATGAAGAACCAGAGAAAGGGCGCCACCGCGAGGTAGACCCCGAGCCGCTTGACCCCGGCGCGCTGGAGCACGGCGAGCAGCACCACGAGGCCGGCCGAGGTCCACAGCGCGCCGAGGTTCAACTGCGCGGTGTAGAACACGGCGATCACGAGCACGGCTCCGAGGTCGTCGGCGATCGCGAGCGCGGCGAGGAACACGGTGATCCCGCGCGGCACTCCCGGCCCGAGCAGTGCGAGCACGCCGAGCGAGAACGCGATGTCGGTCGCCATCGGGATGCCCCAGCCGTGCGCGCCCGGCCCGCCGTGGTTGAACGCGGCGTAGATCAGCGCAGGCGCGATCATGCCACCGAGCGCGCCCGCGATCGGGAGCGCGGCGCGGCGCGGGTCCTTGAGCTCGCCGGCGAGAAACTCGCGCTTGATCTCCATGCCGACCACGAGGAAGAACACCGCCATCGCGAGGTCGTTGATCCAGTGCAGCACCGACAGGTCGAGCGCCACCGGCCCGATCGCGACCGGCAGGGGCGTCGCCAGGAGCGCGAAGTACGAGCCGCCCCACGGCGAGTTCGCCCACGCCATCGCGAGCACCGCGCAGGCGATCAGCGCCACGCCACCGGGCGCGTCGCCCGGGAACAGTTCGCGCAAAGGGTCGAAGATCGGGTGTCGAGGGCGTCCGGCGTCGCGGGCGCTCAAGCGCAGGCCTCGTCGGAGCGAACCGGAAGATCCGGGCGCGGCGCGCGCCTCAGGATCCAGCCCAGCGCGAGCAGCGCGACCGCGCTGCCGACCAGCAGCGCGAGCCACTGCGCCGCGGGCGATTGGGTGGCGTCGTCCAGGCCGAGCACGAGCGTGACCACCGAGACCGTGTTGTTGACGACGTGCGCCGCGATCGCCGGCCCGAGACTGTCGGCCGCCCAGGCGGACGCGCCGATGAACAGCCCGAACGTGAACGCGAACACCGCGTGGTGCAATTCGCCGTGCGCGAGCCCGAACAGGAATGCCGAGACGGCGATGCCGACCATCGCGCCGTAGCGCGCCACCAGCCGGCGCTGCAGGTAGCCGCGGAAGAACAGCTCCTCGCACGTGGCCGAGAGCGCGCCGATGACCAGCACAGAGAGCGCGACCATCGGGCCGCGCGCGCCGGCGAGCGTGTGCAGCAGCGCCTCGAGCGCATCGCCGCGGCCGAAGCCCGTGAGCTGGAAGGCCGCGTCCACCGCCTGGCTCAGGCCGAGCGCGCCGATCGGCACGATCCACCAGCCCGCCGCGCCGAGGCGCGAGCGCCGGAAGCCGAGGCGTTTCGAGACCGCCACCGGGGACAGGACGCCCGCCACGATCGCGACCAGCCCGGTCCACGCCGCCGCGATCGTCGCGGCGAGCAGGAAACCGGGCAGGGTCCCGTAGAAGTGGTCGAGCTGGCCGGGCGCGGGCAGGAGGCCGCCCGCCAGGACGGAGCGGCTGGACAGGAGAAAATAGCCCGTGAGCACGAACGGCCCGAGCGCGATCATCCCGAGGACCAGGGCGGCGCACGCCGCGAGCAGCGTCCAGATGCGAGGGGGGCGCGCGTGGGGATCGGTCAAGTCCGGCGGCCTCCCTGCTCAAGCCACTGTGGGGTGGAGCGTTGCCACGCGCCGGGGACTTCCGGGCGGGCGGCGGTGCTAGGATAGCTGCACTACTCCAACTCGTGCACCCGGGTTTCCGCGGCTCGCATCGACCACAGGAGGACGCACCATGGACACGGTCCATCCCGCAAGTTCCCAACCCGAGACCCGCTCGCTCGCGAAGCAGATCCTCGAGGACGGCTTTTTCTGCGGCGTGATCGGCGCCGGGATCGTCGCCCTGTGGTACCTGGTGCTCGACTCGCTCGCCGGCCGGCCGCTGTTCACGCCGTCGCTGCTCGGCTCGCTCCTGTTCCAGAAGGGCGCCGAGCTCTCGAATATCACGGTGCAGCCCTCGATCGTGGCCTGGTACTCCGCCATCCACGCGTTCACGTTCCTGATCGTCGGGATGGTCGCGGCCTGGCTGGCCGCGCAGTTCGAGAAGTTCCCGACCGTCGGCATCGCGATGCTGTTCCTGTTCGTGATCTTCGAGACCGCGTTCTTCATCTTCGCGCTCGCCGTCGGCAAGTCCGTGCTGGGCACGCTCGGGCTGTGGACGATCGCGGTCGCGAACCTGCTCGCCGCCGCCGCGATGGCGGCGTACCTGTGGTGGAAGCACCCCTCCGCCGTACGCAACATGAAGAACATCTGGACGGCGCAGGAGTGAGCGGCCACTAGTCGGGCGGCTCCGGCACGATCCCCAGTTCCTTCTGCAGCGCCGCCCTCGCCTCGCCGATGATGCCGCGCACGCGCTCGGTCAGCGCGGCGACGTCGGCCGTCGTCAGCCCCGTGGTCGGGATCGGCTCGAGGATCTTGATCACCGCGCGCGCGCTCCCGAACTGGATCGATCCGGGCGGCAGCGCGTGGCGCGTGCCCGCGACCGCGACCGGCTGGATCGGGATCTGGGCGTCGACGGCGAGCCGGAACGCGCCCTCCTTGAACGGCAGCATCTCGTCCGTGCGCGAGCGGGTCCCCTCGGGAAAGATGATCACCGACACGCCGGCCGCGAGCTTCTTGCGGCACTCGATGAGAGCGCGCACGCCGCTCCTGCGATCCCCGCGCACGACGCCGATGTCCCCCGCCATGCGCATGCCCCAGCCCATGATCGGCGTGCGGTAGATCTCGGTCTTGGCGAGGTACTTGAGGTCCCACGGCAGGAGGCACGACAGGAAGATGTCGGCTTCGGATTCGTGGTTCGAGACCACGACGCTGGGTTCGTGGAACGGGGCCTGGGTGCCGCGCTCGAGGTGGAAGTCCCAGTACGGGTTGAGCAGGACCGTCGCCCGGCCGGAGCTGCGGAAGACGCGCCCGACCAGCCGCTGGCCGCGATCGAAGGGCTTCGTCACCAGCCACAGGAACGCCAGCACGGGCTGAAGCAGGGTGAGCACGAGGGCGGTGGCCGCCCAGACGTAGATCGACACGAGGGTCCGGAGCACAGGACCGCCACTATCGCTTACGGCTCTACTCCTCGGCCAGCATCTCCTTGCGCGTGCGCCAGGCATTCTCCGCGAGGTCGAGCGCGACCTCGAGGTTCGCCAGCGCGACGCCACCCTCGTCCTCGACGTCCGGGTGCAGCACCCAGGCGACGACCTCGGCGGTCACGCCCTGCACCGCCTCGGCGACCGCGATGTCGGCGCGATAGAGCAACTCGAGCCGGCGCTCGTCGACGCGCACGGGCTCGAAGAACCCCGGGTAGCCGTAGGCGGCGTGCATGACGTCCTCGACCAGGCGGTCGAAACGCTTGGCGACCTGGCCGAGCCGCGACAGGCCGGGCGGCAACCCTTCGAAGCGCAGCGTGCGCACGGCGCGGTGCAGGTCCTGCGACGAGTCGCGCAGGCAACGCGCGATCTGGGTGCGCAGGCGCTTGTCCTCCTCGCGCCGGTCCTCCTTGGCGGAATAGCCGCGATAGCCCGGCACCAGCCGGGCGACGGACTCGAGCGCGTGCGGCAACGAGCGCGGGAAGTTGCGGATCTTGAGTTCGGTCATGGCCCCTCCGTGGCGGGTGCCGTCCCTGCGGGTCGGACGGTCCGGCGCCTCTCACCGCGGTTATCGGTCCCGGGCGGAGTCGGCTGAAGCCAAAGCCACATAAAGAACAAGGCGGCCCATCGGGGCCGCCCGGTCCGTCATGCAGGATGAAATGCGCGTGCGCGTTGCACGGGGCCCGTGCACCGCGCCTCGCGCGTCAGCCGCCGTTCAGGCGCGGGCGACGCCGCAGTGCGCCTCGAGCGCCTGCGCGACCTGGGCCGCGACCATGTCGGCGGTCTTGCCTTCGATCTGGTGGCGGGCGATGAAGGCCACCGGCTCGCCGTCCTTGAGCAGCGCGATCGACGGCGACGACGGTGCCACCGTGGCGAAAAATTCGCGCGCGCGCGCTGTGGCCTCGCGATCCTGGCCGGCGAAGACCGTGACCATGTGATCCGGTCGCACGCTCGTGGCCTCGAGCGCCTTCGCCATGCCGGGGCGGGCCATCCCGGCCGCGCAGCCGCAGACCGAGTTCACGAACACGAGGACGGCGCCCTGCTTGGGGGCGAGCACGGCATCGACGTCGGCGGGCGTCCGGAGTTCGTGGAAGCCGATCGAGGTCAGTTCGTCGCGCATGGGCTGGGTGAAACGGGAGTTGAGATCCATCGGGGTCGGCTCCTTGACGCCGCCCGGGGCGGGCGCCTTGGGGGGGAGGCTGCAACTTGCGGCACGCCCGGAATGCGCCCTGCACCCTGCAGGGCAATTCTTCCCGGGCGGGGACCGGACTGGGACCCATCCGATCCCGGCTAAGCTTCGTATTGCGAATGAGTTCTAAGTTCGCTCGCGGACCCCTGTATTTTGGCACATCCCCTGCAGTGTGGGAAGAACGACGGCGCTGGACGCGCCGCCTTTGTGAGCGTGGCGAGGTGCGCTACATCAGCGCGTGACACCCGTGACCCCGGCGCCTTCGCCCGCTCCACTTTCGGAAGCAAACCTCCGCAGTCCCCCGCAACGAACCGATCGGCGACCCCGGGCGCGTGGCCCTGGGTCGCTTTGTTTCACCCTGATAACATGCTGCCGGATCGGCAGTTGACAGACCTGTCCGGGCGGGCGCACCATGGCTCGCCGAACCCGTCGATCCACCTCCCCTTGCCCCGAGGCCAGGCTCGTCCCGATGACTCGCCGCCCGTTCGTCCATCCCTCCCGTCAGCGCCCGGCCGGGCTCGCCCTGCTGGTCCTGGCCAGCCTCGCGCAGTCGGGCTGCCAGCCCGCCCGGCCTGGGCCTTCGACGACCGCCGCCGCCAGCCCGGCCACGATCGACGTCGTGGCGGTCCGGCCCTCACTCGATTCCGGCGATCTCTTCCTCACGTTCCTCGAGCCCGCCGTCGACGCGCCGGTGATCGCGCGCTCGGACGGCATCGTGCGGAGCGTGCTCGCGCGCGAGGGCCAACGCGTGGGCCGCGGGCAGGCGCTCGCGCGGCTCGACGCCGAGGAGCAGCGCCTCGAGGTCGACTACGTGGGCGCACTCGCCGCCCAGGCGAGGGCCGAGCTCGAACGCGCCGAGAAGGGCGCCCAGGGGCAGTGGGTCTCGCGCCAGACGCTCGACGCGGCGCGCGCCAAGGCCGCCGCGACGCGCGCGGACCTCGAACTGGCGCAGCTCGCGCTCGAGCGCCGCACGCTGCGGGCGCCGGTGGCGGGGATCGTCTGGCAGGTGCGCGCCGAGGTCCACCGGCCGGTCAGGACCTCGGACGTGCTGTTCCGCGTCACCGAGCCCGGACGGCTGCGTGCCGAGCTGTTCCTGCCGGCGGCGCTGCGCGCGCGCGTCCACGCGGGCGACCTGGCCACGTTCGTGCCCGTGAGCGACGCCGCGGGTGCCGCGATCCCGGGCAAGGTGGCGATGGTGAGCCCGATCGTCGATCCGGCGACCGCGCGCTTCCGCGTCGTGGTCGAGACCTCGCAGGGGCCGCAGGGCCTCGCCGGGACGAGCGTGCGCGTGCGCCTCGGCGCGGCCGGGGCAGGCCCCGAAGGCGCCGGCCCGGACGCCAGCGCCCCGGGCGTGGGCGCGCTCCTGCCGCGCGGCGCGCTGCTCGAGAAGGACGGCGACCGCCTGTTCGTCTGGCGCGTCGCGGGCGGCCACGCCGCTCGCGTCCCGGTCGAGTTGGGCGCGAGCCGGCCCGACGGCTACGAGGTGCTCGAGGGCCTCGCGCCCGGCGATCTCGTCCGGGCGGCGGGAGCCCCGTTGCCGGCCGGCGGCGCGGTCGTGACCCCGCGGCTGGTCGACGCGGGCGCGACCCCCGCAGTCCCGCGCTGACCGGGACGCGCGCGCGACCATGGCCACCGAGCGCCCGTTCCCCCGCTTCCGAAGGGACCTCGTGGTGCGCCGCGTGGTCGAGGCCGGCGAGTCCGCGTGGACCGTGCACGATCCCATGCGCAACACCTACTACCGGCACGATGTGCTGACGCACGACGTCTGCGAGCTGCTCGATGGCGTGCGCGGATCGTCGGGCCTGCGCGAGGCGCTCGAACGCCAGTACCCGCAATTCGACTTCCCGCCCGAGTGGGTCGAGGAGATCGTGGGCGAGCTCAAGCGCGGCGGCTTCCTCGAAGAGACCTTCAAGATGAACGAGATGCAGCGCGCGCGGGCGCGCGAGGCCCGGCGCAAGTTCTCGCCCGAGTCGCTCAAGAACATCTTCAACATCCAGTTCGGCGTGATCGACCCGACCAGGGTGTTCCGCATCGTCTACCCGGTCGCGCGCGTGCTGTTCACGCGCTGGTTCATCGTGGGCGCGCTGTTCGCCTTCCTCGCGGCGTGCGGGCTGGTGTGGGACCGGCGCGACGCGCTGAGCTCGGGCCTGGCCACGATCTTCACCCTGCAGAACTCGAACGGGGTGGGCCTGGCCATCCTGTGGCTCGTCCTGTTCGGCATCGTGGTCGCCCACGAGTTCGGGCACGGGCTCTCCTGCATGCACCTGGGCGGGCAGCCACGGCGGCTCGGCTTCATGCTGTTCTACCTCATGCCCGGGATGTTCTGCGACGTGTCGGACATCTATTTCTTCGAGAAGCGCTGGCAGCGCGCGGCGGTCGCGCTCGCGGGCGGCTACGTCGAGTTGCTGTGCTTCACCGCCGGCACGTTCGTCTGGGTCGCGACACCGCCGGACCTGTTGCTGCACGACCTGGCGTTCCGCGTGCTGCTGTTCTCGGGCCTGACCGGGCTGGTGTTCAACTACAACCCGTTGATCAAGCTCGACGGCTACTACGTGCTCATGAGCTGGCTCGACATCCCGGACTTGCGCGAGCGCGCGTTCAAGTATGTCGGCGACCTGTTCCGCCGCCACGTGCTGCGCCTCGCGGTCACCCCCGAGCGCCTGACCCGCTACGAGCGCCGAGCGATGACGATCTACGGCGTGCTCGCGCTCGCCTACTCGGCGTTCTACTCGGTGATCGTGCTCCTGTTCATGCGCCGCGTGCTGGTCGGGAACTTCCGCGAGGCCGGGTTCGTGGTCTTCGCGCTGCTCTTCCTCTACACGACGCGCCACATGTGGGCGAAGCTGGCGCAGGGCACGCGCTACCTCGTGCTCGAGAAGGGCGGCTTCGCGCGCCGGCACGTCGCGCTCGCGGTGGGCGGTGTCGTGTTCGCCCTCCTCGCCCTGCTCGTGCCCCTGCCGCACCACGTCGCGGTGCAGGTCGTGCTCGACGCGAGCGATCGGCACAGGGTGATCGCGCCGTTCGACGGCCGGGTGGAGGACGTGCTGGTCGGGGGCGGCGCGGTGGTCGCGCCCGGCACGGTACTCGCAATCGTGCGCGGCGACGGTCAGGGCGGCGCGGCGCTCTCCGAGCGCGCCGCCGCGCGGCGGGGTGAAACGATGCTGGCGCGCTCGCTGAGCGAGCCGTGGGCCCGGGACGCGAACGCCGATGCGGCCACCTCCGACGCACTCGCCGAGCTGCCGCTCCTGCGCGCGCGCGCGGCCGGGGCGCGCGGCCTGGCCGCGAGCGGGTACGTCGCGGCGCCGGGCGGCGGACGCGTGCTCGCGCTCGAACCCAGGGCGTGGATCGGCCGCCACGTCGCCGCGGGCGACTCGCTGTTCGACGTCGGCCGCGCCGACTCGCTCGACGTGCTGCTGGTCGCGAGCGAGCGCGATGCCGCCGACCTCGGACTCGGCCGCCGCGCGAATCTTCGCCTGTACGCCGAGCCGGGCCGCCGCGTCTCCTGCACCGTGCTCGCGATCGACCGCGCGCCGCTCGAAGGGCCGGCGCTCGCGCAGCCCACCGCCGAACTGGTCGACTCCGAACGCCCGGTGCGCCGCTTCGTCGCGCGCGGGCGGATCGCGAATCCCGGCATGGACCTGCGCCCGGGCATGACGGGGCTCGCGCACATCGACGCGCCGTCGCTCAACCTCCTTCAGCGCGCGGCGCGGTTCTATGCCCGCATCGTGCGCGCGGACTTCTGGCTGTGACCGAAGTCCCGAACGAAGCCATCGCCCGGCTCGAGGCTGAGAAGGCGCAGCTCCAAGCGTTGCTCGACCAATCCTACGCGCAGCTCTCCGAGGTCACGAGCCGCGTGCTGGCCATGAGCGAGGCGGCCACCAGCCTGGTCGAGACGCACGACGCGACCTCGGCCTCGGTCGCGGTGCTCGACGTCGCCGCGCGGGCGGTGCTCGCGCGCGGCGGCTGCGTGTTCCTGTCGCACGGCGGCGGCGAGTTCGAGCTCGCGGCGTCGACCGGGTTCGACGAGGAGCAGCAGGCGCTGATCTCCGCGCACCTGCCCGACATCGCGCTCTGTAACCTGGTGGAGAACGAGGGCAGGACCTTCGACGTGACCGAGGCCGAGGCCGACGAGGCGTTCCGCGAGTGGCGTGCCGAGGCGCTCGCCGCCGATCCCGACGCCGACCTCCAGCCGCGGCTCGGCCTGTTCGTGCCGCTGTTGCTCGGGGAGCGCACCGTGGCCGTGCTCGCGCTCAGCCCGCGCGCCGGCGGCGCCCGCTACGACGAGAGCGACCGCCTGTTCCTCGAGCACGTCGCCGACCAGGGCGCGCTGGCGATCGACCGCGCGCTGCTGTTCGAGCAGAACCAGAACCGCCTGCAGGACCTCGACGCGCTGCTGCGCGTGAGCCGCGAGCTGGCCTCGACGCTCGACTTGGACCACGTGCTGATCACCGCGGTCAACCTCACGGGCGCGATCGTCACGCGCCAGCGCGCGGTGCTCGCGCTCTACGACGGCGGCAAGCTCAAGATCCGCGCGGTCAACGACTACAACCGGGTCGATCCGAACACCGCCGAGAAGCTCGGGCTCGAGAAGCTGCTCGAGTGGCTGTCCTACCGCAAGCCCGACGCGCTGCTCGCCCGGCTCTCCGAGGTCGAGGCGAACGAAGCCCACGAGGGGCGGGACGTCCTGCTCGAGTACTTCAAGGGCGAGATGCGCTCGTGCTACGCGATCGGCCTGCGCGACGACCAGGGGCCGGTCGGCGTGCTCCTGCTCGAGGCGTTCGAGGAGAACGCGTTCTCGGCGGACAGCGACAGGGAGGCGCTCGGCGTGCTCTCGGGGCAGCTTTCGGTCGCGATCCGGAACGCCGAGCTCTATCGCCAGCTCCCGATGGTCAGCGCGCTCGCGCCGCTCGCCGAGCGCCGCCGGCGCTGGCAGCGGCTCGACCCGGCGCGCCGGCGCAACCTGCTGATCGTGGGCGCGGTGGGGCTGCTCGCGGTGGCGGTCGTGCCGTGGCCGGCGGCGATCGGCGGCGACGGCCAGGTCCTGCCCGCGAGCGAAATCGCCGTGCGCGCGGGCGTGGACGGGATCGTGCGCGGCGTCGACACGCGCTCGGGCGAGTTCGTGGTTGCCGGCCAGCGGCTCGCGACACTCGAGCCCGAGGGGCTGACCGCCCGGATGGCCGGGCTGCGCGCCGAGGCGGACCAGGCTCAGGCGCGCGGTGCGAGCGCCGGCGCCCGATCCGACGCCTACGCCCGCCGGCTCGCCGACCTCGACCGAGAGGGCGCGCTTGCCCGGCTGTCCTCGGCCGAGGGCGACCAGGCCCGCGCCCAGCTCGTGGCGCCCCAATCGGGCTACGTGCTCACCCCCGACCTCGGCGCGCTCGAGGGCCGCCGGCTGGCCGCGGGCGACGTGTTCTGCCAGGTCTCCCGCATCGACACCCTCCGGGTCGAGATCGGGATCTCCGAGGCCGACGTGGCGCGGATCTCGCCCGGGCAGATCCTCCGGCTCAAGGTGCTGGGCTATCCCGACCGCCAGTTCCGCGGCCGGGTCACCGAGGTCTCCTGGCTCGGCGAGCCCACGCGGCCCGGCCGCCCGGCCGCGTTCAAGGTCCTGGGCTGGGTCGCGAACCCGGGCGCGGCGATGCGCTCCGGGATGACCGGCCGCGCCCGCATCGACGTCCCACCCGACACGCTGCTGGCGCGCTGGACGCGGGGCGTTTGGCGCTGGCTCCGAATGGGGTTCTGGATGTAGCATTCCTTCGCTCCCGAGGCCGTGGGATTCCCCACGAAATTCCCCGCAGTCTGGGGAAGGCCCCGGGTCCCCCGGACCGGCTCCACACCTTGCACACCGCATAAAAGGCCGATTCTACGGGCCTTTCGAGGCTTCCACCGGGAACCCGCAAGACTGGCACGCTCGATGCGATAGACATCCATCGAATCCTGGCTGCACCCTCCCGAGGGTGGCCGGAAGATTCACCAGGAACCCCGAAGAGGAGGCAAGGATCATGTCGAAGAAGCTGACACCCAAGGTGGCCCCCAGGGCCAAGACCACGACCGACGCGAAGATCACCGGCAAGGGCACCGTTGCCACCTCGCGCGGCACCGTCGCCACTTCGCGCGGTACCGTTGCCACTTCGCGCGGTACGCTCACCACGTTGCGCAAGATCACCACGGACTAGTTCGTCCGCAGAGCATCCTGCTGTCGTCACACCCGAGTTCAAACCGAAGGCCTCCCGGACGGGGAGGCCTTCGGTTTTTGCGGTCGGTGGTCGGGACGGACTGCCGCTCAGCCGATGGTGTCGAGCACCGACTCGAACGTGCCGCGCACGCAGGTGAACGTCGGCGTGTCGCGCAGGGTGTAGCGGCTGGCGGCGGTCTCACGCAGGTCCTGCACGAGATCGAGGAAATCGTCGGCACGGTCGCTCTCGAACGCGACCACGAACTCCTGGTCGTCGAGCCCGAACGAGTACGTCGTGTTGAGCTTGACCGACGGGTAGGTCGTGCCCACGTGGATGTGCTCGCGCATCATCTTCTGGCGGGTCTCCGCGTCGAGCCCGTACCACTCGCGCGTCTTCACGAACGGGTAGACGAACACGTATTTCTGGGTGCCCGGCACGACGGTCAGGCGGTCTTCCTCGTGGTCCGGATGGATGTGGTCCACGTAGGTCGAGCGCTTGGTCATGCCGAGGAGCGAGTACGGCGTCGCGAGGTACGGGCCCATTGCGCTCTTCATGAGCGCGGCGCCATGGCGCTGGAGCGGCTCGAGGTCGTAGTGAATGCGCCACAGCATCAGGTCGACGTCGCCGCGGACCCCCACGCACGAATAGGGCACGAGGATCCCGCCCTCGGCGCGGAACGCCTCGCACGCCGCGACGAAGCCCTCGCGGCCCTTCGCCTTCGTGGCCGCGTCGAGCCCGCGCCACGCGGGGGCCACCTTCAAACCGTAGAACGAGACGAACTGTCGCCTGAGGCCGGTGGGCGCGCCCTGGGCGGGTCGCGCATGCGCGGCGGGCGCCGGGGTGGACACGACCGGCGTCGGGCCGGGATTGGAAGTCGAGGTCGG
>JBKJJJ010000154.1:0-3628 GCA_046598045.1 Candidatus Eiseniibacteriota bacterium
GAAGCTCACCGGCAGGTTGATGCGCGCCAACTCGCGCGCGATGCCCTCGTGCTCCTCGCCGCGCTCCTCGCCGGTCTTGAGCGTTTCGGCGGAGCCGCCGAGCATGTCCTCGTAGTGCGCGTAGGCGCGCTCGGCGTCGCCCTTGAGCAGGTCGAGCACGTGCGCGGCGCGCTTCGGGGAGACCGTGTCGCCGCGGCCCTGGCGGTTCGCGGCCGATTGCGTGGCGAGGATCTCCTTCGCGGGCACGTAGAATTCGCGATCGAGGATCGAATAGCGGCCGCTGTATTCGTTGACGCTGTTGTGAACCACGAATCCGTTCGCGACGAAGTTGTGGTACGGGCCCTCGACCGCGACGTCGTAGGTCGGTTGCTCCCCCGCGTACTCGATGCTCGCGATGCGGGACCAGGTGCGGACGAGGCGGCGGCGGGCGCGCGTGGCAATCGCGCCTTGATCCAGCCCCTCGGCACGACGCGCCGTCAGCCATTGCTCATCGCGGACGGCCGGCACTCCATTGACAGCAAATGCCGGCGCCTGAGCGCGCCACGTGACGGCGCCGTCGGTGCTCCGACTGAGTCCGGCTGCGGACTCGAGAGTCATCCACCCCGATTGCGTCAGGCAGCGGTGGTCCTTGGTCATCGTGAGCGCGTAGCCGTTCTCGAGAGTCACCCGGAACACAGGCTTCGTCCCGGTCGACCAGATGTCGGTGATGCGGGTGTGGCGGATCCCCCCGGAGAGCTCGTCGCACATTCTCAGGCGGGCGTTTCGGATCCTCGCTTGGCCTGAAAGCGTTCCCTCATGCCACAACCGATGAAGCCGATCCAAACTCACGGCGCGCCGCGAGCGGCCTCCCCGCTTGACCGCGTTCGGCAGGTCGAAGTAGAGGCGCGTGTCCCCGGTCAGGCACGCGGTCCGGTGCCGAATCCACTGCCGCGCGACGAAGATCGGGAGCTTGACGTGCACCTTGATCTCGCACATCTCAAACGGGGTCGTGTGATGGTGGCGGAGCAGGTAGCGCACCAGGCCGCGGTCCTCGCGCGCCTTCTTCGTCCCCCGCCCGTACGACACGCGCGCAGCCTGCACGATCGCCTGGTCGTCGCCCATGTAGTCGACCAGCCGCACGAAGCCATGATCGAGCACCGGCAGCGTGACGCCGATCATCTCGTCCAGCGCGGCGACCGTCGGCCGCCGGGTCGGCGTGACGGGAAGGGTGGCATCCCCCGGGGTTTCGGCGGTTTCCTTCACGAAGACTCCTGCCTTTCGCGGCGCGGGGGGCACGAAAACGATCGGGGTTGGCGCGGGCAGAATATCCGAATGACTCGCGCCCGGCCAGCGTAGGATACTCCGCCGCGGTGCCGTCCCCGGTCTTCCGGCTGCATGGCGATTCCCCAAGGAGTGTCCCGATGTCCGACGATCCCGATCGCGCTCCCGAATCCGCGCCCCCCGGCGTCTCGCGCCGCGGCTTTCTCACCGGCGTCGTCGCCCCCGCCGCCGCGGCCCTCGCCGCCCCGGCGCTGAGCTCGCTCGCCTCCGCGGCGAGCAAGGTGCGCAAGCCGGCGCCCAGGCCGCAGCCTTCGATGGCCGTCCGGCCGGGCACGCACGCCGGCCCCGACTTCTCCGTGTGCCGGACGCCGGCCGAGCGCACCGCGCTCGAGCGCCAGTGGAAGCAGATGCTCGACACCGTCGACACGCTGCGAAAGACGCCGGTGCCCATCGGCACCGAGTTCGCGACCGGCGCGCTGGCGCCGCGCCGGCTTCGCCGCGGGGAGGCCTGAGATGGCGCTCCCGAACGACACGCTGTTCTCGTCGATCCGTGAACTCGGTGCGCAACTGCGCCGGCGCGAAGTCAGCTCGGTCGAGTTGACCGAGCTCGCGCTCGCGCGCCTGGGCTCGACCGGGCAGGACCTCAACGCGGTCGCCACGCTCACGCCGGAGCGCGCGCGCGAGCAGGCCCGGCGCGCCGATCGCGAACTCACGCACGGCACCGACCGCGGCCCGCTGCACGGCATTCCGTACGGGGCGAAGGACCTGCTCGACACCGCCGGCATCAGGACGACCTGGGGCGCGAAGCCCTACGAGAACCGCGTGCCCGACTCCGACGCCACGGTCGTTTCCAGGCTCGAGGCGGCGGGCGCCGTGTTATGCGCGAAGCTCTCGATGGCCGAACTCGCCGGCGGCCTCGGCTACCACGTGGGCAACGCGTCGCTGCAGGGCCCGATGCGCAATCCGTGGGGGCGCGAGCGCTGGGCGGGCGGATCGTCCTCCGGCTCGGGCGCAGCGGTGGGCGGCGGGCTGCTCCCGTTCGCGATCGGCACGGAGACGTGGGGCTCGATCCTGTGCCCGTCGAATTTCTGCGGCACGACCGGCCTGCGCCCGACGTATGGCCGCGTGAGCCGTCACGGCGCGATGGCGCTGTCGTGGACGCTCGACAAGATCGGCCCGATCGCGCGCTCGCTCGACGACTGCCGGCTCGTGCTCGATCAGATCGCCGGTTCCGATCCGCTCGACTCCGACTCGGCGGACGCGAAGCTGTCCTGGCGCGGCAGCGAGCACGGCAACCTGCGCGGGCTGCGCGCAGCGCTGATACCCTCGGACTTCGTGAAGAACGGCGAGCCGGAGACCGCGAAGGCGTTCGACGCCGCGCTCGCGGCGCTGCGCGAATCAGGACTCGCGATCGAGGAGACGAAGCTGCCCGACCTCCCGTACGAAGCCGCGGCGATCGTGGCGCTCCAGGTCGAGGCGGTCTCGGCGTTCGAGGAGCTGTTCGTAGGCGGCGGCGTGCGCAAGCTGGTCGACGAGCGCGCGCCGATCCAGGCCGAGGTCGCGAAGGCCATTACCGGCGGCGACTACCTGCGCGCGCTGCGGCTGCGGCACGAGGCGCAGAGGGCGATGAACAAGTTCTTCGAGGACTACGACCTGATCGTGGCGCCGGGCTTCCTCAAGATCGCGCCGGGCGTGAGCGAGGACATGGACACCTACTTCTCGGGCTCGGACCCGGTCGGCGGCATGGGCAACCTGTGCGGCGTGCCCATGGCCGCGCTGCCGATGGGGCTCGGCAAGATGAACATGCCGGTCGGCTTCCAGATCGTGGCGCCCGCGTTCGACGAGGCACTGTTGCTGCGGGTCGGAATGGAGTACCAGCGGCGCACGAACTGGCACCGGGCGCGACCGACGGCCTGACCGGGGTCAGTTCCGGACGAGCGTGTACCACTGCGGATTGGATTTCTTGAGCGGCCCCGGCATCGCGCTGGTGTCGGCGGCGAGTTCGTCGGCGATCGTCCACCGGGCGAACGCGCCAGAGACGTCGTCCCGGCTCACGCCCCGTGGGAGCGGGCCCCTCCGGCCCGGGCTGAACGCGAACAGCAGCAGCGTCGCGCCGGGGTCGGTCACGCGCGTGACCTCGCGGGCGCAGGCGGCGCGCTGCTCCGCCGCCAGCCCGTGGAAGCAGCCGACGTCGAGGACGAGCCCGTAGCCGATCCCCACCGTCGCATCGAGCGCGGTCACGTCGCCCTGGAAGAATTGCGCCTCGACGCCGGCCTTCGCGGCCTTTTTCCGGGCGGCGTCGACCGCCTGACCGACAAAATCGACTCCGGTGACCTGCCAGCCTCGCTGCGCCAGCTCGATCGCATGG
>JBKJJJ010000161.1:0-9556 GCA_046598045.1 Candidatus Eiseniibacteriota bacterium
GCGGCCGAGCCGAAGCCCGCGTACTGCCGCATCGTCCAGCGGCGGCCGCGGTACATCGTGGGATAAATGCCGCGTGTATACGGCGGTGCGCCGGGATCGCCGAGGTCATTCGCGTAATCCACCGGCGCGTCGGCAGGGCGGTAGAACGGGGCGTCGTCGTCGGGCCCGGCTTTGGACTTGTCTTCGGACTCGTCTTTGGACTTGTCGCGCGTGCTCATGCGGGCATTCTAGCCGCACGCCCCCGGGAGAGCACCACGTAGATCGCGCCCGCGGCGAAGAAGCCCACGAACCACGCGTAGTCGTAGAGCGGGCGCATCACCGGGATCACGAGCCCGCCCCACGCCAGCGCGCAGCCGGCGAGCGTGGCGACGACCGCAGCCGGGTTCCACGCGCCATAACGGCCGCCTGGCAGGTAGAGGTCCGCAAGCTCGAGCTGTCGTCGGCGGACGATCCAGTAATCTGCGATGAGCACGCCCGCGATGGAGCCCAGCCCGCCCGAGTAGCCGACGAGCCAGGTGAAGATGTAGCCCTTCGGGTCGGCGAGCAGGCGCCAGGGCTGCATCGCGATGCCGAGCAGGCCCGTGATCAGGCCACCGGTCTTGAAACTGATGTGCCTGGGCAATGCGTTCGCGAAGTCGTTCGCGGGGGAGACCACGTTCGCCGCAATGTTGACCGCGAGCGTCGCGACCACGACCGAGAACATCGCGAAGCCGACGACGAACGGATCCGTGAACTTACCGACGAGCTTGACCGGATCCCAAATCGCCTCGCCGTAGATGATCGCGCTCGCGCTCGTGACCAGCACGCCCATCGCGGCGAAGACGAACATCGTGGTCGGCAGCGCGACGGTCTGCCCGATCATCTGCTCCTTCTGGCTGCGGCCGAAGCGCGTGAAGTCGGGCATGTTGAGCGAGAGCGTCGCCCAGAACCCGATCATCGCGGTGAGCGACGGCCAGAACACGGGCAGGAAGGACGCGACCGTCGGAAATTTGCCGGGCTGGGAGAGCAGGGGTCCGAGTCCATGGGCCTCGCGCACGGCCCACACGACGAGAATGCCGGTCACCACCAGCACGTAGGGCGCGGCCCAGTTCTCGACCTTGCGCAGGAGGTCCATGCCCCGGTAGATGATCCAGATATTCAGGCCCCAGAACAGCAGGAACGAGAGCCATTCGGTCGTCGTGTGCCCTCCCACGCCCGCGCCGAGAAGCGTCGGCCAGCCCGGGACGAGCACGCTCAGGAACGTCTGCAATGCCTCGCCGCCGATCCATGCCTGGATGCCGAACCAGCCACAGGCGACGAGTGCGCGCATGAGCGCGGGGAGGTTCGAGCCCGCGGTGCCGTACGCCGCGCGCGCAAAGACCGGGAACGGGATGCCGTACTTCGTCCCGGGGTGCGAGTTGAGCAGGATCGGGACGAGCACGATGACGTTGCCGAGCAGGATCGTGAACAGCGCCTGCTGCCAGCTCATGCCCTGCGCCATGAGGCCCGACGCCAGCATGTAGGTCGGGATGCAGTGCGCCATCGAGATCCAGAGCGCCGCAAAGTTGTAGGTCGTCCAGTTGCGGCGAGCGATCGGCACGGGTGCGAGGTCGTGGTTGTAGAGCGGGCTCGACTCGAGCGCGCTCGCGTCCACCAGCTCGATGCGTCCGTCGGGGAGCTCGCGTTGGGACAGGGCCATCGGGTCGATCCTCGGGTCGTGTCAGGGGTGGCCGGACAACCCTTCGCGCAGGGGGCCGCCACGGCAGCGCGATCGGTCGAGGACTCTGGCAGACGGAGCCGGATTGCACAAGCCCGCTGGCGGGTACCGGCGGCGGGGAGTAGGATCAAGCGTGCTTGCGGCCGCCCATGCCCCGGCCGCGCGGATCTTGGATCATTGCCCATTCATAGCCGGAGGCCGCCATGTCTCACCGCCCGCTGATCGCACCTGCCCTGTTCGCCCTCGTCGCGCTGGTCGCCGCACTGGCCGCCGCGCTGGCCGCCTTGCCCGCTGCGGCGCAGACCTATCGCCTGATCGACCTCGGCACGCTCGGGGGGGCGCACTCGTGCGCGAACGCGATCAACGCAAAGGGCGAGATCGTCGGTGTGAGCACCGTCAACGCCGGCGACATCGGTGGGCACGCGGTGCTGTGGTCGGGCGGCAAGCGGACCGACCTCGGCACGTTCGGGGAGTTGGCGTATTCCGAGGCGATCGGTATCAGCGATAACGGCGCGATCGTCGGGCAGGCGTACATGCCTGCGAATCCGAGCGTCCAGCGCCGCGCGTTGTCGTTCGCTGCCGGGAAGAGCGCGCTGCTCGGCGCGGTCTCGGCCGCGAAGCCCGATGCCGAGGCCTACGACGTGAACGACGCCGGGCTCTCCGTCGGGCGCGCGCTCGTCGGCGATCCGGGGACCGCGCGCGGCGGGCGCGCGATGGTCGCGAGCAAGGGCGCAGTGACGCTGCTGGAGCGCTTCGAGGTCAAGGGCCTCGGCACATTCACGCCCGAGGCGGCCGCGGCCGTGAACAAGCGCGGCATGGTCGCCGGTTGGGCGAGCGTTCGCGTCGGCGACCGCACGCTGCGGCGCGCGTTCCGCTGGACGAAGGGCGGCAGCGAGGACCCGCTGCTCGCCTACGACCAGGAGAACGACACCTACGCCATGGACGTCAACGAGGCGGGCGACCTCGCATGCGGCCTGCACGTGCGGCTCGATGGCGCGAACCCCGACGCGCCGGGCATCGGCGGCTACCAGGCGCTGATCGTGCGCGGCGACCAAATCACGCGCGTCGATCCGCTCGCGGGCTGCGAGAATGCCGAGCTGCACGCGCTCAACGCGCGCGGCGACGCGGTCGGCATGTGCTGGGCGTCGGACGGCAGCGCGCGCGCGTTCGTGGTGCGCAAGGGTGTGACCCTCGATCCCAATGACCTGCTCGCGGCGCCGTCGGAGTGGAAGATCACGCTGCTGACCGATCTCAACGATGCCGGGCAGATCGTCGGCGTCGCGACGAAGGGCAAGGAGTCGCACGCGGTCCTGCTCGAGCCCTCGGGGACGAACGGAATGGGCCTTGCCGCGGCGGGTGTCGAAGCCGCGGCGGCCACGCCGACCTGGGTCACCGCATTCGCCGGCCCGCGGCCAAACCCGGCGATCGGCACCGCGACGCAGTTTGCGTTCACGCTCGCGCGGCCGGCCACGGTGTCGGTCACGCTCAGCAACGTGTCGGGGCGGATCGTGCGGCGGCTTTCCGGCTCATTCGAGGCGGGACCGGGCACGCTGGCGTGGGACGGCCGGGACGACGCCGGCGCGCGCGTAGGCTCGGGCGTGCTGTTCGCGCGCTACGCGCTCGATGGCGTCACGGGCGTGCGCAAGGTGATCCTCGCGAACTGAGGCGACCGGTTACGCCACGCGGCCACGCCCCACGGTCACGCTGCGTGGTCACAGCTTTGCGGCGCGCCAGACCTCGCAGTCGTAGAGCAGGTGTACGCGGCCGTTTGCGTCCGCGAAGCGATCGAACAACGCATTGAGCCGCGCGCCGAGCTCCTCGGCGCGCGGTCCGTGTTTGGGGACGTACGACGCGCTGCGGGCGCGGCCGTGGAGCCCCGCACGATCGAGCTCCTGCGCGTGCGCGAAGATCGCGCGTTCGGGCGGTGCGAACAGGCCGCTCGCAGGGATCACCGCGGGGTCGAACGTCATGGTCTCGGCGAGGGTCTCCCCGCCGACCCACGTGATCGCGTCGCGATAGCCCTTCGTGAACGCGTCGTCGCGCCGCCTGCGGTTCCAGATCAGCGCGAGCCGGCCAGCGGGCTTGAGGACCCGCGCGAACTCGCGCACAGCGTCCCCGGTCCGGAACCAGTGGAACGCCTGCGCGACGGTGATGAGCCGGGTCGAAACGTCCCCGAGCCCGGTCGCCTCGGCGGTGCCCGCCTGCCATGAAACGCGCGAGAGCTCGGGGGCGGCGGCGCGCATCGCCTCGTTCGGCTCGAGCGCGATCACACGCAGGCCGCGCGCCGCGAGCAGCGCGGTCCAGATGCCGGTGCCGGCGCCGACGTCGATGACCGGCTCCCGGGTGGCGACGCCCTCGAGCACGTGGTCGACCGCCACGGACGGGTATGTGGGGCGGTAGCGCACGTAGTCGTCGACGCGGTCGCTGAAGCGTCCGGTGGGATTGAGGTCGTCGGGGGAGGGCATCGTGTGGACCACCGTACCGCACTCGTCGGAGGCGCGCCAGCGCAGTGCCTTGCTCTCAATCTCGCCCGGGGATATCCTCCCGGGCTGAAATCCAACCGTCGATGGGGGGCGCCATGTCCACGCAGGACGAACTGACCGATTTCGTGCAGGCTTCGCTTCAGCAGCGGATTCCCCGTCCGCAGATCGAGGAGATCCTCCTGCGCGCGGGATGGGAGCGCGACCAGGTTCAGCGCGCACTGGCCCGGTTCGCGGACGTTGAATTCGCAGTGCCCGTGCCCCGGCCCCGTCCGTATCTTTCCGCGCGCGAGGCATTTCTCTACCTCGTGATGTTCGCCACACTGTATTCGAGCGCGCTTGCGCTCGGTGGAATGCTGTTCGCATTCATCGAGCGGGCGCTCCCGGATCCGACGAACGTGGTCTCGGCGGAAAGGTTTTACGACTCTGTGCGCTGGTCGCTCGCGAACCTGCTCGTCGCGTTCCCAGTGTTCGCCGCGTTGGCGGTGTCCACCCAACGAGCCATCACGCGGGACCCGGCTCGTCGCGCGTCACGCGTGCGCAAGTGGCTGACCTATCTGACGCTTTTCCTCGGCGCGAGCATCCTGATCGGCGATGTCGTTGCGCTCCTCAACGGTGTCCTCAAGGGTGAGCTTCCGACGCGCTTCGCGCTCAAGGTGTTGGTCATCGCCGCGATCGCCGGGACGGGCTTCATCTACTACCTGCGCGAGTTGCGTCGGGACGAGGCGCGGGAGGAAGGCACGTGAGCCCCGGGCCGCGTGGGGCGCTGCTGGTCGCGGTGTCGCTTGTCGTCGCGGCGGCCGTGGTGTTCGGGTTTCTGGCGCTCGGCACGCCCGGGGACGAGCGATCGCGGGCGCTCGACCGCAAGCGCGTCGACGACCTGAGGGACCTCGCTCAGGGAATCCGCAATCAATACGACGACCCGCGAGATCGCCTGGAACTCCCGGTGTCCCTCGATACGTTCCTGAGTCGCGGCCTCCGCAAGCAGCGCTACGTCGACCCGGTGACCGCAAGGCCGTACGAATATCGGAAGCTTGCGCCCGACACCTTCGCGCTGTGCGCGACCTTCGACCTCGAAGTTCGCGAACGCGACCTCGAGGCCTGGCAGGAAAAGTGGGGCCACCCGGCGGGGAGGGCGTGCTTCACGTTTCGATTGCGCGACAGTGGGATGGATCCGATCGACATGCAACCCGCCGTCAGGCCTTCAGCTTCACCAGCTTCGCCCCCGACTCGACCGTCTGGCGCTCGCTGACGTAGATCGCCTCGACCACGCCCCCCGTCACCGCGGCGAGCTCGTTCTGCATCTTCATCGCCTCGACTACGACCACCGCCTGCCCGGCTGCGACCGTGTCGCCGACCTTCACCTTGAGCGCGACCACCAGCCCCGGGATCGGCGACTCGATGGTCTCGCCGCTCGCGGCGGGGGCGGACTGGCGCACCTCGCGCAGCGTCTTCTCGAGCGGGTGGCGCACGAGCACGCGGTGGCGCTGGCCATGCAGCATGACGACGATCGCACCGCCCTCCTCCTCGACGGAGACCTCGTGCACGCGGCCATCGATGATCAGCGAATAGACCTCGCCGCCGGGCAGCATGACGAAGTCGGCGGCGAACGCGCGGTCATCGGCGACGACATCCAGGTGTGTGCCCTGCACCCGCACCTCGAGGTCCAGTTCGCGCTCTCCGAGTTGCGACCAGAACTTCATCGCCCGCCTCCGTCCCGCGTGCCGAGCCGGTCCGCGTAGCGCCAGGGCGACGGGCCGCGCTCGATCGGCCGGACCGACTGCGCCGTGGCATGCGCGTGCAGCGAGGCCGCGAGCAGCGCGACGGTCTCGGCCTCGGGCGTGGCCTCGAGCGCGCCGGGCGTGAACGCCTCGGCGAGGAAGCCGGTGTGCACGTCGCCCTGGATGAACGCGGGCTGCGAGAACAGCCAGCGGTGGAACGCGACGTTCGAGGTCACGCCCTCGACCACCGTCTCCTCGAGCGCGCGCCGCATGCGCGCGAGCGCCTGCGCGCGGTCCTCGCCCCACGAGACGACCTTCGCGATCAGGGGGTCGTACTCGATCGGCACGTGGAACCCGTGGTACACCCCGGCGTCGGTGCGGATGCCCGGCCCCTGCGGCAGGCGCAGGCGCGTGATCTCCCCGCCCGAGGGCATGAAGTTGCGCGCCGCGTCCTCGGCGTAGAGGCGGCACTCGATCGACGCGCCGCGCGGCGTGAGCGCGGCCGCGGGCAGCGCGAGCCGCTGGCCGTCGGCGATCCTGATCTGCTCGGCGACGAGATCGAGTCCGGTGACCATCTCGGTGACCGGGTGCTCGACCTGGAGCCGCGTGTTGACCTCGAGAAAATAAAAGTTCCCCTCGGGGTCGGCAATGAACTCGACCGTACCGGCATTCGTGTAGTGCGCGGCCTTCGCGATCGCGATCGCGGCCTCGGCGAAGCGCGCGCGGATCGTCGGCGTGAAGATCTGCGACGGCGTCTCCTCGACGACCTTCTGGTGGCGCCGCTGGATCGAGCAGTCGCGCTCGCCGAGGAACACGACGTTGCCGTGCGTGTCGGCGAGGATCTGGGCCTCGACGTGGCGCGGCCGCTCGACGAAGCGCTCGAGGTACACCGAGTCGTCGCCGAACGCAGCGCGCGCCTCGCCCCTCGTGAGCTCGAACGCGCTCGCGAGGTCGGCCTCCGCGCGCAGCACGCGCATGCCCTTGCCGCCGCCGCCGGCCGCGGCCTTGAGCATGACCGGGAACCCGATCCCCTTCGCGCAGCGCGCGGCGGAGGCGACGTCGTTGACGGGCCCCGGCGAGCCCGGCACGAGCGGAGCGCCGGCCGCGCGGGCGATCTCGCGCGCGGCGAGCTTGTTGCCGAGGCTCGCGATCACCGTGGGCGTGGGCCCGATGAACGTCATGCCCGCGTCGATCACCGCCTGCGCGAACTCGGCGTTTTCCGACAGGAACCCGTAGCCCGGGTGCACCGCGTCCGCGCGCGCGGCCTTCGCGACCTCGATCACGCGCTCGATGTTGAGGTAACTCTCGCGCGCGAGGCCGGGACCGAGGCGGTAGGCCTCGTCGGCGAGCAGGACGTGCAGCGCGGCGCGGTCCGGGTCCGAGTAGACCGCGATCGAGGTCAGGCCGAGGTCGCGCAGCGTCCGCAGGACGCGCACCGCGATCTCGCCGCGGTTGGCGATCAGGACGCGCTTCACGGGGTCGGGTCCGGGACCTCGTCGCCCCCCGCGGGGGCCGGCGAGGTCACGCCGGGGGTCTGCTCGATCAGCTCGGTGACGACGTCCCCGGCCTGGGGTAGGTCGATGGCCGCAAGGCCCGTGAGCCAGGCCTCGGCGGCGGGCCCGGCCGAGCCCTCGAAGGCCACGACCGCGATCGAGAACCCCCCGTCATGGGCGAGCGAGACCACGGTATGCGTCGCGCCCATCGCCTTGGCGAGCTCCGCGGCGCGCCCGCTCATGAGCAGGTGCGGGCGCCCGCGCGGATCGAGCCGCACCTCGAAGTTCTGCCAGCCGACACCGTTCGACCATCCGGTGCCGAGCGCCTTCATGCCCGCTTCCTTCGCTGCGAAGCGCGCAGCGAAGTGGCGTGCGGGCTCCTTGTGGCGGCGGCAGTATTCGATCTCGCCGGGCGTGAACAGCCGCTTGACGATGCGCTCGCCGCGCGCGAGCGCCTTTTCCATGCGCGCGACCTCGACCAGGTCGACGCCCAGGCCGAGAATCAAGCGCCGTCTCCGGTCCACGACAGCGGGACGACCGAATGCACGCGTTCGCGCCGGCCGTCGGCCCGCACGGAGAGGGCATCGGCGCGCTCGAGGCGCACGGTGAACGCGGAATCGAGCTCGGCGATCGCCTCCTTGATCCACGGCTCGGCGTCCTCGCGCCACGCCACGCCGGGCACGTAGCTCAACGCCAGGTCGGCGGGCGTGTCCTGCGCGACGCGCCAGTCGAGCACGCCGGGGATCGCCTCGAACAGCCACTCGAACCAGTCGGGGTGGACGCGCCGGCCGGCGGGCGAGGTCACGAGCGTCGACGCGCGGCCGTCGGTGACGAGGATGCGCTCCGCCGTGCGTCCGCAGGCGCAGGGATCGCCCGCGGGGATGCGGCAGCCGACGTCGCCGATCCGGTAGCGGAAGAGCGGCATCGCGAGGTTGTCGAGCGCGGTGACGAGGATCTCTCCGTCCTTGCCGTCGGCAACCGGCTCGTCGCCGTGGACGAACTCGAGCAGTGCGCGTTCCATGGTGACGTGCAGGCCGTCGCGCGCGTCGCACTGCTGCGCGATCTCGCCGAACTCGGCCGCGCGGTAGACGTCGTAAACGGGCGCGCCGATCGCGGTCTCAAGCCGCGTGCGGCGCTCCTCGCCCAGGCACTCGCCCCACGACTGGACCACCCGCGGGCGGAACGGCGCGGTGCCGGTGGCGGCCGTGCCGGTCTCGATCGCGTCGGCGACGCGCTCGAGCGCGCTCGGCGGGCCGGACAGCAGCTGCGCGCCCGCGCGGCCGGCGTCCGAGACGAAGCGCCGCACCTGGTCCTCGCCCGCGTGCGCCGGGTGGAGCCAGACGCCGCTCCTCAGCGCGGCGCGCAGGCGGCCGCCCGGACCTTCGAGCGTGTCGCCGCGCTCGTTGCGCCCGACCAGCACCGCGCGCGGCGTGCGCCAGTCGAGCCCGCTCCACTGGATGTGCCGGAGCTCGTCGGCGACGCGCTCGCGGCGCGCGGCGGTGTCGAGCCGCACGGAGCGCAGCGGGTTCGCGATCGAGCGCACGGAGGTCCACGCCGCGTTCGGCTCGCCGCCCTCGAGCAGGTCGTCGCCGAAATCGGTGAGATCGCGCTCCTCGAGCGGCGGCAGCGCGGCGAGGTCGGCGATCGAGCGCACCTCGGTCGGGCGGATGCCGTAGCGCGCGAAACGGCGCTTCCAGAACGGGACGTGCTCCGCGGCGTGCAGCACGAGGCGCTTGAGGCGCGCGTCCTGCAGCGCGCGCAGGGCACGCGGATCGCTGTTCTCGTTCTTCGCGTAGGCCGTGAGGATGGCAGGCGCGCCGGCCTTGAGGGCCTCGATGGACTTGAGTGTGCGCGGCAGGATCGAGAGCACGGGCCGTCCTGGGGACCGAAGGATCGTCTTGGCAATCGGGAACGACCCGAAGATAGCGCGTTTCGGCGTTGTCCGGAAAGAGGCATGGGCCCGGAAAGCGGCGCCGTGCCTATAATCCGGCGACCCCAACTGCGATCGAGGACCCTGATGCCGCGCACCCGCCCGTCCCGCCCATCCCGCCCGTCCCGCCCGACCGCACGCCCTCTCACCGCCGCCCGATTGCGCCTGCTCGACGCCTGGTGGCGGGCGGCGAACTATCTCTCGGTCGGGCAGATCTACCTGCTCGACAACCCGCT
>JBKJJJ010000187.1:0-11351 GCA_046598045.1 Candidatus Eiseniibacteriota bacterium
GGCAGGCCGATCTCGTAGTCGAACACGCGCGGCCGGAGCCCGGCGTTGGCCGTTCGCCCCGCGTGACCGAAAGGAATTTCGGCGACGATGGCGCCATCCTGGCCGAGCCAGGCCCAGCCCTCTCGCAGATCATCCACGAGCGAGCCCGGCACGCCGCCGTCCGGAGCGCGGTGCAGGTCGGCCAGGCGCGCCGTCGCCAGGCCCGCGCCATAGAGCGCGTTCCAGACCACGCGGACGGGCCCGGACCGCTCCTCCATGTCGATCCCCTGGAACAGGACGCCACAGGCGAAACGCGGCGGCGGGGAGTCGCCCGCGAGCGCATCCCAGTCGGATTCCTCGATCCCGATGTCGCGTGCGCCGTCCGCAGCGGACCCGGTCACGCGTTGCGCGAAGAAGGCCTTCCAGCGCGCATGCGCCGCCAGGGCGCGCGCCAGAGTCCCGGCGGCGGCCCCGGGCGCGACCCGGTCCGGCGCGAGGAACGAGTTGGTGGCCGCGCGCGGCATCGGTTCGAACGTGCCGTGCCAAAGCTCGACCAGCGGAAATTCCCGATCGCCCGCGTGCCGGGCGAGGAACCGCTCCACCCAGGGCGCCAGCAGGAGCTCCCTCGGGTAGAGCGCGGCGAACACACGCGCGTAGCGCGGCAACAGCCTTTCCAGTTCCTGTCCGACGCTTTCGGGAATCCGCACGTGAAGGGCGCACGCGGCATCGACCCGCAGGATGGGCTCCCCGGCCCGCGGCGCCCCACCGGGGAGTTCTCTCGCCGCGGCGTCGATGCGCACATGAGCGCGGCCCCGCGATGGTGGATCACCCGCGCGCTCCAGCGCGTCGACCGCCTGTTCCACTTCCTCGAGGATCGCGGCGCACGCGCGGGCCGGTGCGGACGATTCCTGCCCGCGCGCCAACTTCCTCGCCCACGCGCGCAGGGGACGGCTCTCGAGGTGGGACACGCCCCCATCGAGCTGAAGGAGTCCCATGTCCACCAGTCGCGTGAGCCACGGGCCGGTATCGCGCCGGGCCCGCGCGCGCGTCCAGCCATGCAGTTCGGCCTGCGCAATCGACTCGCCCACGTCCGCCCCGAACCCGCGCAGGTGCTCGATCAACTCGTCCACCGCGGGACTGGCGGCGATCCGGATGCGGGTTTCGAGCGCCTGCTCGTCCTCCGCGCGGGCGGGCCGCCAGAAGAACCAGGCACGATCCTCCGACATGAGGGACGGATTGAGCCGGAGGCGGCACGTGGCCGCCTGCTCGCGCAGAGTCGCGGCGACCACGCGCCGGGCGTGCGCGACGTCGATTCGCACCTGTAGCCGCGCCGGGCCGGGATCGCCGGAGATCTCCGCCGTCACGCCCCAGCCGCCGACGGCGGTCGAGCAGAAGAGCCCGTGAGGCGTGGTCTTGCTCGCCCTGCGCACGGCGTACCGAACCAGCGTCGCCGCGACCTGACGCTCGCGCGCCCGCCAACCGGCGACATCCCGCGCGTGCAGGCGTTCGGCCGCGAGCGCGAGTTCCGGCGCCGCGAACCGGAGGGCTTCTAGAAATGCAGGGTCGGCGGCCAGGAGCCGAACTTCCGTCCGCGCACGCGATTCGAACGCACGCCACGCGAACTCGACTTCGCCTCGTGCCAGGTCCCGACGCTCACGGGTGTGCACGAATGCGCTGATGCGCGCGGCCGAGGCCGCGTCGTCCCCGAGCGCGCTCGCGAGATCGACCGGGAGGACGGCGCGGCCTGAGTGCACGGCCCGGCGAAGCGCAAGGCGACCGAAGCGGAGCCGCGCGTTGCGGGGATCGCTCTCGGCCGCGCCCGCGGCGGCGTACAGTGCGTCCTCGATCCCGGCCCGGGCGACGCGTGCCTCGTCCTCCGCGGCCTCGAGTTCCCGGTGCGCCCGCGTGCAATCCGGCGCCGTCCAGCGTTCGAGATCGCGCAGGGGCGCCCCCGCCGCGCGCACGAGAACGCGCGGCGAACGCTCGATCACTGCGATTCGGCCGGCGTCCGTCCGCCATGGAGACGCCAGGCCATGTAGCGCAGGATCGCCTCCCCGGCAGGCTCGATGCCCAGGCGATTCATGAACATGTGCGTCAGCGACCAGGCGAGATACGGAGGGTGCGCGGAGATCCGGGTGCTCGCGAGCCCCGCGCGCAACGCCTCGAGGTGAGGCGCGCTGGCGGTCACGAATCGATCCACGATCTCCTGGTCAGGCGACGGATCGGCGGTCTCGGCGGGCGCGCGCAGGAGCCGCCGCAATCCGGGCTCGTTGCGCGCGAATGCGGCGTCGAGCGTCCGCCTCTGATCCGCGGACCAGACGCCGGTGTCGAACGCCCATTGAAAACCCTGACGATCGAACTCCTCGCGCGCCGCCGGCGCAAATCCGAAGCCGCTTGCATAATGTTCGGCGAGGACAAGCGCGAACTCGCGTCGCGTCCAGCGCGCGCCAGCGGAGCGCTCGAGCGCCATCCGGTCGAGGACGGCGAGCGAATCGAGATGAAACAGTTGCTCGGCGATCCGCATCCCCTCGGGTCCGCCGTAGCGGTCGAGTTCGCGCTCGTACGTCGCAAAGCGCGAGTGGGTGACCAGGCCCTCGGCGGAGGGCGCGCGCAGGGCCTCCTCGAGGGCGCGCCTGACTTCGCTCGCGATCCACGCTTCCTCTCCGAGCACGCGAAAGCGCACCTGCCAGGTCGGCTCGGAATAGCGGACGAAGAACAGCGAATTGAGGGCGGGGTGAGCACGCCAGCGCGCGGCCAACGGCTCGACGATCCGGGTGATCACTTCCTCGTGGGATTCCCGGGGAGCCTCGAGCAGGGCATACAGGCAGGCAGGATCGCGCAAGGGGGGAGGGCCCAAGGCGGGGGCGCCAAGGCGCGCTCCCGCCGCGTCGCTCAACCTTCGTTGAAATCGTTGATGATCACCGGGCAAGTGCACCGGGGCGAAGTGCTGGAGCCCGTGCAACCGGGCTTCGCGGCGGCTTCAAGCTCCTCGAACTCGAGTTCCAAGGCCCATTCGTGGTTCATGTCGACCTCCGGGAGGAATCCTGCTGCCGTGAGGATCGGGCGACCCTCCCGGCGGTTCAACTGCCACGACGCTAGTCCCGCGCGTTCCATACCGCAAGCCTCGAGTTCCGAGCCCGCCATGGTAGGCTGCGGCCCATGAAGATCACGGATGTCCAGTTCGTCGGCGCGTTCCTCGATCCCGCCAAATGCCCCCCGGACCGCCCCGGCGTGGTGTTCACCGGAAGATCGAACGTGGGCAAGTCCACGCTCGTGAACCGCGTGGTCAACCGCGCGATCGCGCGCACCAGCAAGACCCCGGGCCGCACGCGCCAGCTCATCTATTTCGCCGTCGAGCGCGCGCGCGGCGCGCCGTTCTACCTCGTGGACCTGCCGGGCTACGGCTACGCGGCCGGCCCCGTAAAGGAGCGCGAGCAATTCTCCCGCGCCGCGCGCGCGCTGCTCGCCGACGGCGACCGGGTCGCGGCCGTGCTGCAGCTGGTCGACGCGAGCGTACCCTGGCAGGCCTCGGACCTCGAGATGCTGGAGTGGCTGCTGGTCGAGGGCGTGCCCTTCGCGCTCATCTACACCAAGGCCGATCGCGTCAAACGCGGCCCGCTGATCGCGAAGACCAAGGAGCTCGAGCGCCTGCTCCCCTGGCGCGACGAGATCGCAGTGCTGCCCACCTCGGCGAAGGACAACGAGGGCATCGTCGGCGTGCGCAAGTGGATCGAGAGTGCGCTCGAGCGTTAGCGATGGACCGGCGGGAGCTCGAACAGCGCGTAGTCGAGCGCTAGCGCGTGCACCGAGTCGGGCAATGCCTTGTCGACCACGAAGCGCACCGGCATCGTGCTCGACGCGCCGGGCGCGAGTTTCTGACGCGAAAAGCAGAAACACACCTGCTTGTGGAACATCGTGTCCGCCGACGCGGGCGTGATCCGGTGCACCGCCTGGAACTCCACCGGGCGCTTGGACGGGTTCACGAACCGGTACCGGACCTCGGTGACCTCGCCCCGGCGCACGACCACGCTCGGATGGAGCGGCGCGGCGATCACCGGCAAGCCCCCCATCGTGTGCGACGACAGGTGGATCGTCAGCGCCGGCCCCGCAGCCAACGCGGGCGCCACGGCCGGGACGTCGGCCTCCCGCGGCGCACGTCCACCCGCGAGGCCCGCGTCGACGCCGAGCGCGATGAACAACAGGAACAGGTACGCGATCGAGAAGCGGAACAGCTTCACCGCCCGCCCGGTCTCGGCGGTGACCAGCAGGCGCCACGCGAAGTACAGGAATGCCCCGCCGAGCAGCAGCGCCGGCACCCAGTACAAAGGCCCCGCGACGCGAATCACCGCGGGGAACAGCGTGATCGGCACGAGGTAGATCGTGTAGAGCATGATCTGCTTGCGTGTGTACTCCTCGCCGTGGATCACCGGCAGCATCGGGATCCCCGCTCGCAGGTAGTCCTCGCGGCGATAGAGCGCGAGCGCCCAGAAGTGCGGCGGCGTCCAGAAGAACACGATCGCCGTCAGCAGCACCGCCGGGAGCCCGATCGTGCCCGTCACCGCGGCCCATGCGATCAGCGGCGCGCTCGCGCCGGCGAGGCCGCCGATCACGATGTTCTGCGGCGTCCGGCGCTTGAGCCACACGGTGTAGAACAAGGCGTAATAGGCGATCGACAGCATGCCGACGACGGCGGCCAGCAGCGTCGTCAGCCCGGCGAGCACCCACCACGCGAGCGCCGCGAGCACGAACGCGAACACCAGCACCTGCCCCGTCGTGAGCGTGCCGGTCGGCAGCGGGCGCATCCGCGTGCGCACCATCAGGGCGTCGATGTCGCGGTCGAAGTAGTGATTGAACGCCGCGGCCGAGGCCGCCGCGAGCGCCGTGCCGAAGATCGCGCCGAGCGCGATGCGCGGCTCGGGCCAGCCGCGCGCCGCGAGCAGGAGCGCCGGGATGCCCGTCAGGAGCACGAGCAGGACGATGTTCGGCTTCATCAACTCGACGTACGCGAGCAGCACCCGCTTCGCGTCGGGCCGCGCCACGGCGACGTTCACGCGCCGGCCTGCCCCGCGGCCGGATCCGGCGCGGACGCGAACGCGCGCAGGGTCGCGAGCGCGAGCAGCGCATACAGCAGCGTGCCGGTCGCGAGGTGCGCCGCGGTGATCCAGACGGGAACGGCCAGCAGCACGTTGAACACTCCGAGGACGATCTGGAGCAGCACCAGGGCAGGCGCCAGGGCGGCGACCGCGCGCACCCGCGAATCCTGCGCCCTCTGCGCGCCGAATGCCACCCCGACGAGCAGCCCGGCCAACAGGTAGGCGCCGAAGCGGTGGATCATCTGGAGCCCGACCAGTCCGTCGATCGTCGGCAGCAGCTCGCCGTGGCAGCCGGGAAAGTCCGGACACGCCAGCCCCGCGTGCTGCGTGCTGACGAGCCCGCCCATCAAGACCTGCAGCAGCGTCGCGGTCGTCGCCGCCAGCAGCCCGATGCGCGGTCCCCACGGTGCGCCGACCGCGCGCGCATCGCCACCCGCATCGCCGGCGGCGACACGCTGCGCGCGCTCGGCGATCGCCAGCAGCGCGGCCAGGAACAGGAGCGCGTTGCCCAGGTGGAGCGTGACGATGCCGAACTGGAGAAGTCTCCAGACCGTCAGCGCACCGAGCACGATCTGGAGGAAGAGCAGGGCGAGCGCCACCAGCACATGCCCGAGCAGCGCGCGGCGCAGCGGTGCGTTCGCGATCACGAGGCCTGAGAGCGCGAGCGTCCCGAGGCTCACCAGCAAGGCCACGAAGCGGTGGGACCACTCGAGCAGCACCTGGGTCTGCAGCGGCGGGATCAGCCGGCCGTGGCACAGCGGCCAGTCGGGGCACGCCAGGCCCGAGCCGGTCGAGCGCACGACCGCCCCGAGCACGATCAGGCCGAACGCAAGGAGCGCGGTGCCACGCGCGAGGCGCGCCACGTCCGCGGCGCCGGGGACGGTCCCGAGCGAGCGCGCGTTCATGGCATCCCCATCCCCGCCGTCGGCGGGCCCTGCGCGCGCGCGGCCGCGACGTCGCGCGGGCGCACGTGGTGACGCAACGAGTCGGCGTCGCCGCCGTCGGGCGCGGGCACGCGGCCCGGCGCGGACGCGAACGCGACGCGCTCGTAGCTCAGGATCGCGGCCAGTTCGGCGTCGCTCGCGGCGCCGGCGAACGCCGGCATACGCGCGCGCGCGCGATCGTGCACGTCGCCGGGCACCTCGCGCAGCGCGTCGGAGCCGTAGAGGGCGACGCGCGCGTGCGCGGCGATCGGGCCGGCCAGCACGCGGCTCATCACCAGCGCGGGATACGCGGGCGGCAAGCCATGGCCGTCCGGGAGGTGGCAGGGCGCGCAGCGGTTCTGGTACGCGCGCTCCCCGGCCCGGGCGGCGACGAGGAGCGGTGCATCGTCGCCCACGCGCTCCCAGGGCATGCCGGCGCCGGAGACCCCCGGCGCGAGCGCGCCCGAGCGCGCGAGGATCGCGGCGGGCACGGCGAACAGCCCCGCGAGTCCGACCACGAGCAGCCACGCGTTGCGCGCGAAGTGCGGGCGCGCTTCGCTCGCGCGCCAGGAGAGGAAGCGCGCGAACAGCCACGCCTCGGCCACGAGCAGCAGCGCGATCGCCGCCTGCGCCGCGAGGGCAGCGAGGCGCGTTGATGCCGGATCAGGGCTCACGCGGCGGGGACTCTTGTTGTGATTTGTTTCACATGGCGCAATGTAGCACACGCGTTCCGACACGCGCGAACGGCCCCGGGGGATCCCCCGGGGCCGCGCACAAATCACATGAACGGAGGCGGCGAGCTACTTGAGGCGCTTGATGATATGCCATCCGAAAGGACTGGCCTTGAGGTCGTAGTTCGCGATCCCCACGTTGCCGACGGAGAGGCTGAACGCCGCGTCGCTGAACCCCTTCACCATGCCGCTGCGCGGGAACTCCTGCTTGGTCTTGTCGGGCGTGACACCGTTGTTCGCCAGGTCGTAGACACCCGGGAACTGGTCGTCGGTGTACTGCTGCACGAGCCCGTCCATGGCCTCGCCCTTGCGCGCCTTCTCCAGCACCTCGTTCGCGAGCTTCTCGGCCTCGGCCTTGGTGCGCGTCACCGTCTTGCCGGGAACCGAGCCCTGGAAGCCGATCAGCACGTGCTGCACCACGATGTGCTCGGGCGCCGGGCTCGGCGCGACCGGCATCGTGCCGAGCGTCGCCGGGGTCGCGGCCTTCGCCGTGTCGGCCGGCGCGGGCGTCGATGGCGTCGCGGCGACGGTGGAATCCGAGGCCTTCGTCGAGGAGGCGGTGTCCTCGGTCTTCTGGGCACAGCCCTGCGCCACCAACGCGCCGAGCGCGAGCGCCAACAGGACGGGAACGAAACGGGCATTGCGCTTCATGTCGAGTCTCCTTGGAGTGGGCGCGGTCACTCGACGCGCTTGATGACGTGGAAACCGTACGGGCTGGTCTTCGCGTCGTAGTCGGCGACGCCGATCTGGCCCACCGCCAGCTTGAAGCCGACGTTGCCGAACGCGGGGACCATGTTGTCGCGCGGATATTCCTTGGGCGGGCCGGCCGAGACCGCACCGCGGTTCGACATGCCGTAGATGCCCGGCGGCGAGTCGTCGGTGTGGCGGACGACGAGGTCGTCGTACGACACGCCGGCCTTCGCGCTGTCGAGCAGGCTGTAGGCGAGCACGCGCGCCTCCTCGACGGTGCGCGTGATGTTCTTGCCCGGCACCGAGCCGGCGAATCCAATCAGGATGTGCTGCACCCGAATGTGGTCGGGCTCCTTGACGGGAGCAGTCGACATCGCTTTCTCCGTGGTCTGGGCGGTCGACGAGCTGCCGATCGCCTGGGTCTTGGCCCCGCCCTTCGACGCGCAGCCGGCCGCTCCGAGCGCGAGCGGCGCGAGCAGGGCAAAAAGGACGATTCCGCGCGCAGTCCGGGCCCGCGCGTGTACGACGGTGAGGGTCATCGGCTTTCCTTCCCTGCTTGGACGACGACGGGATCCGCGCCGCAATTCGGGCGGTCGAAGGCGGGAGCGTAGCCCATCCGGGTCCGCGCGAAAAGCCCCGCCTGTGCGCGACTCACAGCGCCGGATCGCCCTCGAAGGCCCGGACCTGCGCGCGCAGGGCGTCCGGCATCGGGTAGGACGCCCCCCCGGCGTAGTCGAAGATCACCTGCACCGAGCGCCCCTCGCACACCAACCGGTCGGTCGTCTCCTCGGCGATGCGATAGGCGCACTCGAACGAACTCCTTCCGAGGCGCGACACGCGGATGCCGACCACGAGGCGTTCGTGCACGAACGCCGGGGACCGGAAATCGATCGACGTATGCGCGAGGATGAATGGCACCTCCATGTAGTTCGCCTCCCCTGTCATCGCGCGCCAGTACTCCATGCGCGCGACCTCGAAGTAAGTCACGTAGACTGCGTTGTTGAGGTGCCCCATCGCGTCGGTATCGCGGAAGCGCGGCAAGAGTTGCGCCGTCACCCGGTAGCCCTGCATCCTCCCTCCCATCGGTCGCTCAGCGGGGTGCGTCCGGCGGGTGCATCGCCGCCGTCGAAGTCGGTCTCGACGAAGGCGTCGCCAACCGGGTGGAGCCGGAACAAAACGGGCGTGACCGCGCATGCGAACAGGAGCACGATCGCCAGACGAAGGCTCCCGGGCGCGCGGTCTGCCCAGGGCGTGTAAGGCGGGACGGCGACCTTGGGCGAGCGTGCGGCATCGCCGCGCGACACGGAGGGGCGAGGCATGGCGGGAAGAGTACACGAGCGGAAGGCCGGCTTGAAGACCCGCAGGCGGACGATCGGCCTCGTGACCCTCGGGGGCATCGGGCTGCTCGGAGGCGTGCTGGCGGCGACCGCCTGGGCCACGTTCCCGCCCGAGCGCCTGACCCCGATCGTGCAGCGCGGGCTGGCGCAGGCGCTCGGTGCGCCGGTCGGTCTCGGACGCGCACAGTTGCGCCTGTTTCCGCCGGTCGGGTTGCGCCTCGAGCGCCTCACCATCGGCGATCCGCGCGGCTATGCGCGCCCCGCCGCCTGGCCGCGGGGAGGCTTCGCGGAGGCGCATGCGGTCGATGCGAGCCTCGACCTCGCCGCCCTGCTCGCGCACCGCCTGCGCCTGACCTCGCTCACGTTCGAGGATGCGCGCGTGACGCTGGTGCGCAACGAGCGCGGTGTCGGGAATTGGGAGGGGCTGGCGACCGCGAAGGCCGGGGCGAAACCGTCGTCCCCGGGCTTCGACGTGGCGCTCGATCGCTTCGCGATCTCGAACGCGCGCGTATCGTCCTACGACGCGCGCGACGGGGCGTGGTTCGACGTCGGCCGCCTCGACTCGAAGCTCGCGCTGACACCGGTCGGCCAGGACCGGCGGTTGCGGCTCGAGGCGCGCGCGAGTGGCATCGGGGGTCGCACGCCGTGGCCGATCGGTGCGCGGCCGATCGAGCTCTCCGCCGACGCCCTCAGCCAGCAGGCCGGCACGGGCTGGCTGCTGCGCCGGATCGCGCTCAAGCGCGGCGCGTTCCAGGTGAGCGGCCACGGCACGCTCACCGGGCGCGAGCAGGTCCTCGACTTCGCGCTCGACCAGGCGCACGTCCCGTTCGACGCGCTGCTCGAGTTCGTGCCGCGCGAGGAGACGAAGACCCTCGGCACGCTCGAAGGCAAGGGAGACGTGCGGCTTGCGCTGGTGGCGAAGGGCCCGCTCTCCCACGCGCGGATGCCGTCCGTGCGCGCGCGTGCGGTCCTCCAGGGGGGCCGGCTGGCGTTCAAGCAACGCGCGCTCGCCGTCGAGGACCTCGCGTTCGACCTGACCGCGACGGAGCAGGGCGCGGACCTGGCGCGGCTTACGGGGCGCGTCGGCCGCTCGGTATTCGAGGCCTCCGGCATGGCGCGCTCGTGGACCGCGCCGCGCCTGCGAGTGCGCGTGAAGACCAACGCCGATCTCGCCGACCTCGCGCGCTTCCTGCCGCTCGCCGATTCGACCCGGCTCGCCGGGCGCGCGGCGCTCGACGCCGAGGGCGCGGGGGCCCCCGGCCCCGGGTTCGGGTGGAGCGGCCGCCTCGCGCTCGCGGGCGTCTCGGCGAGCGGCCTCGGTCTCGGCTATCCGGTCACCGGCGTCAACGGGACGATCGCCCTCTCCCCGGGCCGCGCGTCGGGAACGGGGCTGACCGCGCAGCTCGGCCGGAGCGACGTCACGCTCGACGGCACGGTGGAACGCCCGTTCGCTTTCGTAGCGCAGGCGCTCGGAAAGGCGCGCGGACACGACCCGAACGCGCTCCTGCGGTTCGCCCTGGTGTCGCGCGCGATCGACGGGGACCAACTCTTCCCCGCGCGCGCGGATTCGAGCGCGCTGCCGCGCGTGCGCGCCGAGGGCACGTTCCGGATCGGCTCCTTGAAACTCCGGCGCTTCGCCGGCCAGGCGCTGACGGGCCGCGTCGTCTACCAGGACGGCGTCACCCGGATCGACGACTGCGCGCTCGCGGCGTACGACGGGCGCGTGCGCGGCACCGCGTGGTTCGACCTCTCGGACCGGGCCCACCCGCACTACCAGGCGCACGCCACGGCCGAGCAGGTGGACGCGAACCGCCTGCTCTCGGCATGGACGCCCGTGAAGGACGTCGCATTCGGCGCGCTCCAGATGAAGCTCGATCTCGACGGGTCCGGGTTCACCCCCGCGGAGATCACCCGCGGCCTGAGCGCGACCGGCCTCGCGCAGGTGCTCGGCGGCAAGCTCGCGGGCGCGGCCGTGTTCGCGAAGCTCGCGGAGTTCACCGGGGTGGACCGCTATCGCATCCTCTCGTTTCGCGACCTCTCGGCGCCGTTCCGCATCGCCAGGGGGAGGGTCGTGTTCGACCCGGTCGCGCTCGCCACCGGCGGCACCGACTGGCTGGCGAGGGGCTCGGTCGGGCTCGACGGCACGCTGGCGTTCGACGTCGCGGCGCTCGTCCCGGCGACCGAGGTGAAGCTGCTGCCGGCCTCCCTGACGCGCGTGGCCGGCGCCCTGCTGGAGCCGGACGGGCGGCTGACGATCGATCTCAGGCTCGGAGGAACGGTCGCGCACCCGACGTTCGGTTGGAACCCGGATCGCACGGCGTCGCGGCTGTTCGCGCGCGGCGAGGAATCGCTCGCGGCGCTGACCGAGGCCCTGACCGGCGCCCTCGAGGACACGCTCGCCGCGAGCCGGAAGGCGATCGAGGACCGGGCGGCCGCGGCGGCCCTCGCGCAGCGCAAGCTGCTCGAAGCCGAGATCGAACGAGAAAAGCAGGCTCTCGGCAAGCAGGCGATGGACGAGCTCGACAAGCTGTTCCGCACGAAGGCCCCGCCACCGCCGCCGCCCATGGTCGACACGACCGCCGCGACGGTCGCCGCGGG
>JBKJJJ010000079.1:0-2720 GCA_046598045.1 Candidatus Eiseniibacteriota bacterium
GTCGGGGGCGAGCAGGCTCTGGTGCTCGTGCTGGCCGTGGACGTCGAGCAGGACGGCGCCGAGCTCGGCGAGCGCGGTGACGGTGACCGGCGACTGGTTGATCCACGCCCGGCTCCGGCCCTCGCGCGCGATCTCTCTGCGCAGCACCAACTCGCCGTCCGCGAACGGGATCCCCCACCCGGCGAGCAGCTCCGTGGCGCGCTCGAGCGCGGGGCCGGGCCCGAGTTGGAACGCGGCCTCGATGCGCGCGCGGGCCTCGCCCGCGCGGACCGCGTCGGCATCGGCGCGGCCGCCCACGATCAGGGTGAGCGCGCCCACGAGCAGCGACTTGCCCGCTCCGGTCTCGCCCGAGAGCGCGGTGAAGCCGGGCGCCGGCTCGAGTCGCGCGCTCTCGACGATCGCGAGATGCTCGACGGCGAGCTCGGTCAGCATCGCTCGATCAGCCTTTCGAGCGCCGGGGGCTGCCGGACCAGCCGAGCTTGGTGGGCAGCTCGATGGGCAGGACATGCCCTTCGCGGCGGAGGAACGTGACCGCGTCGCGGGCGAGCGCCACGCGCACGACGTCGTTCGGCCCGATCGGGATGCCCTCGAGGCCGTCGAGCGAGACGATCGCGCCGGCGCGGTCCCGCGCCCGGATCGTGACCGTGACCTCGAGCGAGGGCGGCAGGACGAGCGCGCGCATGCCGAGCGTGTGCGGGCACACGGGCGTCACGACCAGCGCCTCGAGCCCCGGCGCGACAACCGGGCCGCCCGCCGAGAGCGAGTACGCGGTCGAGCCCGACGGGCTCGCGACGACCAGGCCGTCGGCGACGACGTGCCCGAGGAAGGTCTCCCCCGCCGAGACGTCGAAGCGCAGCGCGCGGTAGGAACTCTGGGGCTTGATCACGACGTCGTTGAGCGCGATGCCGAGGTTGCGCGCGCGCGCGGTGCCATTCCGGCTGGTCCGCGGCACGAGGCGCGCGGTCAGGAGGCTCCGTTGCTCGCGCTCGAGCTTGCCCAGGAGCGCGGCCGCAACCGCGACCTCGAGCTCCTTGCCCTCGAACGAGGCGAGGAAGCCGAGGCCGCCGAGGTTGATCGGCAGCAGCGGAATGTCCGTGCCCGCGACGATGCGTGCGCCGGCGAGGATCGTGCCGTCGCCGCCCAGGGTGATCAGGAGGTCGGTCTCGAGGACGGCCGCCGCGTCCTTCGGGTCGGGCGTCCAGCCGATGCCGGGGAGGGTCTCCTCGCCGTGAACGAGCAGCACGTCGAGGCCCTTCTTGTTGAGCCAGACGTCGAGGTCGCCGAGGCGCTTGCCCACGGCGACGCGATGCGCGCGGCCGAGAATGGCGACGCGGCGGATCGCACGCGACCGGCGCCTGGTGCCGGAGGTCCGGCTCACGGGGCGACGGGCGCGGTGTCCGCGATCCAGGACTGAACGGAGCGCGCGATGCCCTCGGGGGTGAGCCCGAGCGACTCGAGCAGCTGGGTGCGCGTGCCGTGCGGGACCAGCCGGTCGGGCACGCCGAGGTGGAGAACCGGCGGGAACAGCTGGTCCCGCGCGAGCGACTCCATCACGGCCGAGCCGAAGCCGCCCGCGAGCACGGCCTCCTCGATGGTCACGAGGCGCGCGACCTTGCCCGCGATCTGGCGCAGCGCCTCGACGTCGATCGGCTGGACGAAGCGGGCGTCGAACACGGTCGCGCGGATGCCTTCCCTGGCGAGGCGCTCGGCCGCGGCGACCGCGGGCAGCACCATCGAGCCGAGCGCGATCAGCGCGACGTCCGTGCCCTCCTTGAGCACCTGGCCCTTGCCGATTTCGAGCAGGCGTGCGGGCTCGGGCGCGACGCCCTCGACCGGCGCGCGCGGGTAACGGACGGCGATCGGTCCGCCCTCGTAGGCGACGGCGGTGCGCATCATCGAGCGCAGCTCGTTCTCGTCGCGCGGCGCCATCAAGACGAGGCCGGGCAGGGAGCGCAAGTAGGCGATGTCGAACACGCGGTGGTGGCTGGCGCCGTCCTCGCCGACGAGCCCCGCGCGATCGACCGCGAGGACGACGTGCAGCTTCTGCAGCATGACGTCGTGCACGATCTGGTCGTAGGCGCGCTGGAGGAACGTGGAGTAGATCGCGGCCACCGGCACCGCCCCCGCCGTGGCGAGGCCGGCCGCGAAGCACACCGCGTGCTGCTCGGCCATGCCGACGTCGAAGAAGCGCTCGGGGAACCTCGCCTGGAACGACGACAGGCCCGTGTTGTCCGGCATCGCCGCCGTGATCGCGACCACGCGCGGGTTGCGGTCGGCCTCGTCGATCACCGACTGGGCGAACACCTGCGTGTAGGTCGAGCTGGTCGAGGCCTCGGTCGAGCCCGTGACCTTGTCGAACTTTCCGAGGCCGTGGAACTTGCACGCGTCCTGCTCGGCCGGGGCGTAGCCCTTGCCCTTGACGGTGCGCAGGTGGAGGAACACGGGGCCCTTGATCTCCTTGAGCTCGTGGAGCAGGCGCACCAGCTCCTTGAGGTCGTGGCCATCCACCGGGCCGAAGTACTTGAAGCCCAGCTCCTCGAAGAACAGGTTCGGCACGACCAGCGTCTTGAGGCCTTCCTTCAGGCGCTTCGCCGCCTTGCGCGCCTTGCCGCCGAGCGGCAACTGGCCGAGCAGGTCCCACACGTCGGCCTCGATCTGCCGGTAGACCGGCGCCGAGGTGATGGGGGTCAGGTAGCGCGAGATGCCGCCGACGTTGGGCG
>JBKJJJ010000172.1:0-3936 GCA_046598045.1 Candidatus Eiseniibacteriota bacterium
CTGGAGATCAGCCGTCGGGGGCCGGATCTGCCGAGGGCTTACTGGGATCCCGCGGCCGCTCCTCCAGCACGGGCGATGGACTTCGAAGAAGCTTCGATCGAAACGCGACGCTTGGTCTCTCGTGCGGTCGCACGGAGATGCATGGGGGATGTACCCATCGGCGCTTTTCTGTCGGGCGGCGTTGACTCAAGCGCCGTTGTGGCCCTCATGGCTGAAAACGGCGCGCGCCACATCAAGACTTTCTCCGTGGGATACGAGGACGCCGCCGTTCTCGACGAACGTCGTTTCGCACGTCAGGTCTCCGAGCAGTTCGGAACTGAGCATCACGAAGTCATCGTAGGAGCAAAAGAGGTTGCCGAGTTCCTGCCCAGCCTCGTGGTGGCTCAGGATGAGCCAATCGGAGATCCAGTCTGCGTCCCCCTGCACTACGTCTCACGCCTTGCGCGCGACAGCTCGATCAAGGTGGTTCAGTTAGGCGAGGGAGCCGACGAACTCTTCTGCGGGTACCCTTGGTACCTGCCTTTTCTCGAAGAGGATGCTCGGTTTCGGCACCTTTCCGGCCTCTTTGGCGAAGGTGTCGTGCGTTCCCTCTCGCGTCTCTTCAGCCGCGGACTCCAGATAGTGCATCGTGCTCCCGACCTGCGCAGGCTGCTGGCGCGGCGGGGATCCGGCAGCGATACCTTTCTGGGCGGGGCCGTCGTCTTCACCCCGGACGAGACTGAACGGATTCTGAGCCCTCCTCATGGGGACGGCGGTATCGCTGCGATCCTCGCAAAAGGTGCGGTGGCGCGGCATCGGGCCGATTTCGACATGCTGTCCCGGATGACCGACCTCGAATTGCGGCATCGCCTGCCCGAACTGCTGCTCATGAGGGTGGACAAGATGGGAATGGCGAATTCCCTTGAAGGCCGTGTTCCCTTCCTCGATCACGAACTGGTGGAGTTCGTCCTCCCCCTTCCACAATCCCTAAAACTCGAACGCGGCCTGAAGGGTCTTTTGAAGCATGCGGTGCGCGATCTTCTTCCAAAAGAATTGCTGACTCGGCCCAAAGTCGGTTTTCCTGCCCCCGTCGCGCAATGGTTCGCCGAGTTGGGCGAGCCCTTCATGAAGAAGGCTTTGTTCGAGAGCCCTATCGTGACGTCGGGATTGCTGCGCGCGGACGGCGTCCAGCGCATCTGGAACGAGCATCGCGCCAACCCGCGACGTCAGGCTGTTCACTTGTGGCTTCTGCTGAATCTCTCCGCTTGGCACTCGGAGTGGATTGAGCGGAAACCGTTGTGGTAGCAGATGCCGAACATTGACGCCCTGATCCGGCAGGCGCGTTCACGCCCCTGGCGAGAGGTGCCGTGGCGCACTAAGCGCGTTTTGGATCGGCTATTCGGGACGTGGATCGAACGGGTCGTGGTTCAGGCAAACGCAGCCTCCGTTTCGTCACGAACTCTCGAACGCGCACTCACCGTGTCCTTAAATCACGCGGCGTCGAATACGGGCCGAGTTCGGCTCGGCCGGATGAACGCTTCGGGCGAGCGTCGGCGAGAGGCCGCACAGGAATTCAAACAGCAACACTCAGAGGTATTCGAGACTCTGCTCAGCGAGGCCGCGGACGCACTGGCGCATCGGTTCGACCTGCTGGGCTCTGGCCCCACCGCGCTGGGCCCCACAATCGACTGGTGTTGCGACTTCAAAACGGGCTTTCGCTGGCCGCAGGGCTACGTAAAGGACATGGTCCTCGTCGATCCCTCCTTCAAGGCGGACATCAAGATTCCGTGGGAACTCTCCAGAGGCTACCAACTCATAAGACTGGCCCAGGCGTTCTGGCTGACCGACGATGAGCGCTTCGCTCGAGAGGCGATGGACCAGTGGCACGCTTGGGTAGAAGGTAACCCCGTATTACGGACCTGCAACTGGGGCAATGCAATGGAGGCGGCGATCCGGATCGCGAACTGGTGCGTAGTCTTTACCCTCACGCGAGAGTCGGCCGCTCAGACCACACAGGTTCGGGAGAGGTTTCTTCGATCGGCTCTCGAGCACGGGCGGTTCATCGCCTCAAATCTGGAACGCTCCGAGGGCTACCCCACGAGCAACCACTACCTCGCGGATCTGGTTGGTCTTGTCTATCTCGGCGTCCTCACGCCTTACTTCAAGGAGTCGGCGGCCTGGCTTGAGATCGGGCTACGAGGCCTGGAGAGCGAGGTGCTGATCCAAGTGGGAGCGGACGGCCTCGGCTACGAAGGCTCGATCAACTATCACCGGTTGGTGGGCGAACTCCTTCTCTGTGCCTTTGAATTGGCCCGGGAGAACGGGCACGCGCTATCGGAGACAGCATGGACGCGCGTCGTCAGCATGGCCGAGGCCACGCTGCATTACACGCGCCCCGACGGTCGAGTGCCGCTGATCGGGGACGTGGACAATGGCCGCCTTCATCGGCTCACTCCGGAGGCACCGGACGATCACCGCTCGTTTTTGGGGCTAGCGAGCGCGCTGACTGGCCGAGACGATCTCGCGAGCGCGGCGGGGATAGCACGCGCCGAGGGTTTCTGGTGGAGCGAGAGGTTGGAAGTGAGCGCCGCCCAACCCAGCCCGGCAGCGCTGCCTTCGAGATTGTTCGACGTGTCAGGGCTCGCCATACTACGGGCAGAAGGAGCCCATGTGGTTGTCCATTGCGGCGATCCACGCGGCCCCCGCGGACACTTTCACAACGACTCTTTAAGCGCCGAGGTCAGTCTGATGAATCGGGCCTGGATCGTGGATCCGGGCACTTATGCCTACACGTCGTCGGAAAGCGACCGCAACGATTTCAGGAGAACGCGCGCGCACAACACGGTTCAGGTTGATCAGGCAGAGATCAACGAAATCCTACCCGGGCAGTTGTTCGATCTTCTTTTCTCGTCGCATCCACGCATCGTCGAATGGACGACATCGGCGGAGGAGACCCGTATGGTCGGCGAACACGACGGCTATAAACGCCTCGCGGGCGTGGGACGGCACCGTCGTCGGATCACTTTGAACAAGGCGGGGCGGGTTGAAATTGAGGATGAGGTTTCCGGTGAGAATTCCCATCTGGTGGAGACCTTCCTTCACCTTGACCCAGCAGTGCGCGTGGAGCGCCTAGGGAGCGGAATGGTGTTGAGTCGATCCGATTCGGCGGGCGTCGTACGGATCGATTTCAGCTTCCATGCGAATGAGTCCGCTATCACCGTCGAGCAAGGGTGGATTGCGCGAGGGTACGGCAAACGAGAGCCAGGCTCAGTCATCAGAACCATCGCCCAAGCTGCCCTCCCGTGGCGGCAGACCACGCTCGTCACAGGCCTTCTTCGATGAACGCCCGCGTGGCCTACCTGGTGGATGAAACACTCAACCATCCTGTGCTGCAATCGCAGAGCCTGACCGTGATCGCGCGCCTGCGTGAAGCGGGCGTCGAGGTAGACCTCTTAGTGGCAAACGGCGAAAGCGCTGCGAGCGAGGAGACCCTCGGTCGACGATTCCTCGGGGAAACGGGACGCATTGTCTTCCTCTCCAAGCAATATCGGGGGAGAAGCCCTCTTGCAAAGGCCCTGCGCGCCGTGGCTCGGTCGAGGGCTCGACGACGAGCTCAACGGTTCCTCGTCGCATCGGGCGAACGCGTCATCATCCACGCGCGAGGATCAGCGGTGTATCTCGGAGGCCGCTTACGGTCGGAGTTCAAAGGCTCTCGCCTCGTTGCTGACCTGCGCGGCGATGCTGCCGCCGAGGCTCGGTTCAACCACCCGGGAACAATTGGAGAGCGACGGGCGACGCTTGTCGATCGCATGGACGTGGCAGCGTTCGCCCGAGCCGACCATGTGATTGGGATCACGGTGGCTTCGCAACTGAGAGCGAATCGTGTCCGAATGTTGCGCACGAGCTGCGTCGAGACCCCAATCACATGGTCGGCTCGGGCGAACGCTGCCACGTCCA
>JBKJJJ010000123.1:0-3281 GCA_046598045.1 Candidatus Eiseniibacteriota bacterium
CGTGATCTTGTCGCCGATCTTGACGATCTCCGACGGGTGCGACACGCGGCCCCACGACATGTCCGTGATATGGAGCAGGCCGTCGATGCCACCCAGGTCGACGAACGCGCCGAAATCGGTGATGTTCTTGACCACGCCCTCGCGGATCTGGTCCTTGCCCAGGTCCTTGAGGACATTGGCCTTCATGCGCTCACGCTCTTCTTCGAGCACCGCGCGGCGCGACACCACGATGTTGCGGCGGCGCTTGTTGAGCTTGATGATCTTGACCTGCACGGCCTGGCCGAGCAGGGCGTCCACGTTCTGGACCTGGCGCAGCGCGATCTGGCTGCCCGGGAGGAACGCCTCGACCCCGTAGAGATCGACGACCACACCACCCTTGATCTTGCGGACGAGCTTGCCCTCGACCAGTTCGCCGGCATCGGCGGCGGCCTTGACGCGGTCCCACACGCGCACGAAGTCGGCGCGCTGCTTGGACAGCACGACCAGGCCATCCTGGTTCTCCATCTTCTCGAGGAAGACTTCGACCTCGTCGCCGACCTTGATCTCGTCGCGGTTCGCGAACTCCTGGAGGTTGATCACCCCCTCGGACTTGAACCCGACGTCGACCAGGACCTCGTTGTCGGTGATCGCGAGAATCGTGCCGCGCACGATCTCGCCTTCGCCGAGCGATTGCAGCGACGGAGCGTAGAGCTCGTACAGCGCCGCGCGCTCCTCCGCCGTCATCCCACCTTCTTCATCGTCGTCGTCATCCATGAAGATGGGTGCGGCGATGGGGCGGCTCGTAGGGACCCGTGGCTCGTCGTCGTCCACGGGGCTGGTGGTGAAATTGTCGCGTTCTTCGGTCATCAAGTGCTGCCTCCTCGTTCGTGGGAGTTCACCCGTTGCGACGTGATGGTGGCGGGGGCGGCCCCGCTCCGCGTCGTCTCCTCCTCGCACTGCCGGAGGAGGGTGAGCTCCTGCATTACGCGGTCGCTGATCGCCTGGTAGAGCGCGCGACCGGCCAGGGTTCGCTTCGGGCCCGGTGGGAACCAGAGTTCCGCCGGGAGGGGCGTGCCGATGGTGAGGCGCACCTTCTCGCGTCTCACCATGCAGCGTCGGATGCGATTCGTGCCGGACACATGGAGCGGCACGATCGGCGCCCGGGCGTGGGCCACGAGCAGGCCCAGGCCCGGAAGCGCCGGATGGAGGTCGCCGTCCTTCATGCGGCCCCCCTCCGGAAACACCAACAGCGCACCGCCCCGTGCGAGCGTTCGCTCGGCCTGCCGGAATCCGGCCAGGTCGGCGGTGCCGCGCCGCACCGGGAATGCGCCGAGCGCGTGGATCAGCGCTCCGAACAGCGGAACCCCGAAGAATTCGGCGCGTGCCATGTACGCCAGCTCGCGCGACAGCGAGGCGCCGATCACCGGCGGGTCCCAGAACGCCATGTGATTGGCGGCGATGATGATGCCGCCCGAACGCGGGATCCGGTCGAGACCAGAGACCTCGCGTTCGAGCAGGACCGTCAGAAATGCATCGGCGACGCCATGCACGATGCGATACAAGGGCCGCATGAAAAGCGCCTCTGCCGTCGACTCATGGACGCGAGACCCGGGCCTCGACCGCCTTGAGCACGGCTTCGATCTGCTCCCCGACCGACATGCCCGAGGTGTCGACCACGATCGCGTCGTGGGCCGGCACCAGCGGAGCCAGCGCGCGCTCGCGGTCGCGTCGGTCGCGCTCCTCGATCTCGCGCTGCACCTGCGCCACCGGCAACTCGATCCCGCGCGCGGCGAGTTCGCGTTGGCGGCGGCGTGCGCGCTCCTCGACCGACGCGTCGAGGAAGATCTTCACCGACGCATCCCGGAAGAGCACGGTCCCCATGTCGCGGCCCTCGGCGACGAGCGACTCGCGCGCCGCGATCTGGCGCTGCAACTCGTTCATGCGATCGCGCACGACGGGAATCGTCGCCACGCGCGAGGCCAGCTCCGACACCAAGGGAGTGCGGATCTCGTCTCCCAGGGGCGCGCCGTCGAGCACCACGGCGGGATCGTCCTTGGGACCGGTGAACCCGATCGTGGTCGTCCGCGCAAGCTCGTCGAGCTGCGCCCGGTCCTCGTCGGACCCGAGCGCGACCTGGTCGAGCACAGCGGACAACCCCAGGCGCTCGACCTTGAGGCCGAAGGCCCGATACATCGCACCGGAGTCGAGATAAAGGCAGCCCAGATGGCGCGCAACCGCGCGGGCGGTGGTGCTCTTTCCCGCTGCGGCCGGGCCGTCGATGGTGATCACCAGAGGGTTCACCGCGAGGTCACCCGATCCCGCAAGTCACTGTAAAATCTCGGGTAGCTCGTGTCAATCATCTCGGCCTCTTTGACCCGGACCGGGCCGTCCGCCGCCAGGGCCGCGATCCCGAACGCCATCGCGATCCGGTGGTCCCCCCGGCTCTCGACCACCCCACCCGCCAGCCTGCCCCCTTCGATCTCCCACCCGTCCTCCCGTTCATGCGCGGTCCCACCAAGGGCCGTCAAAGCGTTGACCACGGCCCGGATACGATCCGATTCCTTGACCCTCAGCTCGCCCGCCCCCCGCACCCGGGAGCGCCCGCGCGCGAACGCCTGGGCTACCGCCAGGGCCGGCAGCTCGTCGAGCAGTCCCGGGATCTCCCCGGGCTCGATGTCCGCGGCGATCAGCGCCGCCGGCCGCACTGTCAGGTCCCCGACGGGCTCGCCGGCCAGCTCGCGCTCACCGTGAACCGCGATCGAGGCGCCCATCCGGCGCAGGACGTCCAGCCCGCCGGTCCGCCCGGGGTTCAAGCCGACGCCCTCGAGCGTGAGTTCGCCCTCGGGTGCGATCGAGCCGGCGACCAGCCAGAAAAACGCGGCCGAGAAGTCGCCAGGCACGGTCAGCGTCCCCGGCGAGCGCAGCGCGGCCGGACCGCTCACGGTGGACGCGAGCGCGGAGGCGCGCCGGACTGCCACGCCGAACGCGGGCAGCATGCGCTCGGTGTGGTCGCGCGACGGCAGCGGCTCTTCGACGCTGGTCTCCCCCTCGGCCGCGAGCCCGGCCAGCAGCAGGCACGACTTGACCTGGGCGCTCGCGACCGGCAGCACGTGGTGCATGCCGTGCATTGCGCCCGCCCGGCCCGTCACCTCGAGCGGCGGCCGCCCATCCTCGCCGAGCGCCACGACGTCGGCGCCCATCGCGCGCAGCGGATCGACGATGCGGCGCATCGGGCGCGTGCGCAAAGAGGCGTCGCCCGTGAGCGTGGCGCGCACGTTGCGCCCCGCGAGCACGCCGGCGAG
>JBKJJJ010000165.1:0-6030 GCA_046598045.1 Candidatus Eiseniibacteriota bacterium
TGCCGGCGCTGCCGCGCCCGGCCGCGGGCTTTCGTGACGCGTTCGTCGCCGCGAGCGCGCCGCTCGCGCCCGCGGCCTCGCGCGAGGCGTTCGCCGCCGCGCTCGAGGCCGCGGTCCCGGGGGAGAGTGCGCGGGTGGTTGCCCGCTCGGACGCAATCCGGGCCGGGCGCGTCGAGTTGTTCGCGCGCAAGTACGAGTTCGGTCCCGACCCGGCGCGCTGGCCGTGGAACCGGAGCCCGGACGGCGGGCCCGACGCCGGGTTCGCGTTCGGACCGACGCTCGATTACCGCGACCCCGTGCGCGTGGGCGATGCCCGGCTGGCGTGGGAACTGGGTCGGCACGGATTCCTCGTGCCGGTCGCCCAGGCGGGGTACCTCACCGGCGATCCGGGCTGCGCGCGCTTCGTGTTCGAGGCGCTCGAGGCCTGGATCGATGCGTGTCCGCCGTACCGGGGCCTGCAGTGGGCGAGCGCGCTCGAGTATGCATTGCGCAGCCTGTCGTGGGGCCTCGCGCTCGCGCTGGTGGCGCGGTCGCCGGGCGCCGAATCGATCGCGGAGGCGCGCTGGGAGCGCGTGTTCGCGACCTGGGCGGAACAACTGCGGTTCGTGGATGCGCACGACGCGCGCCACTCCTCGGCGAACAACCATCGTCTGGGCGAGGCCGCAGGGCTGGCGTGGGGCGGGCGGTTGCTCGCGTTCGTGCCCGGAGCCGGGCGCTGGCGCGAGCGCGGGCTGGCGATCCTCGAGGAGAGTTTCCTCGGGCAGACCACGGAGGGCGGCGCGACGCGCGAACATGCGTTCGCCTACCAGCACTTCGTGCTCGACTTCGTGCTCGCGGTCTACGGGCTGGAAGCGCGCGCCGGAGTTGCGCCGCCGCCGGCGGTGATCGAGCGCGTCGCGCGCGTGGCCGCAATGCTCGAGCGCGTGTCCCCGGGCGGCCTGACGTGGCCGGTCGGCGACGGCGACGAGGGCCAGGCGCTGCCGACCGGCGAGCCGTTCGCCTTGCGCGTGCCGGCGACGCTCGAATGCGCCGCCGCGCTGACGGGCGAAGGGTGGAGCGGGCCGAACTCGGCGCGCGCGCACTGGCTGGGCGCGGTGCCGAAGGGAACGCGCCAGGCCGCGCCGCCCGCGGTGGTCGAGGACGCGGGTTACATGATCGCGCAGCGCGGCGACGCGCGCCTCCTGTTCGACGCCGCCGAGTTGGGCCTCGCGCCGCTGTACGCGCACGGGCATGCGGATGCGCTCATGGTGCTCCTCGACGTGAGCGGGCCGCGGCTGGTGGACCCGGGCACGGGCGGCTACCACGCGCATGCGGAGCTGCGCGAGCGCCTGCGCGCGACGGCCGCGCACAACACGGTCGAGGTCGACGGCGAATCGCAGTCGGTCCCGGGCGGATTGTTCCAGTGGCTCAGGGCGGCGCGCATCACGGGGAAGTCGGGCGGCGACGCGTTCGAGTGGAGCGCGGCGCACGACGGGTATCGCGGACTAGAGGGCGGCGTGTCGCACCGGCGCCGCGTGCGCTGGCCGGAGCCCGGGCGGCTCGAGATCGAGGACGCGCTCGAGGGCGCGGGCAGCCACCGGGCGGTGGCGCGCTGGCACCTCGGCGACGGGCGCGCCGTCAAGCAGGGTGACGCCGCGTTCGCGGCGCGCTGGCCCGACGGTTTCACGCTCGCCCTCGAGGGCGGGCTGCCCGAGGGCGCGACCGCGCGCGCGGGCGACGATGCCACATGGGCGCCGCGGTTCCTCGAGCCGCGCCCTTGCGGCATCGTGGAGTTCGTGATCGAGGGCCGGCTTCCGCTCACGTGGCGGACGACGATCCGGTGGAACGAAGGCGGGCGCGCGAGCGACCCCGCGTAGCGCGGAACGAAACTCTCCTCCCCCCGGAGAACGCATGCGCATCGCAGTGTTCGGATTGGGTTATGTCGGGTCGGTCACGTCGGCGTGCCTGGCGAAGCTGGGCCACAGCGTCATCGGCGTGGACCCGAACGAGTACAAGGTGGGCTGCCTGCAGCGCGGCGAGAGCCCGATCGTCGAGAAGGACCTGCCCGAGCTGATCGCCGCCGCGGCGAAGGACGGCCGACTCACCGCGACGCTCGACTACGCCGAGGGCGTCAAGGGCGCCGACCTCGTGCTCGTGTGCGTGGGCACCCCGAGCCGCGAGGACGGATCGCTCGATCTCGACCACGTCGCGCACGCCGCGGGCGAAGTCGGTGCCGCGCTCAAGGCGGACCCGCACCGGACCGTCGTGGTGTTCCGCAGCACGATGCTGCCGGGCTCGGTCGAGACGCTGCTGATCCCTCGTCTCGAGGAGGCGTCGGGCCTCACGGCGGGCAAGGACTTCGGCGTGTGCTACAACCCCGAGTTCCTGCGCGAGGGCACCGCGGTCGCCGATTTCTTCGGGCCGCCACTGACCGTGCTCGGCGTCGCGGAGGAGTCGAGCGCGAAGCCATTGCGCGAGCTCTACGCGGGCGTCGACGGCGAGATCTTCTCCGTGCCGATCCGCACCGCCGAGATGCTCAAGTACGTGAACAACGCGTTTCACGGGCTCAAGGTTGCGTTCGCGAACGAGATCGGCAACCTGTGCAAGCGCGAGGGCATCGACTCGCACGAGGTGATGCGGCTGTTCGTGCAGGACACCAAGCTCAACCTCTCGCCCTATTACCTCAAGCCCGGATTCGCGTTCGGCGGATCGTGCCTGCCCAAGGACCTGCGGGCGATCACGCACCGCGGGCGCGAGAAGAATCTCGACCTGCCGGTGCTCGAGTCGATCCTGCGCTCGAACGAGCTCCAGGTGCAGCTCGCGATCGCGACCATCGAGCGCACGAAGGCCGCGCACAAGAGGGTGGGCGTGCTCGGGCTGTCGTTCAAGGCCGAGACCGATGACCTCAGGGAGAGCCCGATCATCCGCGTCGTGGGCGCGCTCGTGGGCAAGGGCTGGGACGTGCGCCTGCATGACGCGCACATCGACGTCGACAAGTTGCTGGGCGCGAATCGCCAGTACCTCGAAGCCGAGATCCCGTACCTCGACCGCGTGTTCAGCAAGGACGCGCGCGCCGTGGTCGAGGCCTCCGAGGTGATCGTGATTGCGAACGGGCACCCGTCCTACCGGGAAGTGCCGGCGTGGATGAAGGACGGGCAGACGCTGGTCGACCTCGTACGCCTCGTCGAAAAGCGCGACGTCACGCGCGGGGACTATGTCGGCCTCGCCTGGTAAAGCGCACGGGCGCCGCCGCCGCGTCCTGATCCTGGTCGAGAACCTGCCGGTGCCGTTCGACCGCCGCGTCTGGCTCGAGTCGAAGGCGCTGACCGAGGCCGGATGGTCGGTCTCGGTGATCTGCCCGAAGGGTGCTCCGTGGACTTTGCCCTACGAGGAGCTCGAGGGCGTCGCGATCCACCGCTACGACCCGCCGCCGCCGACCAAGGGCGCCGTGTCGTACCTCTACGAGTTCGCCTACTGCTGGCTGCAGACCGCGTGGCTGACCATGCGCGTCGCCGGGCAGCGCGGCTTCGACGTGATCCACGCCTGCAATCCCCCCGACACGTTCTTCCTGATCGGCGCGTTCTACAAACTGTTCGGCGTCAAGTTCCTGTTCGACCAGCACGACCTCTCGCCCGAGGTCTACGTCTCGCGTTTCGGCAAGGAGGGCTTCTGGTACCACGGCCTGCGCCTGCTCGAGCGCCTGACGTACGCCACCGCGGACGTCGTGATCGCGACCAACGAGTCGTACAAGGAGACGGCGCAGCGCCGCGGCTGGCTCGCGCCCGAGGACGTCGTGGTCGTGCGCTCGGGGCCGGAGACCGGGCGCTTCGTCGGCATGGCGCCGGACCTGGCGCTCAAGCGTGGCCGGCCGTTCCTGGTCGCGTACCTGGGCGTGATGGCGCCGCAGGACGGCGTGGACTACCTGCTGCGCGCGGCGCGCGCGCTGATCGCATCGCGCGGCGCGCGCGACGTGTCGTTCACGCTCATCGGCTCGGGCGACTCGTTCGACGACCTGGTGGCGATGACGAAGGACCTCGGCCTCGAGGACGTGGTCGAGTTCACCGGGCGCATCCCCGACGCCGGGGTCGAGGCGATTCTCTCGACCGCCGACGTGTGCGTCGGGCCCGATCCCAAGAACCCCCTGAACGACGTGTCGACCATGAACAAGATCCTCGAGTACATGGCGCTCGGACGGCCGATCGTGGCGTTCGACCTGCGCGAGACGCGCTACTCGGCGGGGGATGGCGCGCTCTACGCGCGGCCGAACGAGGTCGACGACCTGGCGGCGTGCATCGACCACCTGCTGCGCGATCCGGAGCGGCGCGCGGAGATGGGCGCGTACAATCGCCGCCGGTTCCAGGACGGGATGGCGTGGGACTACAGCCGCGTGCGGCTGCTCGAGGCCTATGAGCGCATCGGCGCGCGCTGATCGCCCTCCCCCGGGTCGCGGGGCCGCCGGGCTTCCGCTGGCGGCGCGGCCGCTGTCGTCCGGCCCGCGCATCCCGGTCGTGCTGGTCGAGAGCGGCCAGAGCGTCGGCGGGACCGAAAAGGTGGTGTTCGAGCTGGCGTGCCGGCTCGACCGCGCGCGCTTCGCGCCCTCGGTCGCGCTCGCGCCGAACGCGGCGCTCGACCGCATCGCCGGCGATCTCGAACGCGCGGGCGTTCCGGTCGAGCGCCTGCCCGAGATGACGAACCGTTTCCAGGTGGCGCGCGCGTGGCAAACGCTGCGCTTCCTGCGCCGCTCGCGCCGCTCGATCCTGCACGTGCACCACGTGTGGCCCGCGGCCGATCGCTACCTCGTGCCGCTCGCGCACCTCGTCGGCGTCCCCGCGGTGCTGGTCACCGAGCACCTGGTCGGGTTTGCGCACTCGGGCGGGCAGCGCTGGCTCAAACGCTGGGAGCTGTCGCGCGCGGACCAGGTGGTGTGCGTGAGCCGCGCGGTCGCCGACGGACTGGCGCGCGATTACGGCTTCGACGTCGAGGGCAATGGACGCGTGATCGAGAACGGCGTCGACGCCGTCGGCCTCGATCGCACGCAGGAGCGGGCCGCGGCCGAGCGCATGCGCGTGCGCGCGCGCATGGGCGCTGCGCCCGGCGATTTCGTGTGGCTGTTCGTCGGTCGGCTCGAGACCCAGAAGGGCGTCGACATCCTGCTCGAGGGATTTGCGCGGGCGAATGCCGGCGCCTGGCTGTGGATCGTGGGGGACGGCTCGTTGCGCGCGGAGCTGGAGACGCGTGCGCGCGCCCTCGGCGTGCTCGAGCGCGTGCGATTCGAGGGCGCGGTGGCGGATGCCGCGCCGTTCTACTGGGGCGCCGATGGGTTTGCGATCGCATCCCGCTGGGAGGGCCTGCCGCTCGCGCTGCTGGAGGCGCAGGCGGCGGGGCTACCGGTCGTGGCCGCGGCCGCGGGCGGCGTGGCGGAGGCGATTCGCGAGGGCACGAGCGGCCTGCTCGTGCCGCGGGAGGATCCGGCCGCGCTCGCGGCCGCGATGGGGCGCATCGCGGGCGAGCCGGAGCTGGCGCGCCGGCTGGGCTATGAAGCGGCCCGGCAGGCGCGCGAAGAGTGGAGCTGGGAGCGCATGGTGAGCGCGTACGAAGTCCTGTACGAGCGCGCCTGGAAGCAGACCATGGGACAGGTGCCACGGGAGGGAACACGATGAGCACGGCCCTGACGGATCTGAACCTCGGCGTGGGCGTCGCCGCCCACGGGCACGACGACCACCTCGCGCGCACGATCGAGGCGGTGGATGCGGTGCTTTCGGAGGCGGGCGTGGTTCCGGCCCAGCGCGTGGTCGCGGCGTCGGACGGCTCGTTCGCCGCCGAGCGGATCGCGGCCGAGCACGGCTGGTCGTTCCGGCGCATTTCGCCCGGTGTGCCGCGCACGCTGTCCGCGGCGCGCGAGACCGCGCGGCGCGCCGCCGGCGGGGACGCGCAACTGCTGGTCGACGGGGACGTCGCGCTGCAGGCCGGCTGGCTCGCCGAGGCGGTCGCGCTGCTGCGCGAGCACGAGCGGCTCGCCGGCGTGTCGGGCGCGATCGACGAGGCGCACTG
>JBKJJJ010000170.1:0-12775 GCA_046598045.1 Candidatus Eiseniibacteriota bacterium
GCGCCACGTCGCGCTCGCGCTCCTGGCCGCCGGCACGATCGTGGCGTGGCCGGCGTGGTGGGCGCTCGGTGCGGCGTACACGGCCGTCGGCGGCACGACGCTCGCCCACGCGCTCGAACAACTGTTTGCGCCCGCGACCAAGCTGCTGCTCGCGCCGCTCGCCGTACCCCGCGTGGCGCTCATGGTCTCGGTGTGCGTCGCGCCCGCGCTGGCGTGGGCCTCGTTCGAGATCCCGCGCGCCTCGGAGCGCTGGGCGCGCCGCGTGGCGTTCGGCCGCGCCGCGCGCGTTCGCGTGCGTTGAGCGCCCGCCGCGCCAACCGGCTCGCTGGCGAGAAGAGTCCCTACCTCCTCCAGCACGCGCACAATCCCGTCGACTGGCATCCATGGGGCGACGAGGCGTTCGCGCTCGCGCGTAAGAGCGATCGCCCGATCTTCCTCTCGATCGGCTATGCGACCTGCCACTGGTGCCACGTCATGGAGCGCGAGTCGTTCGAGGACGAGCGCGTCGCGGCGCTCCTCAACGAGCACTTCGTGCCGATCAAGGTCGACCGCGAGGAGCGGCCCGACGTCGACCGCGTCTACATGACCGCGATGCAGGCCATGGGCCTCGGCGGCGGCTGGCCGCTCAACGTCTTCCTCACGCCCGAGCTCGCGCCCTTCTACGGCGGCACGTATTTTCCGCCGAGCGGACAGTACGGGCGGCCGGGCATGCTCGAGCTGCTGCCGCACGTGAGCAAGGCGTGGAACGAGGAGCGCGCCGCGCTCGAGGAGAACGGCAAGCACCTGCTGCACGCGCTCTCCGAGATGGCGCAGGCGGAGGCGGACGCCGAAGCGCCCGGGACCGACGCGCTGGGCGACGCCGCGTTCGCCGCGCTCGAGCGCAGTGCCGACCCCGAGTGGGGCGGCTTCGGCCGCGCACCCAAGTTCCCGACCGCGGCGAACCTCGCGTTCCTCTGGGCGGACGCGGCGCGCGTCGCGGCCCGCGACCCGGATCGCGCGGACCATGCGCGCAAGCTCGCTCTCTTCCAGCTCGCCCGCATGCGCGAGCGCGGCATCCACGACCACCTGGGCGGCGGGTTCCATCGCTACGCGGTCGATCGCACGTGGCTCGTGCCGCACTTCGAGAAGATGCTCTACGACCAGGCGCAACTCGCGATCGCCTACCTCGAGGCCTACCGCGCGACCGGGCTCGCGGAGTTCGCGGACACGGCGCGCGGCGTGTTCACGTATGTGGCCCGTGACCTCACGGGCGCGCACGGCGCGTTCCGCTCGGCCGAGGACGCCGACAGCGAGGGCGAGGAGGGCCGCTTCTACGTCTGGCGGCCCGACGAACTCGAGGCGGCGCTGGGGAAGGAAGACGCCGCGCTGTTCGCGGCGCGCTACGGCGTGACGCCGGAGGGCAACTTCGAGGGCGGCGGCGCCACCGTGCTGCACGAGGCCGCCCCGCTCGAGGACGTCGCAGCGAGCGCCGGCCTGACCACCGAGGTCGCCGGCGCGCGTCTCGCCGCCGCGCGGGAGAGGCTGCTGGCGGCGCGGTCCCTGCGCCCGCGGCCGTTGCTCGACGACAAGGTGATCGCGGCGTGGAACGGGCTCATGATCTCGGCCTGCGCGCGCGGGGCGGTGATCCTCGGCGACGTCGCGCTCGCTCAACAGGCGGAACGCGCCGCGCGCTTCGTGCTGGGCGCGCTCTGGAACCCGGAGACCGGCGCGCTCGCGCGGCGCTGGCGCGAGGGCGAGGCCGGCGGCGCCGGGCAGCTCGACGACTACGCATTCCTCGCGCGCGGGCTGCTCGACCTGTACCAGGCGACGTTCGATCCCGCGTGGCTCGAGCACGCGACCCTACTCGCGGCCGCGATGGGCGCGCGCTTCTCCGACGACGAGGAGGGTGCATTCTTCGAATCCCCCGCGGGCGACCCGACGATTCGCGTGCGCATGAAGGACGGGTTCGACGGCGCCGAGCTCGCCGGGAACTCGATCGGAGCCCTGGTGTGCCTCGAGTTGGCGGGGATCACCGGTCGCGCCGACTTCGCGGCGCACGCGCGGGGGACGATCGCGTACTACGGGCGCCGCCTCGCCGAGCACCCGGTGGCGATGCCCCAGATGCTGGTTGCGATGATGGCCGCGCGGGAGGCACCGCGGCACGTGGTGATCGTCGTCGGGGACTCGGGACCGGAAGGGGAGGACACGCGCGCAATGCTCTCCGCGGCACGCGGCGCAATCGGCCCGGGCGAGGCGCTGCTCCGGGTCGACTCCGCGGCGACGCGCGCCCGACTCGCCGCGCTCGCCGCATTCGTCGAACCGCTGGCCCCTGTGGGCGGGAAGGCCACCGCCTATGTCTGCGTTCTGGGCGCGTGCCATGCGCCGACGCACGACCCGGCCGCTCTCGCGGCGGACCTGCGCGGCGCGTAGCCGAGCCTAGCAGCCCCGACCGTTGTGCTTCGCCCGCCAGATGCGGCGGCTCTGCACGCGCTGCTCGCTCAGGATGCGCGCGCGCTCGCGCGGCGTGAAGCGCCCGTCCATGCGCGCGCGGAGGAGATCCCGAACGACGCGCGCCTGGCCGCGCTCGAGGCGGGCGGTCTCGCGCGGCGTCAGCGAACCCGAGCGCACGCCCTGGTCGATGCGTTCCTGCTGGTGGATGCGCTGGCGATGGATGCGCGGCGCCGCGGCATCGGCGGTCACGGCGGCCCCGGCGAGACCCAGCGCCAGGACAGCGGCGGAAACGAGTGCGAGGTGCTTGGACATGGCCTGATTCCTCCTTCAGCCTTGCATTGGCGTGCGGTCGGCCGGTCGGCCGGCTTCACACAGGGAGGAGAGTGCAGCCGCCGTGCCACGTGGCGATCCAGATCCGGAAGGCGTCAATCGCGAGGAATCGCCCCCTCCGCCGTTCGGCCGCCGGCATGAGTGCGCGGCAGAGCATGCACCGCAAGGGCCACCGCCCGGGCCGGGTGTCCCCCGCGGTTCACGGGGAGGGAGCGCTCAGAACGGCGCGACCGAGAGCGAAGCCCGCAGGGTGAACGGCTCGACCGGATGGAAGTGAATGTCGTCCACGCCGCCGGCGGCCTCGCCGCGCAGGCGCGAGCCGTAGTAGTAGTCGATGTCGCTCGACTTCGAGTCCAGCAAGTTGAGCGCCTCGAATCCGAGCTTGAGCCCGTTCGCGAAGCGATAGTCGAGCTGGGCCGAGAGCAGGGTCGAGGCCTTCGAGCGCACGGAGTTGTCCTCGATCAGGGCCCGCGGCCCGAACGTCTTGATCCGCGCTCCGGTGGAGAAGCGTCCGAGATCGCTCACATGGACGCCGCCCGAGACCACCGTCTCCGATGCGCCCGGGATGTGGTCGCCCGTGGGGTCGTCGTCGGTGGAGCGCGCGCGGGATGTGGCGGCCGCGAGGTCCGCGAGCACGCGCCGCGCGGGCCGCCACGTCGCCGTCCATTCGACGCCCAGGCGCCGGCTCGGGCGGCTGGCCTCGGTCGTGCCCGCGTCGCCGACGAACAGCAGCTCGGAGTCGATGCCCAATCCCCAGAGCGCGAGCGAGGTCGAGAGGTTCGGCAACAGCGTGGACCGCAGCCCGACTTCGCCGCCGCGCGTGCGCACGAGGGGATCGACCGGCTCGACCGGATCCCCCGACTTCGGATCGACGTGGATGGTCGTGCCGCGCGCGTCGTTCGAGTGGTAACCCATGCCGAAGTTGACGAAGTATGCGGTGCGATCCCACGGCCCGAACAGGAACGACAGCTTCGGCGACACGATGCCTGCGCTGCGCGTCCCGCCGTTGGGGGGATTGTCACTCGCGACGTCGAAGCGGTAGCCGTCGCCGCGCAGGCCGAGCGTCGCGCGCACGGCCTTCGACCACTGCAGCGAGACGTGGCCGAACACCGCGGCATTGCCCTCGTGCACCCGGTCCTCGCGCGTGGTCGAGAGGCGCTCGCGGGCGCGCGTGGAGTAGAGCGCGACCTTGCCGATGTCGTCGTAGCGCCCCGAGAGGCCCGCCCCGGACTCGATCTCGCGCGCTCCCCAAGTTCCAGTCCACGTGCGGTCGGTGCGCAGGCCGTACACGCGGCGATCATCGAATTGCTCGAACTGGTCGCCATTCGTCGTGTCGTCGAGGAAGTAGGTGAAGTTGGAGAACAGATTCAGGCGGTACTGGAAGGCGTACGCCGAAGCCCGCGTCAGACGTCCCGGGAGCACCTGCTGCCATTCCGCCGAGAGGCTGTAACGATGGCTCGCGCCCCCATCCGTCGGGTCGATCGCTCCGAACGTCCCGATCTGGCCACTCTCGACCGCACGCAACGGAATCTGGTCGGTGGAATTCCAGCGCCCGTCGTAGCCCATGGCCGAGAGGCTGAATCCGCCGGTGGGGCTGCTGTGGGACAGCCGGGCGATCCCGTTGAGCTTCCGGTAGTCGTCGGCGTGGTCCCACGGGCCATTGTTGTGGAACGCCTCGAGCGCCAGGAGTAGATCGGTGTGGCTGTCCCCGTCGTCCGCGGAGACGGGGCCACGACGGAGCCGGGTGCTGGTCGCGGCGAACGCCCGCGCGTAGCCATCCTGGTCCACCGAGAGTTCCCCGATCGCTTGTTCGACCGTGTTGCGGTAGGTGATGTTCGCCGTGCCCGCGGAGGCGAAGTCGCCCTCCTCCGCGAAGTACGGCCCCTTCTTGTACTGGATGCCGCTGACGAGTTCGGGGATTGCGAAGTTGAGATCGGAGTAGCCCTGCCCGTGGCCGTGCGTCGGCATGTTGACCGGCAGACCTGCGAGCGTGGTCGCGAAGTCGGTCCCGTGGTCGAGGTTGAAGCCGCGCAGGTAGTACTGGTTCGCCTTGCCCTCGCCGCTGTGCTGGCTGATCACGACCCCGGGAACGTTCTCGAGTACTTCGCCCGCGCGGCGGTAGGCGCGCGCGCGGATCTGTTCCGGGCTGATCGTGCCCTGGCTGGCGGACTGGACGCGGGCGAGGCTCTTCTCGAACGAATCCCGGACCTCGGTCACGGCCAGCGTTTCGGCCACGGCGTCGGTCGTCCCGAGGCGGGGGCGGGCGGACTGCACGGTCGAGCCCGGCGGCCCGGCGCTCGCGAGGGTGGCGCTGAGCAGCAGGGCCAGGCACGACAACTCGAGGGCGGGCTTGAACATCGGGATCTCCAGGGACGGTGGATTCGGTCGCGCGGGAGTCGAGTACAGGCTGGAGCATGCGCGGTGGCGCCATCGATTTCCAATACGTAACCAGAGAGCGAGCGGATGAGGCACCTCGTTATTTGCGCCTTTGGCGTGCGCTGTGAGGTTTCGCCCGACGCCGCGCCGTGCTACTTTCGGCGCCTTGCCCCGTCAGGCATCGCCGCATCGTTCGTCAGCATGGAGGCTCCCCCAATGCCCCGCGTTCACCACGCTTCGGTCAAGGACGGCGACGTCGTCGTCCTCGTCGGCACCATGAAGGGCGCGTTCCTCTTCCGCTCCACGGCCGCGCGCAAGCGCTGGGAGCGCGGCGGCCCGTACTTCGCCGGCCATTCCGTCTATGCGCTCGCCTATGACGGCCGCAAGGGACGTCGCCGCCTGCTTGCCGGGACCTCGAGCATGCACTGGGGTTCGGTGATCTGCACCAGCGACGACTTCGGCCGGAGCTGGACCGAGCCCGAGGAAGCGAACGTGAAGTTCCCCGCGGATGCGGGGCTCTCGCTCAAGAACATCTGGCAGATCGAGCCCGCGTCCGCCGACCGGCCGGACACGCTGTGGGCGGGCGTCGAGCCCGCGTCGTTGTTCGAATCCAACGACGCGGGCAGGACGTGGTCGCTCGTGCGCGGCTTGCACGACCACCCGCACCGCGCGCAGTGGCAGCCCGGCGGCGGTGGCCTCGGCCTGCACACGATCCTGCCCGATCCGGTCGACGCGCGGCGCATGACGATCGCGATCTCGACCGGCGGCGTGTACCGCACGGACGACGGCGGCAAGACCTGGGCGGCGAAGAACAAGGGCGTGCGCGCCGACTTCCTGCCGGACAAGCACCCCGAGTTCGGACAGTGCGTCCACAAGATCGCGCAGAACCCGCGGCGGCCCGAGCGGCTCTACCTGCAGAACCACTGGGGCCTCTATCGCAGCGACAACGGGGGTGAGAGTTGGCAGGACATGGCGCACGGCGTGCCGTCCGATTTCGGGTTCCCGATCGTCGCCCATCCGCATGACCCCGAGGTGGCGTACATCATCCCGCTCGAGAGCGACGTGTTCCGCGCCACGCCCGAGGGCCGGTTGCGCGTCTACCGCACGCGCGACGGCGGCAAGTCGTGGGAGGCGCTGACCAAGGGCCTGCCCCAGAAGGACGCCTACGAGACCGTGCTGCGCGACGGCCTGGCGATGGACACGCTCGACCCGGCGGGCGTCTACTTCGGCACGCGCAGCGGCAAGCTCTACGGCTCGAGTGACGGCGGGGCCTCGTGGACGCTCCTGGCCGACGGCTTGCCGCCGATCGTATGCGTCAAGACCGCGGTCATCGGCGACGCCAGGCCCTTGAAGGCAGCCACGAAGGGGGGCGCGAAGAAGGCGAGGAGCAAGGTCCCCGGGAATGCCGATAAGAGAGCCATGAAAACTTCCGCGGCGACACCCGCGCAGAAATCCGCAAAGCGGGGAAAGCATCAGGCCACGAAGGCCGCGAAGGCGCGCACCGCCTCTCCGAGCGGCGCAACAAAGAAGAAGAAATAGTCCCTGTGGCGGTCTGCTTTCTCCTCCCGACCTACCTTCGCCCGTTCGCCGCCGGCGCGAGCCGGCTCGAGCTGTCCGGGCGCGCACCGACCGTCGCCGCGGCACTCGAGGCCCTGCGCGCGCTCCACCCGGGCGTGCTCGATCGCGTCCTGACCGAGCAGGGCGACGTGCGGCCGCACGTCAACCTGTTCGTGGGCGACGAGAGCATTCGCCACACCGGCGGGCTCGCCACGCCGCTCGGCGACGACGCCGAGATCTCGATCGTACCCGCCGTGAGCGGCGGGGCGCCGCGCCCCCGGAAGCGGGCCACGCGGATTGCGTTCGCGCTCGACCTTGCGCTCATCGTCGCGGGGCTCGGTCCCGTGCACGGCGCGTACGCGGCCGGCAACGCGGACCTGCCGCACCCGCGGCTCGGTCTCTACGGGCACGTGCTCGGCACGGGCTCGCCCCTCGTGAACGCGAACGGCACGCTCAATACGACTCTGCTCGACCAGGTCGCGCGCTACGACGCGGTCGTGATCTCCGCGTCGCCGTTCACCGAGTATCGACCCGACGTGCTCGACCAGTTGCGGGAGCGCAATCCGTCGATTCAGCTCTACGCCTACGTCCAGCCCGACTATGTGTGGTTCGCGGCCCAGGCCGATTCGCAGGTGAACATTCCCACGCGGGAGTGGAACCTGGTGCGCGACCTCGGCGGCTTCCTCTACGACAAGACCGGTGACGACGTGACGGACGCGAACATCAACCTCGCGAAGCGCGTGAACGGCCGCTTTGTCGTCGCCGAGGCGCTGGCGGACTTCTTCCGGCAGACCGTCCTGGGTTCCGGAAAGTGGGACGGCTTGTTCCTCGACCGCTTCTGCTCGGGCATCCTCTGGGTGCAGAGCCCGAACGACAGCATCGACGTCGTGCGCGCGGGCTATCCCGACCAGGCCTCGTTCGACGCAGCGTGGCACGCGGCGAGCGACACGCTGGCGGATCGCCTGCGGCGGCTCGCACTGAACACGCCGGTGCTGATCGGCAACTGCGCGCAGAGCACGCAGTACGCCTCGCTGAACGGCTGGGCGCACGAGAACTTCCCGCTGCAGAACGGCGGGAGCTGGGACCAGAACCTGTTCCGCGTTCCCGGGGGTTACCTGGTCGAGGAGGCGAATTTCCGCGCGCCGCAGTCGAACTGGCTGATTTCGTGGGTGACCGACGCGGCGAACCCGTACTCGACCGACCAGATGAGGCGCGTGCGCTTCGGGCTCGGCTCGGCCTCGCTGGCGGACGGCTTCGGGGTGTTCAACCCGTCGAACATCGACCCGGCGACGGGTTACATGTCGTGGTGGTACGACGAGTACGCGGTGAACCTCGGGACCGGGCGCTCCTCGAGCTTGCGCGCGGATACGGGCTGGCTCGGCCGCGCGCTCGGGCCCTACAGCGTGATCGCCTCGACCGGGACCGACGACGCGGCCGCGGCGAACCCGGGCTTCGAGGTCGACCTCTCGAACTGGACGCTGGCGACGAACGTCGGATCGACCCTGACACGCGACGCCACGAGCGCGGCGGTGGGCGTGGCCTCGGGCTGCGTGCACGTTCTGGCCGCCGGCACGAGTTCGACCTCGACGCGGCTGACCACCGGGGGAGTTCTCACGCTCTGGCCGGGGCCGCCGTACGTGGCGACGTTCTGGGCGAAGGCGGCGGCGACACGCTCGATCCGGGCCGCGGCCGTGGACCTGTTCGCCGGCAGCGAGTACAGCGGCGCGAACGTGACGATCGATGCAACGTGGCGGCGCTACTCGGTCTCGATCACGCCTCCGGCGAGCGGACCGCTCGCCCGGTTGCAATTCAATCTCGGGGGCGCTGCGGTGGACGTGTGGCTCGACGACGTCCACTTCGTGCGCACGGGCATCAACCTGTACCGGCGCGACTTCGAGCGCGGAGCCGTGCTGGTCAACCCGACCGCGACGCCACTGACGCTGCTGCTCGATCAGCCCTACCGACGCATTCTCGGCACGGCGGATCCGGTGATCAACGACGGTTCGGGCGGCTCGCAGTTCACGGTCCCGGCGAACGATGCGCTGTTCCTCATCCGGGCGACGTGGCTGACCGGAATTCCTTCGGGGCCGCTCGAAGCCGGCGCCGGCCTGGCGTGGACGGTGGCCGCCCCGAATCCCGCGCCCCCGGGTTCGCGCATGGCCGCGCGGCTCCTCGTCCCGCGCGCGGACCGGGCGACCGTGGGGGTCTACGATGTCGGCGGGCGTCGCGTGCGCCTGCTGTTCGACGGGCGGCTCGAGCCGGGCGCGCACGCGATCCAGTGGAACGGCGACGACGACCAGGGGCAGCCGGTTCCGCGCGGCCTGTACTTCCTGCGCGCGACCCAGGGGGGCGCCGTGACCACCCACAAGCTGGTGCGCGCGTGAGCCCGCGCAAGACCTTGCCCATCGTCCAGCTCGGCGACCCCGTGCTGAGGCACCCCGGCCGCGAGCTCACCCTCGCGGAGATCAAGGGCGCCGAGGTCCAGGCCCTGATCGAGCGCATGCGCGACGCCATGCGCAAGGCGCCGGGCGTGGGCCTCGCCGCCCCGCAGATCGGGCTCGGCCTGCGGCTCGCGGTGATCGAGGACCAGGAGTCGTACGTCGACGAGATGGACGCGGACGAGCGCGTCGCCAAGGAGCGCGACCCGGTCCCGTTCCACGTCGTGATCAATCCCAGGCTCGAGATCGTCGATTCCGCGCCATGCCGTTTTTTCGAGGGTTGCCTGAGCCTCGCCGGCTTCGTCGCCGTGGTCGCCCGCGCGCACGCGGTGCGCGTGCACTGTCTCGACCACGCGGGCGAGCCCCGCACGATCGAAGCCGCCGGCTGGTACGCTCGCATCCTGCAGCACGAGATCGACCACCTCGACGGCACGGTGTACGTCGACCGGATGGAGCCGCGCACGTTCATGGACTCGGACGAGTTCGCCCGGCACTGGGGTGGCGAACCCGTCGAACTCGTGCGCGCCGCTCTCGATGCCGCGCGGGGACTCCCGGAGCGTCCGCGCACGCGCTGATTCCTTCGCGGCCCGCCCGTGGTGTATCGTGCGGGGAAGCGAAAGGAGCTTGCGATGAACCCGACCAGCACGACTGGAACAACGGCCCGCCTCGAGATCGCCGATAAAACCGTGGAGCTCCCCGTCGTCGTCGGCAGCGAGGGCGAGGTCGGTCTCGACATCCAGAAGCTGCGGGCGGAGACCGGCGCCATCACGCTCGATCCGGGCTTCGGCAACACCGGCGCCTGCCAGAGCGCGATCACGTTCATCGACGGCGAGAAGGGAATCCTGCGCTATCGCGGGTACCCGATCCAGCAACTGGCCGAGCGCGCCTCCTTCCTCGAGGTTGCGTGGCTGTTGCTCGAGGGGGAACTCCCGACGGGCGCCCAGCTCGACACGTTCGGCGGCGAAGTGCGCCTGCACACGATGCTGCACGAGAACTTCCGCCGGTTCTTCGAGGCATTGCCGAAGGACGCGCACCCGATGCCGACCTGCGCTGCGGCGGTCGGGGCGCTCGCGACGTTCTACCAGGACAAGGAGACCGACGCGCAGATCCGCATCAACGTGATCCGGTTGATCGCCAAGATGCCGACGCTCGTCGCCTACTCGTTCAAGCACTCGATCGGGCAGCCGTTCATCTATCCGCGCAACGACCTCGATTACACGACGAATTTCCTGCACATGATGTTCGCCACGCCGTGCGAGGACTACGTGGTCGACCCGGTCGTGGCCAAGGCGCTCGATCTGCTGATGATTCTCCATGCCGACCACGAGCAGAACTGCTCGACCAGCACGGTGCGCCTCGTCGGGAGCTCGCATGCGAACCTGTTCGCCAGCGTCGCCGCAGGCATCAGCGCGCTGTGGGGGCCGCTGCACGGCGGCGCGAACCAGGAAGTGATCGAGATGCTCGAACGCATCGCGCAGGAGGACGGCAACGCCGACCGCTTCGTCGAGCGCGCGAAGGACAAGGGCGACAACGCCCGGCTGATGGGCTTCGGGCACCGCGTCTACAAGAGCTACGACCCGCGCGCCGCGATCCTCAAGGACACCTGCCAGGAGCTGCGCAGCCGCCTCGGCAGCGGCGGCCGGTTGCTCGACATCGCGTTCCGGCTCGAGGAGGTCGCGCTGCACGACGAGTATTTCGTGAGCCGGAACCTCTATCCGAACGTGGATTTCTACTCGGGGATCATCTACCAGATGATCGGGATCCCGGTGAACATGTTCACCGCGATGTTTGCGCTCGGCCGCATGCCCGGCTGGATCGCGCACTGGCTCGAGATGCGCAAGGACCCGGCGTCGCGGATCGGGCGTCCGCGACAGGTCTACACCGGCGCGAACGAACGCGCCTACCAGGGGCTCAAAGAGCGGAGCTGAAGCGCGGATTCAGGCGCGGGCGAGGACGATCGAGCCCGCGACGATCAGCGCCATGCCGAGCAGGTGGGCGGGGGTCAGCTTCTCGCCCAGGAAGAGCGCGGCCAGTCCGACCGCGACCACCACGCTCAGCTTGTCCACCGGGGCGACGCGCGACGCCTCGCCCAGCTTGAGCGCGTGGAAATAGCAGAGCCACGACGCGCCGGTCGCCAGCCCCGAGAGCACGAGGAACAGCCACGTGCGCGAGGGGACGGTGGCCGGCGTCACCACGCCCCGCACCGTTGCGATGCCCCACGCGAACACCAGGATGACCGTGGTGCGGACCGCCGTGGCGAAGTCCGAGTCCACGTCGCGCACGCCCACCTTTGCGAGGATCGCGGTCAGCCCCGCGAACAGCGCGGAACCAAGCGCCCACGGGAGCCACGTCATCGCGGGGCCCCGCTCGAGCGGTCCGGAACGCCGGCAGGGTTTTTGAGCGGGAGCGGCATGGCGGTCCTCCGAGGGTGAGGGCGCCATGTTGCATCGCCGGCCCGTGCGCGGCAAGCGCGGCGTGGGGCGCGGCCTAAGAATCCGCTTCAGCTTCCAGTCCTCCTGCCGATACCGACCGTGTCCGGCGTTCCCTCGCGCTTGGGTTCCCCGCCGGCAGGGAGGCAGTTCCTGAATCGTCGCCCGCAACGAACCGGGCGCAATATCACGGCGATCCTGCTCGAGGCCGGTGTGGTCTCCGAGGAGCAGGTGGAGCGTGGCGTATTGCGCCAACGCGAAACCGGGTTGCGCATCGGCGAGACGCTCGTCCAGTCGGGCGCGGTCACCGAGGAAGACGTCGGCTGGGCGCTTTCGCGCCAGCTCGGCCTCACTCTCGTGGACATCGACCCGGGCATGCTCGACTTCGAGCTCGTGCGCGCGTTCCGCGAATCCGTCCTGAGGCGGAGCGACGCCCTGCCGCTGCTGCGCCAGGGTGCGATGGTGTCGTTCGCCGTCGCCGATCCCACCGACAACGAGGTCATCGACCATCTCGAGGAGGCCTGCGGCGGCCCGGTCGACCTGTGCGTCGGGACGCCGACGTCGATCCGCCGCGCGCTCGACGCCGTGTTCCGCCCCGGCCCGAGCGCGGTGTCACCCATCCCGGGCGCGCCGGTGAGCGGCGCCCCGACGCCGACGCCCGCCGACGGCGCCTACGACGTGGTGTGGGAACGCTCGGGCGCCACGTTCCTCGCGTTCCACGTCTCGAGCGCATTCAAGCGCGGCGTGAGCGAGTTGCATTTCGAGCCGCGCGACGGCCAGCTCCACATCCAGTACCGCGCAGGAGCGCGCCTCGAGCCCGTGGCGATCGAGCCGCTCTCGACGCTCGACGGGCTGCTGGCCCGACTCGAGTCGCTCGGCGGCCCCGCGCTCGCCGGCGCGGTCCACGTGCGGGGCGCGCTCAGCTGCCCGACGCCGGGCGGCGACCTGCCGCTCGACGTCTCGCTGCTCGCGACGGCGTTCGGCCCCAGCGTCACGCTCTGCCTGCGTCCGACCTCGACCACGGTGCCCACGCTCGAGGAGCTCGGCATCGACCCGGTCGATGCCGCGACGCTCCGCGGCGCGCTCGCCGCGCGCGCGGGTCTCGTGCTGGTCTGCGGTCCGCCCGGCGCGGGCGGCTCGACCACGCTCGCCGCCCTGCTCGCGGCCGCCGAGTGCGAGGGCTCGCGCGTGCTCGCATTCGAGCCGGGCCCGACC
>JBKJJJ010000025.1:0-5542 GCA_046598045.1 Candidatus Eiseniibacteriota bacterium
TCCAGCGGCAGCCGGGGACGAACACGGTACAGGTCGCCGCCGCGGTGCAGGCGCTGCTCGAGAAGCTGCGCCCGCAGCTCCCGGCGTCGGTGCAGGTCGAGCCGCTCTACGACCGCTCGATCTCGATCCGCTCGTCGGTCGAGGACGTGCAGTTCACGTTGCTGCTGACGCTCTTCCTGGTCGTGCTGGTGATCTTCCTGTTCCTGCGCAACGTGCGCGCGACGCTGATCCCGAGCCTCGCGCTCCCGCTGTCGATCGTGGGCACGTTCGCGGTCATGAAGCAGCTCGGGTTCAGCCTCGACATCCTATCGCTCATGGCGCTCACGCTGTCGGTCGGCTTCGTCGTCGACGACGCGATCGTCATGCTCGAGAACATCCATCGCCACATGGAGATGGGCAAGACGCCGATGCAGGCCGCGTACGACGGCTCGCGTGAGATCGGCTTCACGATCCTCTCGATGACGCTCTCGCTCGTCGCCGTGTTCATCCCGGTGCTGTTCATGGGCGGGCTGCTCGGGCGCCTGTTCAACGAGTTCGCGGTCACGATCTCGGTCGCGATCCTGGTGTCGGGCTTCGTGTCGCTCACGCTCACGCCGATGCTCGGGTCGCGCTTCCTCAAGGACGAGCACGGCACGCGCCACGGCAGGGCCTACCAGGCGATCGAGAACGCGTACGACGGCGTGCTCGCGTTCTACCAGCGCACGCTGGCGTGGGTCATGAATCATCGCCGTGCGGCGCTCGTGTTCTCGGTGTTCATCCTCGTGGGCACGGTCGGCTTGTTCCTGATCGTGCCCAAGGGCTTCATCCCGAGCGAGGACACCGGCCGCATCTCGATCAGCACCGAGGCCGCCGAGGGCACGTCGTTCCCCGCGATGGTGCAGCGCCAGCAGGCACTCGCGGCGATCGTGGCGAAGGACCCGAACATCGGCGCGTTCATGTCGTCGGTGGGGGCGGGTGGGCCGAACTCGTCGTCGAACCAGGGGCGCTTCTTCATCCGCCTCAAGCCGCGCCACGACCGCAAGCTCTCGGCCGACGACGTGATCAAGGAGCTGACGCCGAAGCTCGCAAGGGTGCCCGGCATCCGTGCGTACGCGCAGAACCCGCCGATCATCAACGTCGGCGGGCGGCAGTCGAAGAGCCAGTACCAGTTCACGCTCCAGGGCTCGGACCTCGGCGACCTTTATGACGGCTCGAACGCGCTGCTCGCGAAGCTCAAGGACGCGCCCGAGCTGCAGGACGTGACGACCGACCTCCAGGTCAAGAACCCGCAGGTCGAGGTCCAGATCGACCGCGACCGCGCGGCCGCGCTCGGCGTGTCGGCGCAGACCATCGAGCAGGCGCTGTACGACGCGTTCGGCTCGCGGCAGGTGTCGACCATCTACACGCCGAGCGACCAGTACTGGGTGATCCTCGAGTTGCTGCCGCAGTACCAGCTCGACGCGACCGCGCTCAGCCGGCTGTACGTCAACGGGCGGGACGACACGCCAGTGCCGCTGTCCGCGCTCGCGAAGTTCACGCCCGGCTACGGCCCCCTCTCGATGAACCACCAGGGGCAGATCCCGGCCGTGACGCTGTCGTTCAATCTCAAGCCCGGGACCTCGCTCGGCACGGGGCTCGCCGTGGTGCAGAAGGCGGCGCGCGAGACGCTCGCGCAGAGCGTGACCACGAACTTCGCGGGCACGGCGCAGGTGTTCCAGGACAGCCAGAAGGGGTTGCTGCTCCTACTGCTCGTTGCGGTGCTGGTGATTTACCTGGTGCTCGGGATCCTCTACGAGAACTTCATCCACCCGGTCACGATCCTCTCCGGCCTGCCGTTCGCCGGGTTCGGCGCGTTGCTCACACTCTGGATCTTCCGCACCGAGCTGTCGATCTACGCGTTCGTCGGCATCATCATGCTGATCGGGCTGGTCAAGAAGAACGCGATCATGATGATCGACTTTGCGCTCGAGGCGGAGCGCAAGGAGGGCAAGTCGCCGCGCGAGGCGATCCTCGAGGCCTGCAGCGTGCGCTTCCGCCCGATCATGATGACCACCATGGCTGCGCTCATGGGCACGCTGCCGATCGCGATCGGCTTCGGCACGGGGGCGGAGGCGCGCCGGCCGCTCGGGCTCGCGGTGGTCGGCGGGCTGATGTTCTCGCAGGTGGTCACGCTCTACGTGACGCCCGTGTTCTACACCTACCTCGACTCGTTCCAGAAGCGCTTCGGCCGCGCCCGCGGCTCGCGCGCGGCTGCCGCTTTGTCGGGCGCGGGGGTGAATGGCGAGCGTTCGGGCGAGCGCCCGCAGGCCGCTTCGTCCTGAGCCAACCTCGCGGGGGTGCGATGCGCCGTTCCATCCTTCGAGTCTGGATCCCGGGCCCGCTCGGGCTCGTCCTGGCCGCGCTGCTCGCGGGCCTCGGCGCGAGCGACGCGCGGGCCGCGTGGAGCCCTGCCGATTCCGCCGCCGCCGCCCGCAACGCCTGGCGCGAGGCGCGCGAGGCGCGTTCGCGCGGAGACCACGTGGGCGCGATGCTCAGGGCCGAGCGCGCCCACGCGGCGTGGCCGATGCAGTGGTACTACGCGTACGGATGGGCCTCGCTCGCGGCCGAAGCCGGCGAGCCCTCGACCACCGCGCGCGCGCTCGACGATCTGGCCGCGATCGGTGCCGGCCCCGACCTCTCCACGGACAGCACGCTGATGGCGATGGGCCGCGAGAACATCACGGTCCAGACCTCGCTTCAGCGCGTGGCCGCGAATCGCGCGCCGCTCGTGCGCAGCAAGGCTTTCGTCACGTTTGCTGCTGCCGACAGCGCGTTCTATCCCGAGGGGCTCGCGCGCGATTCGAGGACTGGGCGGCTGTTCGTCGCCGGCGTGCGCTCGCACAAGGTTGCCGTGGTGGCGCCGGGCAAACCGGCAAGCACGTTCGCGTCCACGCAGACCTGGGGCGCGCTCGCCGTCGCGGTCGACGGGCCGCGCGGGCGGCTGTGGGTCACGAGCGGCGCGCTCCCGCAGGTCGGCGAGGTCGCGGCCGCAGACACGGGCCGCGCGGCGATCGAGTGCTTCAACCTCAAGACCGGCGCATCGCGTGCCCGCTACGAGCTGCCGCGAGTGGCCGAGGGCCACGTCCCCGGCGACGTGTGCGTGGCTCCGAACGGCGACGTCTACGTGACCGACAGCGCGCACCCGGCGATCTACCGCGTGCGCTCCGCCGCGCCCAGCGGCAGCGCGCCCGAGGAGTGGCTCGCCGATCCCGCTTTGCACTCGCTCCAGGGCCAGGCGTTCTCGGCCGACGGCAGGACGCTCTACGTCGCGGACTACTCGCACGGGATCGCGGCGATTGACGTGGCCGCAAAGCGCGTGCGCTGGCTCGAGGCGCCGGCGGGGGCGTGCGTGCTCGGGATCGACGGCATGGCGCGCGCGGGCAACGACCTGGTCGCGGTGCAGAACGGGATCGCGCCGGCGCGGATCGTGCGGCTCGTCCTCGGCGGAGCGCCGACCCGCATCACGGCGCTCGAGGTGCTCGATCGCAACCTCACGATCGCGGACGAGCCGACGATGCTCGTGGTCGACGGCGCGCGCGTGATCTACGTCGCCAATAGCCAGTGGGAGAAGTACGACGATGCCGGGGTACGCAAGCGCGGGATCGTGCTGACGGCGCCGGTGCTGCTTTCGGTGCCATTCCCGGCGACGAGGTGAGAGCATGAAGATCGCCTGGGCAACGGACATTCACCTGAACTTTCTCGAGGTGGCGCGTGCGGAGGAGTTCTGCAGATCCCTCTGCGAGTCCGGGGCGGAGGCCGTGCTCCTCGGCGGTGATATTGCCGAGGCAGATTCGCTCGAAGGCTGGCTTGCTTTCCTCGAGCAACGTCTGCCTTGTCCGATCTATTTCGTTCTCGGGAATCACGACTACTATGGCGGAGACGTCCAAGGCGTCGAGTTCCGGATGCGGAGCCTGGACCTCAAACGGGTGCGCTGGCTTCCGGGATCGGGCGTGGTTGCGCTGACCGCCCGAACCGCGCTCGTGGGTGATGGCGGTTGGGGGGATGCACGGCACGGAGATTTTCTGAACTCGCCGGTGATCCTCAGTGACTACTTGCTGATTCGAGATCTGCGGGAGTCCGCGGCGTCGGACCAACCCCTCGCTGCTCTGCAGGACCGCGCCGCGCTTCAGCGCACCTTGCAGCGACTCGGAGACGCCGCTGCCCGGAACTTGCGCCCCCTGCTGGCGAAGGCAGTGGAGCGGCACGAGGAGGTGCTTGTGCTGACGCACGTTCCCCCGTTCCGCGAAGCGTGCTGGCACAATGGGAAAATTGCCGACGAGCACTGGACACCCGGATTTACCTGCAAGGCAGTCGGGGACATGATCCTGGAAATCTCGGCGGCCCACCCCGCGTGCAATGTGACAGTCCTATGCGGCCACACTCACAGCGGGGGGGAGGCAAGGCTTCTGCCGAATCTGGTTGCCCGGACCCAAGCCGCAACCTATGGGTCGCCGGCCTTTCTCATCCTCACCCTCCAGTGATCCACGAACGAAATCAAAGGGAGCCCGCCATGAAACTCAGCATCGCGCTCGTGAGGGAATTCGACCTCGAGATGGGATACGTGCGGAAGCACCTCGAACGAGTGCCCGAAGGAAAGGGAGCCTGGAAACCGGCGGAGAAGTCGATGCCGCTCGGATGGCTGTCGACGTTTCTGGCGATCGTCCTGGGTTGGGCCGTCGATGTCCTGACGAAGGACGAGTTCGACGTCGCGAAGCCCCGGACAGGCTCCGAGCCGCAGCGCCAGGAAGCGACCTCGAACCAGCAACTGCTCGAGCTGTTCGATACCAACGTCGCCGCCGGTCGCGCCGCGCTGGTGGCGATCAGTGACGAACAACTCGAGCAGCCCTGGTCGCTCAAGGCCGGGGGAGAGACGCTGTTCGCGCAGCCGCGGTGGCTCGTGCTTCGGACGTACTTCCTGAACCACGCGATCCATCACAGGGCCCAACTCGGCGTGTACCTGCGCCTGCTCGGAGTCGCGGTCCCTGCGGTCTACAACGCCTCGGCCGACGAAAAGGGCGGGATGTTCATCGACGCAAGTGCGCCGATCTGAAGCCTCAGCGAATCCCCGTGTCGTACTCGAACCGCACCTCGCTCACCCCGCCGGCCGAGACGGTCACGCGCTCGGGCGCGGGCGCGCCCGAACCTATCCCGCCGGCGGCGTGCTGCGGCGTGAACACGTAGACCCCCGGCGCGAGCGAGACGAAGAACAGCCCGTCCTGATCGCTCACGACGTGCCCGACGCGCCCGCCTTCAGCGCGGTCGATCACGATCGTCGCATCGGCCATGGGAGCGGTGTTGTCGACGCCCTCGCGTTCCACGGGCGCGATCGGGCCGCGACGGACGATGCCGGCCACGCCGCTCGTCACGTTGGCCCGCGAGGAGTTGAGGTCGGGACCGAGACCGACTGACTGTTCCTTGCAGCCGGCGGCGAGCACCATGCCCAGCGCGCCGATCAATATTGCGAGATGGAACTTCATTGAAATCCTCCCCGGATCCGGGCGCCCATGCCCCGGGAGAATCCTAC
>JBKJJJ010000078.1:0-12662 GCA_046598045.1 Candidatus Eiseniibacteriota bacterium
CCCTGCCCGCGATGCCGAGCGCGACCGGCAGCGCCTGCCCGCGCGCGGCGCCGCCCGCGGGGAACGAGGCGAAGACCACCGGGCTCGGCCCCGCCCTGGGGGGCGTGGTGCGCTTGAACCCGGGCGCCGCGAGCAGCGAGCGCTTGAGTTCCCGGGCCGAGTCGAGCTTCAAGTGCGGGCTCTCAGTGCACGTGCAGGCGGAACGGCATGAGCGCGAGCGGGCGCGAACGCGCGAGCCGCGCGAGCGAGCCGATGAGCTCGGCCGGCCGGCGCGCCCATGCGCTCCATAGGCGCGAATCCGGGCCGACGTCAGAGGCGCGCGAGAAATCCTCGATCTCGTCGTCGCTCAGCACCGTCGACACCATCTCGGAAAGGAACGTGCGCTTGACCTTCGGGAACATCTCGATCCGCACCTCGCTGTCCGGCTTGAGGCCGGCGAGGACCTTCGCCACCTGGATCGACTTCTCGAGCCCGCCCACCTCGTCCACCAATCCGTTCTCGTAGGCCTGGCCGCCGGTCCACACGCGGCCGCGCGCAATCCTGTCGATGTCCTCGGACTTCGCGCCGCGGTTGTCGGCCACGATGCCGACGAACGTGCGGTACTCGTCGAACATCTCGCTCACGTAGCGCTCGCGCTCCGCAGGCGTGAACTCGCGGGTCGAGGAGAGCCACTGCGCGTTCTGCCCGCGCGACAGGGTCTCGATGTTGACGCCAAGCTTGTCGTACAGGCCCTTCAAGTTGAACTTGCCACCGAGCACGCCGATCGAACCGGTGATCGTCGCATCGTCGGCGAGGATCGTATCGGCGCCCATCGCCATGTAGTAGCCGCCCGAAGCCGCGAGGTCCGAGAACGACGCGACGACCGGCATCTCGCCGGCGGCCTGCTTGAGGCCGCGCCACATCAGGTGCGAGGCATAGACCTCGCCGCCCGGGCTGTCGATGCGCACGACGATCGCCTTGACGCCGTCCTCGTGCCGCGCGTCGTCGAGCGCGTCGAGGAACGAATCCGAACCCACGGTGCGCCCCCACACCGGGTCGGTGCCGCTCTTGCCCGAGACGATCGTGCCCGTGGCGTGGACGATCGCGATCTTGGGCCCGCCGGACGGCCCTTCGACCGCGGGCAGCGTGGCCAGGTAGTCGGCCAGGTTCATGCGCTCACCGCCCTCCCCGCCGGGGAGCAGCGAGTCGAGTTCGTCCGAGTAGACGAGGGTGTCGACCAGGCCGGCGGCCAACGCCTGCCGGGAGGTGAACGGTCCCTGGTCGATCAGGTGGGCGACCGCGGTGCTGTCCATCCCGCGGCTGTCGGCGATCGCCGAGACGATCGTGTTCCACGCCTCGTCGAGCAAGGCGTTCGAGACCTCGCGCGAGGCGTCCGATGCGCCGGAACGGGTGAGCGGCTCGGCGGCGTCCTTGTACTCGCCGATGTGCTCGAGGTCGGCCTGGATCCCGACCTTGTCGAGCGTGCCCTTGAGGTACATCGCCTCCGACGCGACGCCATCGAGGAAGATCTGCGTATTCGGCGCCATGTAGATTTCGTCGGCCGCGCTGGCGAGCAGGTAGTCCTGGTCCTCCCCGCCTTCGATGTAGGCGATGACCTTCTTGCCGTGGTCCTGGAGGTCGATCAGCTTGTCGCGCAGCTCCTCGCACTTGGCCCAGCCCATGTCGATGCCGTCGATCTTGAGCAGGACCGCCTCGACGTGCGGATCCTTCGCCGCGTGGTCGAGCGCGCGCAGGTGGTCCCAGAGCGTGGGCGTGTCCTTGTAGAACAAGCGGCTGCGGGCGCCGACGGGCGGCTCCTCGATCATCTCGTCGCGGAAGTCGAGCACGAGCGTCGTCGCCGGCTTGACCTGCACCTTGCGTTCCGAGAGCAACAGCCCGAGCGCGACCAGCCCCGCCCCCGCGAGCCCGAACACGACGATCAACGCGACGATCCAGCCCCGATGCCCGGCCATGCTTCCTCCATGAACGACGCCCACTCGGCCCGGCGGGAACGCCGGGAGCACCGCGCCATCCTACCGCATCACAGGCGGACGCGCAGACCCAGCGTCAGGTCGAGGCTGGTGAGGTTGTCGGCGGTGACGCGGTGGAATTCGAAGCGCCCATCCGCGCTGCCCCGAAGCCGCACCCGCGCGCTCAGGGGGCGCTCGATGAACGCCGACGCCTCCGCGTACCAGAAGCTCGAGCGCGCCGAGAGGTCCGCCGGATCGGCCCCGGCATCGAGGTAGTGGCGATGTCCTGCGGCGAGCGTCCCCCACCACCAGGCGCCGTCCCCGAAGCGCTCGGCCTCGCCGGTCAGGCCGAGCTGGTCGTACTCCTCGTTCGCCACCGCGGCCAGGTCCTCGGGACTGGTCCCGGCCGGGACGCCGCCGAAGTTCGGCGTGCGCAGCAGCTCGATCTCGGGGCGCAGTTCGATCCGGCCCAGGGGCTCGGGAAGCAACCGCGCCACGAGCGCGTAGCGCCAGATCCAGACGTTGAAGAACGTCGGGGTTGGCGCGTCGTAGTCCTGGACCCGCACGCGCGCGCGCGCGCCCCACTCGAAGCGCTCGCTGCTCGCCACGATCAGGCCGATCTCGCTGTCGGTCGAGACGAAGCGATCGCCCACCGCCGAGTCGCGCGGGGCGTGCCGGCGCTCGCCGAACGCCGTCCACTCGAGGCGCACCGGGGCGAATGCCTGCCAGCGCCCGTCGAGCGCGAGCGTGTGCTCGCCGTAGTTGCGGGAGGAGGTGTCCGGGAACGCGCGCGCGCCGTACGCATAGTTCAGGCTCCCGTTCCCCGCGAGGCCGAAGCGGTCCAGCCCGAAACCGGCCTGCCTGAAGTCGTAATCGGGGAAGAGCACGAGCGTGCCCTCGGCCGAGCGCAGCCCCTCGATCCGGCCGAACAGGCGTGCGCCGGTCGCGTGGTCCGCGCTGTGCCACAGCAGCGATCCCCGGCCCGCGGCGCGCCGGTCCTGGCGGCGGGTGTCGAACGTATCGTCCCTGCGGGCATCGACCTCGCCCTCGACCCGCACCTTGAAAAGCGGCGTCAGCCCTGCGGTCGCCGCGGCCCGGCCGGCGTCGCGCAGGACGGTCGGCCCCGCGCCCAAGGCATTCGAGGCGTCGAACGTCCAGCGTCCGCGCGCCCCGAAGACGCGGGTCACGGCCTCCGCCACGACGCGGGCGCGCGGGTCGGAGACCGACAGCCGCCCGGTGACGGCCGTGCTGTCGAACGTCTGCTCGAAGTAGATCTGGTTCGTGTAGTCGGACGCGAAGCCGAGCTCGTTCTGGACGCGCAGGCTGTCCTGCGCGCACGCGACGCCCGGCGCCCAGGCCGGCGCGCACCACGCCAGCAGGGCCGCGAACAGGGGCGCGGACGCCAGGCGGAATCGGGTTCGTGGAGTGCGGTGCGCGCGCAGCCGGCCCTCCGTGGGGCTCAGAGCCCGAGACGGCTCAGATCGTCCTTCGAGGCGCGAAGTTCCGAGAGCGCCGGGGCGAATCGGCCCTCCCGGAGGTGGTCCTGGGCGCGGCGTTGATGATCTTCCGCGCGCTCGAATCGGCGGCGGCGATCGGCATCGTCTCCGATCCGGCCGCGCGCTTGCTCCAGTGCATTTGCATTGGCGGCGAGCTCACGTTCGACGAACGCGCGCTGGAGCGGGCGGTCGGCGTGGCCGAGCGCCTGCGTCAGCGCGTCCCGCGCCCTGAGCGCGAACGCGCTCGCGTGCGCCGCGTCGCCGGCGTCGAGCCGCGCGTGCGCGCGTCCCTCGAGCGCCACGGCGCGCGCATAGGGCGCCGCGGAGGCGCCGGCATCGGCCAGCCACGCGCCGTCGCGCAGGAGATCGTCGGTCCGCTCGAGGATCGAGCGCGCACCCTCCAGCGTCCCGCCGCGCGTGCCTTCGGCGAGGCGAAGTGCGGAGAGTGCGTGCTCGCGCGCCTGGTACGTGCCCGACAGCGCGAGGCGCGGCCGGCCGTCGAGCGCCGCCTGGTTCGCGCGCCGCTCGGCATCGAACGCCACGTCGAGCAGGCGCATCGCGGCGTCGACTCCCGATGCGCGCACGACCGGCGCGACGCGATCGAGCAGCGCCTCGGTACGCTCGAGGGAGAAGCGCACGAACTCGCCGCCGGTCGCATCCTGCCCGACCCTGAGCGCGGAGTAGGCGCGGTCCCGTGCGCGCATCGTGAGCGCGAGCGCGTCCCTCAGGAAGCCCGAACTGTAGGACACACGCGCCGAGGCCTGCAGCGACAGCGCCTGCCCGAAGTAGACGCAGGGCAGGCGGTCCTCCCCGGGCGGGCACGTCAGGGCACCCGCTGCGCGGTCGATCACGCCCTGCGTGACGTCGATCGCGCGCTGGACGTCGGGGCCCATCTGGGCCGAAGCCGGCGAGGCCCCGAGGGCCAGCGCGAGGATGATCCCGACCCAGCGCACTGCGCGCACCGCCCCTCCCAAGCTTGAGTCGTCCCGCCACCAAGGCGGGCCGCTGACCGGGGAACCTTGCACGCCGCGTGCCACCCGACCCCGCACCGGGCCCACGAATCCACTTTCAACAAGCTCGGCAAGCCGTTGCCCCGCAGCAAGCTCATGAAACAGGGCCCGTAGCGGCCGCAGGCCCACGGACCGAGGTCGGGCCGGGGCGTGCTCCCCCCGGGACAGCCCTGGAGGGCAGAGTACGGATTCGTACATGCCGGCGGCAAGGGCCGGGTTGTTATACTCGACCGCGATTGCGCGCCCGACGAGGCGCGAGTTGTCGGTCCGAGTCGGCCCTCCCCGAGAGTTCCATGCACCGTAGCCGCTGGCTCGTCCCGCTCCTCACCCTGGCACTCGCGAGCGCATGGCCCCTGCGCGCGCTCGCGACCCCGCCGTCGCCCCCGCTCGATTTCACGCTGCGCGCGCTCGAGGGCGTGCGGCCCGGTTCCCCGACGCGCTTCGAGGTCGTGGCCACGCCGCGCGTGGACGGCGGCCGCCTGACGATCGAGTTCGCGCCCGCGGCCGACGTCGCGCTCACGGGCGGACCGCGCCTCTTGCAGGTCGCCCGCGCAGCGGCATTCACCCCCGCGCGGTTCGAGTACGCGGCGCGGATCCCGCGCGGGCTCCTGCGCCGGGTCTACGTTCGCGCAACCCTCGAGCTGCCCGACGGAACCCGTTACACGAGAGGCGCCAACCTCACGCTCGATTCCGGCGCACCCGCCCGCCCGGCCGCCCGGCTCATGGCGGACGGCTCTGGCGGATCGCTCGCCGCCTACGACGGTCTGCCGGGCGTGCCCGTGCTCCGCACGGCCGCCGGCGCGGGCACGTGGATTGCCAGCGGCCAGTTCCTCTACCACGACCGGGAGCAGGACCTGGGCGGTTTCACCGGCATCGAACCCGATCGCCCCGCGCGGCGCGTCGACGTCCAGGTGATCGACGCCGGCACGAACACCGTGCTCGCCACCGGCGCCACCGACGGCAACGGCAACTTCTCGATCCCCGTGACCGATGCGCTCACGCGCAACGTGCGGGCGCGCATGGTCTCGCTGTCGTCGGCCACGCCGGGCCTGCTGGTCGACGTGCGCAACAACGCGTCGGCGCGCGTCGCCTTCACGGTGAACGGCCCCCTGGTCGTCGGCCACCTGCCGACGACCGACGTCAATTTCGGCCCCGTGGTCGCCGCGGCCGGCGCGGGCGGCGAGGCGTTCAACATCTTCGACGTGCTGCTCAACGGCTGCGATTTCTTCGCCCTGCTCGAGGGTGCGCGCCCGAACCTGCGCGTCACCGCGTACTGGGAGGCGGCATCCGTCGACGGGACGTACTTCCTCGCCGGCGACAACTCGGTGCGGCTGCGCGCGGGCGAGGGCTACGACGACACGGTGATCGGCCACGAGCAAGGGCACTTCATCGCGAACCACTGGTCGAAGGACCAGTCGCCGGGCGGCACGCACTACATCGGCGACAACCACCAGGACCTGCGACTCGCGTGGTCCGAGGGCTTCGCGACCTGGTACGCGGCGGCGGCGCGGCGCGCATTCGGCGTCGGCCCCCGGCCCGACACCTACATCGACACCGACGGCGCGCCGGGCATCGGAAACCTGAACTTCTCCTACGCGTTCGAGACCCCGAACGTCCCGGCGAACGGCGCGGGCTGCGAGGTCGCGGTCACGGCCTGCCTGTGGGACACGATGGACGACCCGCCGACCGCCGACGGCACGCCGGGCGTGGATGACGAAGGCCTCGCGCACCCGGTCTCGGACCCGTGGGAGGTCATCCGCAACTACCTCCCGCAGCCGGGGGTGACGAGCGTTTCGCTCGAGGACTTCTGGGACGGCTGGTTCCGCCCGGCGGCGAACCACGGTGACCTGGCTCTCATGCAGGCCGCGTTCGCGGCGCTCGATGTCCGCTACGCGAGCGACGCCGGCGAGGCGGACGACACGTTCGCCCAGGCCAGGGACATCCCGCCCAACGGTCCGCCCGGCGTTCGCACGTTCTACCCCGCGGCCGACATCGACTGCTTCCGTTTCACGGGGGTGACCGGTCACAACTACGTGGTCGAGACCACCGACGACCTCTCGGGCGCGAACACCGCGCTCACGGTGTACGCCGCCGACCAGTCCACGGTGGTCGCGACGAACGACGATCGCAACCTCAACGACAAGACCTCCCGCGCCTCGTTCGTGGCGAACACCGGCGGGTTCTTCTACGCCCGGGTCACTCACGCGTCGGACGTGGGCGTGTACGGTTCCTACGCGCTGCGCGTGAGCGACGGCACGACCGGCGCCGCATTCCTCGACGTCGCCGCGGCGCAAGGCGTCGCGCTCGCGGGCAGCTATCGCGGCGTGGCGTGGGGCGACGTCGACGGCGACGGCCGCCCGGACCTGTTCGCCACGAACCTCGCGGGGCCCGCCGCGCTCGAGCGCAACAAGGGCGGATCGTTCGTCGACCGCGCCTCCGCATGGGCCGCGAACGTGCCCACCGCGAGCGAGGGCGCCGCGTTCTGCGACTACGACAAGGACGGGGACCTCGACCTGTTCGTGACCACGGTCGGGCAGACCTACCTGTTCCGCAACCGGCGCGCGGACTCGGGCGACTCGACGTTCGCCGACGCGACTGCGGCCGCCGGGGTCCTGCGCACGCTCGAGGGCCGCTCCCCCGCCTGGGGCGACGCCGACCGCGACGGCTGGGCCGACCTGTTCGTGTGCGATGCCGCCGGCGGATCCGTGCTCTTTCGGAACCTCGGGAACGGCACATTCCAGGACGTGACCGCGGCCGCCGGGCTCCTGGGCCTCGGCGCGGCGTGGTCCGCAGCGTGGTGTGATTACGACCACGACGGCGACGACGACCTCTACGTGGTGGTCCACGGGGCCCCGAGCCGGCTGTTCAAGAACCACCTGCGCGAGACCGGGACGTACGGGTTCGACAACGTGACCGCGTTCGCCGGCGTGCCGGCCGGGATCGCGGCGAACGCCTGCGACTGGGGCGACGTCGACGGCGACGGCTGGATGGATCTCTATGTCGCCGATGCGGGCGGACCGAACTTCCTCTACCGGAACCAGGGCAACGGCACCTTCGTCGACGAGGCGCTCGCGCGGGGCGCGCGGCTCGACCTGGTCTCGCTGTGCGCGGCGTGGGGGGACTACGACAACGACCAGGACCTCGACCTGTTCGTCGGCAACCTGAGCCAGTCCGGCCTCGCGGGCACGAACCAGCTCTACGAGTCGGTGGGCGGCCGCTTCGCCGCCGCGCCCGGCCTCGCTTCCGCCCTGCCCACGCGCGCGGCGGCGTGGGCCGACTTCGACGGGGATCTCGACCTCGACCTCTACCTGGCGTGCGCGAACAACGTGCCGAACCAGCTCCTTCGAAACGACACCGGGAATCATCACGCGCTCTCGATCGCACTGCTCGGGCGGGTCTCGAACCGGGACGGCTTCGGCGCCACCGTGCGCGCGGTGGCGAACGCCAGGGTGCAGTATCGCGTGGTCTCGGGCGGATCCGGCTTCGGGTCGCAGAACAGCATCCCGGTCGAGATCGGCCTCGGACCGGCGACGTTTGCCGACACGCTCGTGGTGGATTGGCCGTCGGGGCGGCGATCGACGCTGGTCGGCCTCGCCAGCGGCTCCTACCTTGTCGACGAGGCCTCGGCGGTCGACGTCCAGCCCGCGCCCGCGTCCGGCGCCGTCTACGCGCTCGCGCTCGCCGGCGCCACGCCGAACCCGGTCGCGGACCAGGGGACGACGATCGCGTTCACCGTGCCCGGCGCAGGCGCGGCCCAGGCGCGGGTCACGCTCGCGCTCTACTCGGTGACGGGTCGGCGCGTGCGCACGCTGCTCGACGGCGCGCACACGCCCGGCCCGGCGCGTCTCGCGTTCGACGGCCGGGACGCCAACGGCGTCCGGCTCGCCCCCGGCGTCTACGCGCTCGCGTTGACCGCAGGCAGCGCGCGGGCGCGCGCCAAGCTGGTGGTCTTCTAGATTCTAGAGGAGCGGGGCGCGCGCGAGACGCAGCCTGCGCTCGGCGCCGCCTGCGGTGCGAAGCCGGACGTTGACATCGGTTCCCGCCGGTCCCGACAACATCGCCTGCGCCGAGCCCGGGTTGAGCGCGTCGACCGGGCGGTCGTCCACGGACAGCAGGCGCTCGCCCACCCGGATACCGGCGCGCTCGGCCGGGCTCTCGGGCACGACGCTCTTGACCACGATGCCCTTCGCGTCCGCCGCGACCACGATTCCCGGTCCAACCAGGCCGAAGCTCACGAGCCCCTCCTCGACCCCGCGCGCGCCGGCCGGCGCCGGGTCGAGCACGAGTTCCCCGCGCGGGTAGTCGAGCGTGACGCGAAAGCGCCGGAGCACGTTCGCGCCCAGCACGCCGCGGTCCCCGCTCGCGAGCGTGAGCCCGACCGGGTCGCTCGCGCCTCCCGAGGTGGCGAACAGGAGGACCGGCCGGTCGACGCGCGCGGCGCCGATGGTGAGGCCGCGCGCGCGCACGGCCTCGGCCTCGAGCACGCGGCCGTCCGCCCCGACGAACGGAATGCCGGGCACGCGCCGGATCGTGCGCAGGGCCTTGCCCACGCTGCGCGGCACGAACGTGATCCATGACCCGGTGTCGAGGATGAACGAGCTCTTCACGCCGCCGTCGACCGCCCCGTCGACCAGCGCCTGGCCGCCGAGCATCTGCATCGGCACCCGCGTGCCGCCCGGGCCCGGCTTGCGCGCCGCCGCGTTCTGCGCCACCTCGAGGGTCCCGGCGGCGAAGTCGAACGTCACCGCGTAGCGGTTGAGCGCCGAGAACCCGAGGATCCCTTCGACCGCGAGCCCCATGTTGCGGCGCATCTCCTCGAAGTCGAGCACCAGGCAGGAGACGTCCTTGCGCACGAGGCTGCCGAAGCCGACCTGCGCGAGCGTCGCGGAGCGCGCCTCGACACCGCCGCCCAGGCCGACGATTCCGATCGGGTCCCCCAGCGCGAGGCCGAGCGTGTCCGCGAGCTCGCGGGAGATCGCGGTCAGCCCAGCGCCGGTGTCGATCAGGAAGGTTCGCGGCGGCCCGCCGTTGATCGACACCTGCGCGAAGTGGTGCTCGCCGACGCGGGTCAGCGGCAGGATCGCGCGCGCCGACGGCCCGATCGTGCGCTCGCTCGCACCCGGACGCGCGAACACCGAGTCGTCATACGTCGCCGTCAGGTCGACGGCCGTGAGCGCGTTCTCCTCGACCAACTCGCCCTCGATGGAGTGCCTCGCGGCGAACGGCACCCGCGCGTTCGGCGGCACGCTGCGCCAGTCCGAGAACTCGAGCCGCTGGGTCGCCTCCCCGGGGTGCATGGCCGCCCGATCGGTGAAGCGCAGTTCCGCCAGCGGGACCCCGTCGCCGGGAACGAACAGCGTCGCGCTCCCGCTCGGCCCCCAGATCGCGAGCGCATCGCGCCCGCCGTCGCGCACGATCGCCGCGGGCGCCTCGCCGGCCGCGGCGAGGAGGAGCAGCCCTTCGTCGTGCGCCCGGGCACGCGCCAGCTCCTCCTTCTGCGCATCCGGCAGGTCCGAGACCAATCCCAGGAAGCGCTGCCATCCGCCCGCGGGGGTGTCGGCCACGGACATGGACAGCCCCGAGGTCTCGAGGTCGATGCGCACCCTGCCCTCGGCCCGGCGCTCGACGAACGTGGCCTCCACCTGCGCCGGGGTGTGGACCGTCTGCTTCCCGCGCCGTTCGCCGCGTTCGATCCACGCCGTGAGCGCCGCCTTGCCTCCGAACGCGGTCACCATGCTGCGCGCCAGCGCGAGCGCCTCGGGCGCGGTGCGCCGCGGGGCCGGCCCGGTGAGGACCGCGTCGCTCCCGCCGCCCCGGCTCGGACGCGCCGTCGCCTCGGGCATTGTGGGGAGCACGAGCTCGGTCGGCGGGAATCCCAGCGAGTCCGGCGCGGTGGCGCCGCCGCGCAGGACGCGGACATTCGACTCAGTGCGGCCGATCACGCGCGGTTCGGCGCCGACCGGGGAGACGAACAGGAGCAGGGACAGTACGGGAGCCAACCGGGTGGGTCGCATGGGGGGAGGCTAGGGCCAGCCCCGTCCCGGCGCAACTTCGGCGTGCATCGCGCGCGCAATCGCGGCATCCTACGGGACCATGACCCTCGAAGCGCGCGTGCTCGCCATCAACATCGGACAGCCCCGGACCGTCGACTACGACGGGGAGACGGTGCGGACTGCGATCTTCAAGGACCCGGTCGATGAGCCCGTGCGGCTGACGCGCCTCGGCTTCGTCGGCGATGGCCAGGCCGATCGCCGCGTTCACGGCGGACCGACGCGCGCCGCCTACCTCTATCCGCACGAGCACTACGCGCACTGGGAGCCCCGGCTCGGGGGCGGGCCTCTGCCCTACGGGCAATTCGGCGAGAACCTCACGACCGAGGGACTGATCGAGTCCACGATCCACGTCGGCGACGTGTTCGTGCTCGGCGCGGCGCGCGTGCAGGTCAGCTCTCCGCGCGTGCCGTGCTTCAAGCTCGGCATGAGGACGGGGGATAAAGCGATCGTCGCTCCGTTCCTCGAGAGCGGCCGCCTCGGCGCCTACCTTGCCGTGCTCGAGGAGGGCGTGGTCGCGCCCGGGGATTCCATGACGTTGCTGCACCGCATCCCCGGGGCGGTCTTGTTCTCCGAGCTGATCGCGGCGCTCTATCACCCGGATGCGTCCGGCGAGCTGCTCGCCCGCGTGCTCGCCTCGCCTGCGCTCCAGCCGGCGCACACGCAGCGGATCGAAAACGTGAAGCGCGCCCGGGGTTGACCCCCGGGCGCGCCCGCGTTGCTTCGGATCCGTGAATCGCCTAGCGGTACTGCCCCTTGATCCGGCCCCAGGTCGCACTGCTCGAGGCCGTCGGCAACTCCCGCCCGACGGACATTCCGCGCGCACGCTCGTTGCAGCCGATCGGGCCCACCAGGGTCGCCGTGCCGCTCGACAGGTTCACGGTGTAGAGCGCGGCATTCGTTGGCCCCCACGCAAAGACTGCGTAGGCGATGCCCGTGGTCCCCGAGATGTCGAATCCGTTGTCGTCCGACGCATCGAATCCGAGCGAGCCAACCGTGGTCAGCCGCCCGACATTCGGCGGCGCCTGGATCGCGAGCACATCGTTCTGCGAATCGATGTCGTAGAGCGTGGTCGTCAACGCGCCGGCGAAGTTGTTCGTGTACGCCGCTCCGGTGACGTTCGGGTTCCTGCCGAAGTTCACGTCCCCGCCCACGTAATAGAGCGCCGAGTCGACGGCCGCAATCGCGCCCGTGTCCGGGTTGCCGCGCAGGTTCTGATCGGCGTCGCTGACGACCCGCATGCGATCGACGGTCGGGTTGAAGTCGAAGCCGAACTCGACGCCCGACAGCGCCGGGGCGAACGGCGCGCCGACCGCGACCGCCGCGCCCGTGGTCGGATTGTCGATGCGGTAGAACCGTCCGGTGCTGCCGAGCAGGTACAGGCGGCCGGCCGGGGGCGCCGGGCGGAAGTCGATGCCGAGCGCGACCTCTCCCGGCGCGAGCCCCGTGATGGGACGCGACGAGAACGCCGCGGGCGACGCGCTCGAGAAGTTGAGCAGGTTGTTCGAGTTGGTCAGGAGCCACAGCTCTTCGGACGCCTGCGCCGAGGCCGCGGAGAGGAGAGAGAACGCGAACACGGCAAGAGCCGCGCGGGGCAGCGAGTGCGCCAGTGACATGGGTATGCCTCCATGGGAATCGAAGATGACGCGGACATCCTGGAAGGACGAACCCCGAAAGTCCGTCCCCATGGGTACGGATCGCGCGGCACACCGGATGTGGCAGGGCTGCAAAAAAAAGCGAAACGGGGACCGATCGTGAGATCGATCCCCGTTCGAAAGAATCCGGCGGCGTCCTACTCTCCCACAGCGTTTCGGCTGCAGTACCATCGGCGCTGGAGGGCTTAACTTCTCTGTTCGGAATGGGAAGAGGTGTGACCCCTCCGCCATCGCCACCGGAAATAGCTGCGCTGAGGGACTAGGACCCAAGAACCAGGTTCAGGTGCGAATCCGTGAACCCAGTGGGACTGGACTTGGACCCATCAGCGCCATACATCGACAATCGAAAGGTGAGAACGGGACGGGTTACGCAGCAAGCTCCGAAGGGGGTTCCGATTAAGCCTCACGGCTGATTAGTACCGGTCGGCTGAAGCGATCGCTCGCCTTACACCTCCGGCCTATCGACCTCGTAATCTCCGAGGAGCCTTTAGGGACTTACGTC
>JBKJJJ010000034.1:0-30428 GCA_046598045.1 Candidatus Eiseniibacteriota bacterium
CGGCGCTGGACAAGCTCGGGATCGAGCTCACGGGTGACGAGCAGATCGGCGTCCACATCGTGCGCCGCGCGATCGAGGGGCCGCTCCGCCAGATCGTGAACAACGCCGGCCTCGAAGGTTCGGTCGTCGTCGAGCACGTGAAGAAGGAGAAGAAGACGGTCGGTTTCAACGCGGACACGGAAGAGTACGTGGACATGTTCGAAGCCGGCATCATCGATCCGACCAAGGTGAGCCGCTCGGCGCTGCAGAACGCGGCGTCGGTCGCGGGCCTGCTGCTCACGACCGAGGCGCTGATCACCGAGATCCCGGAGAAGCGCAAGGCGGCCGCGCCTGCGGGTGGCGGCGGCGGTTACGGCGGCGAGGACTTCTAGTCCACGCCGTTTCGGAAGTCCCACGGAGCCCCGGGGAGCGCAAGCTCTCCGGGGTTTTCGTATGATCGGGTCCGGCCCTCAGGAGGAATGCGCATGCCTGCCCGCAGCACCTGGATCGGTTGGACCGTGGCCTTCGGCTTCGGCATCGCCCTCGGGTGGTGGTTGTTCCGCGACGTGCAGCCCCGCACGTTCCTGTCGCTGCACGACGGGGGGCTCGACTTCTCGTCCGCGGAGTTGCTCGGGATCCTCGGATCGGTGGGGGTACAGCACGCGCCGCAACTCGTGCCCGGCGTGATGCTGGTGACCGACAAGACGATCGCGATGAAGTACCCGATCCCGTGGAAGAGCCGGGAGCACTTCGTGGTCGTCCCGCGCCGCGACATTCGCGACGTGGGCGCGCTGTCAAAAGGGGACGAGCCGTACCTGGTGGATGCGTTCGCGGTCATTGCGCAGGTGGCGCGGGCGCAGGGCATGCGGAAGTACAAGGTGATCACGAACGGGCCGGACGAGCAGTTCGTGCGCTACCTCCACTTCCACGTCGTGTCGGTCGACCCGCCGGGAACCCCGTCGGACGTGCGCGACACGACGCGCGTGGAGTAGACGCTAGTCGAGGAAGACGATCGTGCGGCGGATGCGCTCGCCGCCGACCTGCAGGTCCGCATAGTAGGTGCCGGCGCGCAGCACCCGGCTCGCGCCGTCGGCCCTGAGCAGCGGCACGCGGTGCTCGCCGGGGGCGAGCGCCTCGTCGACCAGCATCGCGACCCGGCGCCCCGCCACGTCGTAGAGCGCCAGCCGAGCGCGCACCGGCGCATCGCCCGCCGCTCCCGGCAGCGAGAACACGAGCACGGCCGAGCGGCCGGCGTGTGCCGGGTTCGGCCATGCGCCCGCGAATGCGAGTCGCGACGGCGCGGGCGCGACGTCGGTCACCGGCGCCGAGATGCCGCAGGTCGTGTAGCGCAACTCGCCCGCGGAGACGTTGTCCTGGCCGCCGCAGCTGAACCAGTCGAACCCGTCATGGAATCCGCCGGTGTCCGGGGCCCGCGTCGCGCACATGTCCGGCGCGATCTGGTCGGGACGCGACCAGCCGAGCTGCTCATAGCGCGTGAAGTCGACGTCCATCAGGTAGAGCACCGACAACTCGTCCATGTTGAACGTGAAGGAGCCGAGTTCCCCGCGGCGGAGGATGCGTTTCTCCTGCGGCTTGAGCGAGCTGAACGCGTTGGTGTTCACGCCGATCTTCTCGGTGCTGACGTTGTTCGACAGGTACCAGCCACTGAAATCGAACGTCTGGGTGGTCGACGGGTTGTAGAGCTCGACCGCCTCCTCGCCGCTGGATGGGTTCCAGTACGAGCGCGTGACGAACAGCTTCGTGCCGAGGGCCGCCGACGTCCCCGTGTTCGCGAGGTTCGGCGTGGGCGTCGGGGTCAGGTTGAAGTCGATCGGAGGGCTCCCGGTGTCCACGCCGTTCGGGAGGCGCGCGGTCGAAATCGGCGTCGAGTCGCCGAGCGCCGCGGTCGTAGGATCGTCGACGCGCGCCGCGGACTCGCCGGGCGGGGTGAGCGCGGCCGGGGCGATCGCGTTCGGGATCGCGCCGCTCACGGGAGCGCCACCCTTGTAGCCGTAGCCGACGCGGTCGACCAGCGCGCCGCCGGGGCTGAACAGCTCGAGCACCGCGCCGCGGTCCGGCAGGTGACCCTCATTCGGGTCCTCGTTGAACGTCGTGAGCGTCGTGTCCGTGAAAAATTGCTGGTTGTCGAGGAAACTGCACGGCGTGCCGAGTCCGTGATCCGGCCCGCCCGCGCCGAGCGTGCCCAGGGGGCCGTGTCCCGTCCTGGCGAAATTGTTGAAGAAGCAATCGGCGATCACGTTCGGGACGCCGTTGACGCGCAGCGTCCAGCCGTTGAGCAGGAAGCTGCGGCCGCTCACGTTGAACACCTCGTAGAACTCCTTCACGCCCTGCGGCGGGTGCGCGAGGAATTCGTTGATGAGGATCGCGCCGCGCAGCGTGTCGCGCGCATCGCCGGCGAACAGTTGCAGTCCGCTCCACGTCGTGTCCGCGAGCGAGCGCAGGAAGCCGAAACCGACGCGGTCGCCCCGGCCCTGCGCGCCCGCGCCCGGCGTGTCGACGATCGGGTCGTTCTGCAGGCGAATCGGCCCGGTTCCGAGCGGCGTGCCGTTCGGGTCGAGCGCGCGAATGTTCAAATCGGGGCCGCCGCCGAGCAACGTGCTCCAGATGCCGACGAAGTCGTATCCGGCGGAGGCGACCACCGGGTTCGCCGGCGTGTAGCTGCCCGGGCCCATCGCGTTCTCGAAGAAGAAGCCGCCATTGTCGCCGTCGTAGCGCCGGGCGAGCGGCACGTGCAGCGCCGGGCCGTCGCTGAAGACGATCGCCTGGTAGGAAACGAGGACATCTTCGCCATTGCTCGTGGCCTGGGGGTGCGCATACGTCTTACCGGCGCCGCTGGCCACCGGTTGCGTGTACGGGAACAGGAGGCTGGGACGGATGGTCGCCGTGTGGATGGCGCGATCCGTCGTCGCCGGCGCCGAGCGCTCGTACGCGATCAGGGCGCCGAATTGCTGGCGGGCGGCGATCGACGGATGCTCCTCGCGAATCCCGACCTCGTTCGCCACCACGCTGGCGGAGGTGACGACCGCGCCAGAGCGATAGGTCGAGGCCCACAGGTCACGCTCGGCCGCGCCTCCTCGCGTGTCGGTCCAGGCGACGACCACGAGGCCGCTGTCGAACGTGCACGCGGTCGGCTCGTACTGGTTCCACGCGCCCGCGGAGACGGTGAAGGTGTCGATCAACGCGCCGCCTGCCGTGAAGCGCGCGCCCTGCACCGTCAGGCGGCCGCCGCGCGATTCCTGCCAGAACAGGTTGAAGTTCGTGCCGTCGTAGACCGCGGCCGGGTGCCCCTGGTCGAGGCCGGCGCGCGGGACGGCGAACGCGACCGTCGCCGGGTTCGGGGTCTCGAAGCGCGCGCTGTCGGTGAGGCCGATGCGGACCTGCCGCTCACCCGATCCGAAACGGTCGTCGACCCACGCCGCGAGCCAGTGGTTCGCGCCGAACGCGAGCGCGGGCTCGGTCTGGTTCGGGGTCTGGGTCGCGATCACGACGCGGGGGTCGAGCGCGAGCGCCGCGCCCACGCGGCGGCCGAACAGGTCGGATTCACCGCCCGCGCCGGCGCCGGACCAGGCCACGATCGGATTCGAAGCCCCGCCGCCGAAGGCGCCGTCGCCCGTCAGGCCGGGGCCCGCCTCGACCGGCACCGCGCTGCCCGACGGATTGCCGTTGTTCGCGATCGCGCGCGCGAACTGTCCGGCCGCGCCGGTCCAGGTCGCGAGCCAGCGCGCTCCGTCGTGCCTCAGCGCCGGCCGGCGATCGTCGCCGGCGACGTTCGTGACCACGATGCCGGCCGGGTCCTGCGCCGTGCCCGCGGCGTTGACGCGCGTGCCGTAGATGTCGGCGCCGGTCGTGTTGAGGTTGCGGTCGTCCTGCCACGCCGCGAGCCATGCCGCGCCCGAGGCGGCGACCGCCGGGTCCGATTGCGGGGAGGTGTTCGAGACCAGCGCGAAGTCCGCGGCGTCGAGCCGCGTGATCACGCCCGAGGGCAGCGCGGCCGTGACGCGCACGCCGTCGATGTCCTCGTTGCCGCTGCGCGAGGTGCGGAAGACCACGAGCGCGTTCGCGCCCAGCGCGGCGACCGCGGGCTGGTCGTCGGTCGTGCCGCCCGAGACCGCGGCCACGCTCGCGCGCACGTTGCCGGAATTGTCGAGCGTCGCGCCCATGACGCGGCGCACGGTCGGCCCGGACGTGAGCTCGGACCAGACCACGATGTGGAGCGCCCCGTTCCATGCCACCGCCGGGTGGGTCGCGACGGCGCCCACGCTCGAGAGGTCGATCGGCGCCGGGTCGAGCAGCGCGCCCGCGCTCGAGACCCGCATGGCGCGGACCTGGGAATCAATGCCGAGCGCATCGGTCCACACCACCAGCCACTGAGTGCCGTCCCACGCCACCGCGGGCTCCGCCTGGCTGCCGGGGCCGGAGGCGAGGTCGATGCCGTTCGGGTCGAGCACGGTGCCGTCGTGGCGCACGCGGGCGGCCACGAGGTCTTCGTCGCCGCGGCGCGTATCGCGCCAGACGAAGAGCGAGACCGTTCCGTTGTCGGAGGCGGCGACCTGGTCCTGGTTCCGTACGGCGGGAATCCTGACCGGGTCGATGGGGGACGGGGTGCCAACCCCGAGACCGGCGGTCGCGTCGGGCGCGAAAGCGAGCGTCAGGGCAAGCACAGACCACAGGGCGGTGGAGCGGGGGATGAACGACATGACCCATCCTCGCAGGGCGCGTACGCGCCGGACGCGGGGGAGCAACGAAAACCGGGGACACCGACCCGAATGGGAGAGCCAGGAAGGAGTCTGGGGTCGGGGGCCGAAGGATCGAACAACACAATGTCAGGCGGGAATCCTACTCCCGCCCGGAGCTTTTCCGCCACCCCATTCTGGCGGGGCCGGACCCCGGTTTTGCGGCCCCGGGGCGGTCCGGGGGGCCGCCGGCGGGGGGCGCCCGGGCCGCGATCGGCTATAGTGCGGCCATGAAGATCTACACCAAGACCGGGGACGACGGGACGACGGGGCTGTTCGGCAACCAACGGGTCCCGAAGGACGCGCTGCGAGTCGAGGTCTACGGCACGATCGACGAGGCGAACACGGTACTTGGCGTGGCCCTGGCCGCGGGCGCCCCCGAGGAGCTGGCCCGGGTCCTGCTGGACCTCCAGGCCCGCCTGTTCGACCTGGGGGCCGATCTCGCCACCCCGCGCAGCGAGCGCCCCGACCCGACCTACCTGACCCGCATCGACGAATCCCACGTCGCCCTGCTCGAGAAGCTGATCGACCGCTTCGAGGCCGGGCTCGCGCCGCTGACGAATTTCATCCTGCCGGGCGGCGTGCCGACCGCGGCCCATCTCCACCATGCGCGCACGGTCGTGCGCCGGGGCGAGCGGGCGCTGGTCGCGCTCGCCCGGATCGAGGACCTCGGCCCGGCGCTGCCGCGCTTCGTCAACCGGCTGTCGGACCTGCTGTTCGTGCTCGCGCGCTGGGCCAATCATGCCGCGCGGGTGCCGGACGTGCCGTGGCGCCCGCGCGCCGACGAACCCGAGGATTGAAGCCCGAACCCTGTGCTAATTTGACCATGTCCTGCAACCCAACCTCTATCCGCGAAATTCCCGAGGAAGTCCGATGACCGCGTTCCACGACCTGCGTTCGCTCGCCGAGGGCCTTCATGGCTCGATCCGCCTGCACCCCGATGCCACGCTGACCGTCACCGACGCGGCGGCGTTTCGCGCCGAACACGTCGAGCGCCTGGTCAAGACGGCGATCTTCTCCGAGGACGAGGCAACGCGCGAGGCGGCGCGCTGGCTGATCTGGGAGGCGGGGCACGCGCTGGGCGTCCACTCGGCGTCGATCCAGGGCCTGTACGTCGCGCGCGGCAAGGGCAGGGTCTCGGGCTTCACGGTGCCGGCGGTCAACATTCGCGGCCTGACCTACGAGACCGCGCGCGCGATGTTCCGCGCGGCTCGCCGGCTCGATTGCGGGGCGATGCTGTTCGAGCTCGCCAGGAGCGAACTCGGCTATACCTTCCAGCGCCCGGCCGAGTACGTCGCGAACATCCTCGCCGCGGCGATTCGCGAGGGCTACCACGGCCCGGTGTTCATCCAGGGCGACCACTACCAGTTCAACGCGAAGAGCTACGCCGCCGATCCCGCCCAGGAGACCGAAGGCGTGCGCGCGCTGACCAAGGAGTCGGTCGCGGCCGGCTATTACAACATCGACATCGACGCCTCGACGCTGGTCGACCTCACGCCGCCGACGCTCGACGAGCAGCAGCATCACAACTACCTGCGGGGCGCGGAACTCACCGCCCTGATTCGCGAGCTCGAGCCGCGCGGGATCACGATCTCGGTCGGCGGCGAGATCGGCGAGGTGGGCTTCAAGAATTCGACGGTCGAGGAGTTCGAGGCCTACATGGACGGCTACCTGCGCGAGCTCGCGCAGTACGGCCCGGACCTGCTGCCGATGTCGAAGGCCTCGGTCCAGACCGGCACCTCGCACGGCGGCACGCCGACGGCCGACGGATCGGTCGCCGAGGTGACGCTCGACTTCGGCGTGCTCCAGGCGATCGGGGAGGTCGCGCGCGCGAAGTACGGCCTCGCGGGCGCGGTTCAGCACGGCGCATCCACGCTGCCGGACGACCTGTTCGACCGGTTCCCGGCCGCGGAGTGCGCGGAGATCCACCTCGCGACCGGCTTCCAGAACATGCTCTACGACGATGGGTTCCTGCCGGACGAGCTCAAGGCCGCGATGTATCGCTGGCTCGATACCAACTGCGCCGATGAGAAGCAGGCCGGCATGACCGACGAGCAGTTCCACTACAAGACGCGCAAGAAGGCCTACGGACCGTTCAAGAAGGAGTTGTTCGAGCTGGCCGACGACCGGAAGCACGCCTTCGCGAACGCGCTCGAGGAGAAGTTCCACTTCCTGTTCGAGAAGCTCGGCATGCGCGGCACGCGCGCCCTGGTGGACGAGCACGTGCACCCGGCGCTGGTCCACCGCCCGGTGCCCGAGGCGCTCAAGCAGGCGCTCGAGGCCGGCGCGGAGGCGCGTTGAGCACCGAGGTCGCAACGCTCGCAGGCGGCTGCTACTGGTGCCTGGAGGCGATCTACGAACAACTGCAGGGCGTCGAGAGCGTGGTCTCGGGTTTCAGCGGCGGCCAGGTCAAGAACCCCTCGTACCGCGAGGTGTGCGACGGCACGACCGGCCACGCCGAGGTCGTGCAGGTCACGTTCGATCCCGCGGTGATTCCGTTCCGCGAATTGCTGAGCTTCTTCTTCGCGTTCCACGACCCGACGACGCTCGATCGCCAGGGCGCGGACGTGGGCACGCAATACCGCTCGGCGATATTCTTCCACTCGCCCGAGCAGGAGCGCGCCGCGCGCGAGGTCATCGCCCGGTTCACGGAGGACGGCGTGTTCGGCTCGAGGATCGTGACCGAGGTCACGGCCTTCGACGCGTTCTACCCGGCCGACCTCGAGCACCAGGGCTACTACCGCGCGAACTCGAACCAGCCCTATTGCCAGGCCACGATCACCCCCAAGGTGACGAAGCTGCGCCAGAAGTACGCCGCGCGGCTCAAGAGCGCCGCCACCCCGGGCTGAGCGCGCATGGCCCGGCGACCCGCGCCCGCTTCGGCGATCAAGCAATACGACAAGGGCTACTTCGACCGCTGGTACCGAGACCCGGCGCAGGCCGTGATCCTGGGCTCGCACCTCGAGCGCCGGGTTCGGCTCGCGGTCGCCGCGGCCGAGTACGTGCTCGAGCGCGAGGTCAGGAGCGTGCTCGACGTCGGTTGCGGCGAGGCGCCGTGGCGCGCGATCCTCAGGCGCCTGCGGCCCCGCGCGCGCTACGCCGGACTCGATCCGAGCCCGTACGCCGTCGCGCGCTACGGCAAGCGGCGCGACATCGCGCTCGCGGGCGTGGGCGACCTCGGCACCAGGGCCGTGTCGGCCGCGCTCAAGCAACTCGACGCCCGCCCGCCCTACGACTTGATCGTGTGCTCGGATGTCCTCCACTACGTCCCGACTCCCGACCTCGTGCGCGGCCTGCGTGCGATCGCTCGCTGGGTGGGCGGTGGCGTCGCGTTCCTCGAGTTCTTCACGCGCGAGGACGACACCGAAGGCGACACCGAGAGCTTCGAGCCGCGGAAGGCGGGTACGTACACGCGCCTCCTGCACGCCGCCGGGCTCACGCACCTCGGGCTGCACTGCTATGTCGGTCGCCAGGTGGGCCGCTCGATCATGACGTTCGAGCGCGGATTCGCCGCGCCGCCGCCGCGCCGCCCAAGGCCGCGCAGGGGTTGACGGCAGGCCGTCGGCCGAGCCATGGTCGAAGCCTTGGAAGGATCCACCCGTCATTCCCAGGAGGCCCCATGCAGCGCGCGCTTCGCACCCTCGGCTTCGCGTCCCTCGGTCTGGCCATGGTTACCGGCGCTTCATCGGCCAAGGGCCTCGTCCTCAATCCGCAGGCGGGCGTCACCGCCACCCACCTCACGTCGGACCCCGCGGACATCACCGACCAGGCGCGCGTCGGTTACGCGTTCGGCGGCAACCTGCGTTTCGGCGGCAGCGTCTACCTGTCGCCCGGCGCGTACGTCCAGCGCACCTCGCTGCGGATCACCAGGCGCGACGCTCTGACCGCGACCACGGTCAAGGACGTCGTGGGCGTGAACTCGGTCTACGTGCCGCTCAAGGTGGGGTTCAATCTCTCCACGAACGCCGCGAGCCCCGGTTCGGTCGGGCTGCGCGTCTTCGGCGGGCCCGCGCTCACGATCATCTCCTCGGTCAAGGCCAACGACCTCGGGATCACGAAGGACGACTACGAGAGCACGCACCTCGGCCTCGAAGCCGGGGCGGGGCTCGACCTCACGGTGCTCACGATCGACGTCAGCTACGAGAAGGGCCTCGGGAAGACGTTCAAGAACTCGACCGCCAAGCAGGATGTCCTGCGGGCCCTGTTCGGGATCAAGCTCTAGCCATGGCCTGGACGATCGCGAGCTGGAACGTCAACTCGCTCAAGGTGCGCCTGCCGCATTTGCTCGCGTGGTTGGCACGCCATCGTCCCCACGTGATCGCCCTCCAGGAGATCAAGTGCGAGGACGTGAAGTTTCCCGCCGCCGACCTCGAAGCGGCCGGCTACACGGCGGTGGTCTCGGGGCAGAAGACCTACAACGGCGTCGCGATCCTCGCGCGCTCGCCGATCTCGGACCCGGTCCCCGGGCTCCCCGGGTACGCCGACGAACAGAAGCGCGTGCTCGCGGCGACGGTCGGCGGGGTGCGCGTGATCGATCTCTACGTGCCGAACGGGCAAGCGGTGGGGAGCGACAAGTACAAGTACAAGCTCGAGTGGCTGGGCGCGCTCCATGCGTGGCTGGCGGAAGAGTTGAAGCGCCACCCGGAGCTTGTGGTGCTCGGCGACTTCAACATCGCTCCGGCGGACGAGGACGTGCACGACCCGGCGGAGTGGGAGGGGCAGGTGCTGTTCAGCGACCCGGAGCGCGCCGCGTTTCACGGGCTGATCGGGCTCGGGTTCGTCGACACGTTCCGCCGCTTCGAGCAGCCGCCGCGGTCGTATAGCTGGTGGGATTACCGCATGAACGCGTTCCCGCGCGGCCGCGGGTTGCGCATCGACCACGTCCTCGCCTCGCCCGCGCTCGCGGCCAGGCTCGAGGCCGCGAGCATCGACGTCGAGCCCCGCCGGGCCGAGCGGCCCTCGGACCACGCGCCGGTGCTCGCAAATTTCGAGTCGGTCGGTTAGGTCTGCTGCGAGGGTTCCCGGCGCGCCTCGCCTGTCATGGGCACGAACTGCACCGGGATCAGGTCCTTCGCCTCGAAGTCCCGCTCCGTGCGCGTCCACAGTTGCAGCATCTGCGAGCGCCGGCCGACCGGCAGCACGAGGCGGCCGCCGACCTTGAGCTGGTCGAGCAGCGTACGCGGCACGTGGTCGGGCGCGGCCGCGACCACGATCGCGTCGAACGGCGCGGACGCGGGCAGCCCGCCATAACCGTCGCCGTGGTGGACCGTCACGTCGGTGTAGCCGAGGCGTGCCAGGCGTTCCGCGGCTTCGCGCGCGAGGTCGGCGTGGATCTCGACCGTGTCGACATGCGCCGCGATCTCGGCGAGCACGGCGGCCTGGTAGCCCGAGCCGGTACCGACCTCGAGCACGTGCTCGCCACCTTCGAGGCGGATCGCCTCGGTCATGAGCGCCACGATGTAAGGTTGCGAAATCGTCTGATCGCTGCCGATCGGCAGCGGGGCATCGCGGTGCGCCGACGCGAACATGTCATCGGGCACGAATTCGTGCCGCGGCACCGACCGCATCGCCGCGAGGACCAGGGGGTCCTTCACGCCGCGCGAGACGATCTGCTCGGCCACCATGCGCCGGCGTTCCTCGGCGAGGCGGTTGGCTTCGGTACGGGACAGCAGTTCCAGGGGCACGAGATCCTTCCTTTGGCGCTTGGCGATCCCCGGACAGCCCACGGCCGACCGGACGACTCCATTATGATGCAAGCCCGGCCGAAACGCACCGAGCAGGTTTGCGTCGGGGCGGGGGGCCGGGTAGGATGGCGGCCTTCGTTCCAGGCCGCTGTCCCGTCCAGGAGGTTCCGATGGTCTCCACCCCGTTCCCTGTTTTCTCCGGCGCGCGCCCACGGGCCGCCCGCCTCGTCCTTCTGGCCGCGGTGGCCGCCCTGGCCTTTGGCTGTTCCTCGGCCCGGCCGGCGCTGCCCACGAAGCCCCAGGACCGGGCCGTCATGCGCGAGCGCGGCGCCGCCATGATCGATTCGCTGGTGGCAGCCCATGGCGGCATGGAGAACTGGAACAAGGTCGTGGAGATGACGTTCCGCGGCACCGACGACTGGCAGAGCCCGCTCGACAAGCTCCTGAACCCGTGGCCGGTCGAGCGCGCCGCGGGGCAGAACAGCTTCCGCGTGCACTTGAACCTCGGGCGCATCGCGATCGTGACCGACCGCGGGACGCTCACCTACGGCGTCGGCAAGACCGGGCCGTGGGCGCTGCTGCGCGGCGAGCCCTCGCCCGATCCCAAAGACGAACGCACCGCCAGCTACGTCGTTCCCTGGCACAGCTTCCTCGCCGGCCTGCCGTGGCGCTTCAAGGAGGGGGGCGCGGTCGCGCACTACCTCGGGCGCGCGCACCGGCGCTACCAGAACACGTCGCTCGAGTTCGACGAGGTCCTCGTGACCTATCCGCCGGAGGCCGACACCTGGCCCGACGACTGGTTCATCGTACGCATGGATCCGATCACTCACGAGATGCGCACGGTGACCTACACCACCACGAACCGCGTGCAGGCCCTGTTCGAGACCACCTGCGAGTTCTCCGACTTCGTGACGGTCGAGGGGCTCAAGATCCCGACCAAGCGCGTGTGCACGGTGTCGTCGCCGTTCGACCGCGAGCTCCACACCTGGCAGCTCGCCGACCTGCGCTTCAACCAGCTCTCGCCTGACAGCTACTTCGAGCGCCAGAGCGCCGGGCAGCCGTTGCCCGCGGCGATCGACAGCTCCGCCTCCGCCATGGGCGCCGGCGTGGATACGATCAGGGGCAAGGCGGCGACCGCGGTCGACAGCGGGAAGGGCGCGGTGCGCGCCGCCGGGCATTGACCGGGGCGCGCGAATCAAGGTTGAAGGGAAAAATGAGCGATGGTGTTCGCGGACCGGCATGGCGGACACGGGCGTGGGCGCCGGCTGCAAATTCAGAGCAAACAGGCGCCTGAAGTCCCAGGGGGGATGACTTCGCGCTTGTGCGCCTTGGCGCGCCCGCGCAGCATGGCGGCATGGAACCCCGTTCGAATCGCAACGCGCAGCGCTTCGCCGCCGTCCTCCTGGGCGCTGGCGCACTCTCGATCGCCGGCTTCGTGGTCTTCACCGCGGCCTCCCGCCGCGCCGAAACGCGTGCCCAGGCGGCCGCGTTCGCCGTCGCCGCGCCCGGCCTCGCGGCCGATGGCAGCCGCGTGGTGCGCCTCGACGTCGAGGGCATGACCTGCCCGGGTTGCGCGAAGAGCGTGGAGACCGAGTTGCGCAAGGTGTCCGGCGTGACCGCGTGCCGCGTCGATGTCGGGCGGCACCTCGCCGAGGTCCGGCTCGCGAGCGCCGAGGTGACGAACGAGACGCTCGTGGCCGCGATCGAGGACGCCGGCTACGAGGCGCGGCCCGAGCCCGCGCCGCCCGCCACGCCCTGACGCGATCCCGCTAGGGCAGCACCTTCTCCGCCCGCCCGCCGCTGTGATCGAGCACGATCGGCACCGCCTGCGGCGCCGCGAACAGCCGCACCCGGTCCTCGGAGCCCGCGCGCTCGTAGGTCACTTCCATTCCGTCGAGCTTGTAGGCCGGCCGCGCGTAGGAGCGCTCCATCGCGTCCTGCAACTGCACCGTGTCGTCGACCGGCAGGCCGTCGACCTCGCGGATGCGGTCCCCGGCGCGCACGCCCGCGGACTGCGCGGGGCTGCCCGAGGGCACCGCGAGCAGCTTCGTCGTGCCCGGCTCGAAACGCTCGAGGCCAAACGTGAGTTCGCGCGTGGGCTGGGATCCCAGCGCGAGGCCCGCTTCCTGGAGGATGCGCACGAACGTCTCCGTCGGCGCGTCGCTCAGGAGCGAGGCCGCGTCGGCGCCCGCATCGGCGCCGAGCGCGCCCGGCTTCCAGCCCGGGCCGCGCAGGTGCGCAATCAGGAGTTCGCGCATGGTGGCGTGGCGGGGATCGCGCGCGCTCGCCCGCAGCACCGCCTCGAGCGCGGGCCGGTCGGACAACTGCGCGCGCCACTCCAGCGCCCAGGTCGTGATCGCGCCGCGCGCGTACGAGGCGGTGAACGCCTCGACGTCGCCCGCGTAGGCGCGCCCCAGGTCCTCGATCGGCTCGTGCAGCCAGCGATTGCCGGTCAGCGTCGCCCACTGCTCCGCGAGCTCGTCGCCGGCGTGCGCCTGGTCGAGGTAACCCGCGCGCACGCGCGCGACCAGGCCATAGTAATCGGCGGCGCCCTCGACGAACCAATGGTCCTCGGATCTCGGGAATGCGAACGCGCCGCCGAGCCAGAAGTGCGCGAGTTCGTGCGCGGTCAGGCGCAGCAGCCCCGGGCTCGAGCCGATGCCCTCGTCGCGGGACAGCCGGAGGTCGATCGACCGCCCGGTGGCGTTGCCCGCGAACCCGTGCCCGCTGTAGGGATAGTCCACCACCACCGAATAGGGGATCGCCGGCCGGTCCGGTCCGAACCGCGCGACGTGCGCCGCGAGCAGGCGCTGGACGACGTCGATCATCTCGCCCTCGCTCGCGCCGCCGATGCGCCGCCGGCCCCACACGATCGGCGGCAGTTGTCCCGGCACCGCGGGCAGAACACGCACGCCGTAGTCGCCCACCGCGACGTAGGATTGGAGGAGGGTCAGGAACTCGTCGCCGCCGATCGTGATCGACCCGCGCTGCGCCGCATCCGGGTCGGCGGCGAGGGCCGCGAGCGGCGCGACCACGGCCTGGCCCTCGCCCAGCCGGAAGTCGAGCGTGATCGAGTCGGCGGGCGAGAGCTCCACGCCCGCGGGTTGCGCGAGCAGCTCGAATCCGCGATAACACGCGAAGCCCACTCCGCCATGCGGGGCCTCGGGCGCGATCGCGCGATAGGTGAGCGTGTCGGGCGCGCGCTGGTTCGCGCCCTCGGCGTGCACCAGCGCTTCGATACGGCGGCGCGGGCCCGACGGCGGCAGGAGCACGCGCAGGCCGCGCGCGCCGCGCACCTCGGACACGGTGACTCGCGCGCCCTGTCCGGCGTCCGGCGCGACCACGATTTCGTAGCGCAGCCGAAGACGTCGCGCGCCGGGCATGGCCCGGCCGCAGCCGCCGACCAGGATCACGGCGGCAGAACCGGCGAGCGCCACCGCGAGGACGGCCGCCCGCGCCCGGCCGGGGGCCGGGTTGAAGGGGGGAACGACTGCACGCATCGGGGGAAATTGTGACACAGGGCGGGCGCTCGAGCGAGGCCGCGCTCCGCCACGCGGCCCGGCTCAGGCTCGCGGGGCGGTCGCTGATCGCCACGGCCAGGAACCTCGCGCTCGCCTCGTTCCAGAGGTGGCGGCGGCGCAGAACCTGTTTTGGGTCGGACTGCTGGTGTGCCTTATCCTCTCGGCTGTGATCCCACTCTTCGGCTGGGTCGTGCTCGTCGCGTTCGCGCTCTACTCGTTTCGCCAGCTCCGCCACGGGGGGCCGGCTTGAGCGCTCGGTCGATCGGTGTCCTCCTGCTCACGCTCGCTGCGGCCTCGAGCGCCCGGGCGCAGGAGCCGCCGGCGTCCATCCCGGCGACCGGCGGAACGGTGCGCCTCGAGCGGGGACCGGCGCGGTCGCAGCCGAGATTCGTGCAGCGGACCGACCTCGGCGACTCGGTGTACGTGCTCTCGGCCGGCACGGCGAACGTCGTCGCCTGCCTGACCGACAGCGGCTGGATCCTGGTCGACACCGGCACGCGCGCCGAGGCCGCCGCGATTCGCGAGGAAATCCGGCGCATCGCCCAGCGTCCGTTCCGGCTCGTGATCGACACCCACTTCCACGACGACCACGCGGGCGGCAACGCGCTCTACCTCGGCATGGGCGTCCCCGTGCTCGCGACCGCGCGTACGCGGGCACTGGCGCGGACGCGCGCCGCGCGCATCAAGCGCGGCGCTCCGAAGGAGATCGCGCGCCTCGAAGCCTACGAGGCGACACTTCCGGACATGCCGGAGTACGCGCGCGCGCGCGGCTTCCTCGATTTCTTCGCGGACTGGTGGCGCGAGGCGCTCGAGGACGTGCGCCACGATCCGGCCGGGCTCGTGCCGCCCGACCGTGGGTTTCGCGGGCACCGGACGCTGGCCATCGCGGGGACCACGGTCGAGTTACGCGAGATCGCCGGCGCCGCGCACACGGGGGGCGACTGTGTCGTGCTGTTCCCGCAGCGCAAGGTGGCGGCGGTCGGCGACCTGTTCGCCAAGGGGAGCGCCCCGTGGGCGGACCAGTTCATGGGCGACGGCTCGCTCGAGGGCGTGCTCGGGGCGCAGGACTCGCTGCTCGCCTGGATCCCCGCCGGTTCGACGTGGAGCGTCGTGCCGGGCCACGGGCCGGTCGGGCATCGCGGGGACGTGGCTTCCAGCCGCGCTGCACTCGGCGAGCTCGAGGAGTGCGTGAAGCGGGCGAAGACGCTCGGGCGCAAGCGGGGCGCGATCGCGGAGGATTGCGAAGGGGCGGGGTTCGGCAAGGACCAGGGCGACTACGCGGCGTGGCTGCTGCTCGAGGACTGGGCGCGTGCGCGCCCACGCCCGCGGCGCCGTTGACAAATCGCTTACAAATGAATGACCGCTGCGTGACACGGAAAGGCGCTTGGGAGACGATCATTCGGTTGGACGGGAACGCGCGCCATGGGCGTGTGCGCGACCCCGGCGCACACGTGTGGCTCACGACATCGCGGCAGGACACCAGGATCGGGAGGGCGAACACGATGCCCAGCAGGTGGCGGCTCGGAATCGCGGTGATCGCATGCGTGACGCTCGCCGGCGCCATGGCGCCGCGGGCGCACGCGGGCAATCCCACCGAGTGCGAGAAGAAAGCCGCGCTGCGCGTCAGCCACGATTGTGTCTCCTGTGATGCCTCCGTCACCTGCCTCGAGCGCGTCACCGCCGCCGGTGGCGCCGCCGAGATCATCCCGATCGGCCATGGCCTCATGGTCATCTACAGCACCCCGATGAGCCGCCGCGTGCCCGAGGTCCAGAACGCGGCGCTCGAGCGCTGGGACGTCATGGACAAGATCATCGCCGGCCAGGCCGAGGGCCACCTCTGCGCTTCGTGTTGCGCCGCGCGCACGCTGCTGATGCGCGCCGACCGGCAGGTCTATCGCACCTCGACGGGCGTGGTGGCGATGATCACCAGCGAGGACTTCTCGATCGTGTCCGAGCTCCACCGCATGGCCCCCAAGCGCCGCGTCGTCACGCCGGAACCCTGATCCGCCTCTCCCGCCCCCGCCCTGCGGACCGTGGCCGCCGGGCCCGCCGGGTGGTAGCCTCCACGGGCTCATGATCAAGCGCCGTCTCACCCCGCTCCTCAATCGCGCCCTGCCGTCGACGCGCCGCCGCCTGGTCGCGCTGGCGGTGCTTGGCGTCGGCGTCCCGCTCCTGTTCCTCGCGGGGCTCGGAATCTTTCAGACCAGCCACATCGCGAGCTTCCTCAAGGAGACCACGCTCGAGTACGGCGAGTACGCCGCGCTGCTGGTCTCCAACGCGCTGCAGAGCGAGGTCGAGCGCCGCGCGAACGCCGCGGCCTCGACCGCGCGGCAGGCCGCCGGGTGGGGCGGCGCGTCGCCGCAGTTCCTCGCGCTCCTGCAAACCGACGATCCGCTGCTCAAGGACCCGTTCCTCACGCCGGTCGAGACCGTGCACTCGCGCCTCGAGGGCGTGATGATCGAGAACGCGCCCGGGGTGTGGGATGTGCTCGACGCGCCGGGCGGAGCGGCCACGCCCAGGGGCCGCGGGATGGAAGGCCCGGGCGGCGCGCTCGGGCTCCTGCCCGAGGGCGCGGTGCTGGGCACGCGCGAGCGCAAGCGCGAGGTGCCCGGTCCGTCGGATTCGACGATCGTCTCCGTGCCCGTGGCGCGCGCGGGGCGCACCGGCCTCGACGACCGCGTGCAGTTTCCCGCGTGGTTCTGGCGCCGCCTGATCGCGAGCTCGAGCGACACCATGGTCGTGCTGCCGCCCAATGCGGTGAGCCCGGGCTCGTCGGCGTACGTCGTGTTTCCGGTGATCGGCTTTCCGGGACGCGTGGTCGCGGTCGCGGGCTGGCGCTTCGATCCGGAGGGGCTCAAGCACAAGCACCTGCACGAAATCGTCGAGCGCGAGGTCTACCGCGACTCCCGCGTGTTCCGCGGTGACGTCATGAGCAAGAGCCTCGCGATCCTGCTCTACGACCCGGCGGGGGTCGAGGTTTTCCGCTCGCGCGAGGTCGGCAGCTCGAGCACGCGCGTCGTGCGCGAGATCGGCGGCCTGCTGCCCGGCTGGCGCGTGGTCGCGACGCCGAGCAAGGCCAACGCCTACGTCACGATCCAGCGCTTCATCACCGGCGAGTACGGGCTCGTGGTGGTGTTGCTCGCGCTCTCGCTGGCCGCGCTTTCGCTCGGGCTCCGCCTCGCCATGCGCGAGGTCGAGGTCGCCGAGCTCAAGTCGGGCTTCCTCGCGAACGTGACGCACGAGCTCAAGACGCCGCTCGCCATGATCCGCATGGCGAGCGAGACGCTCGAGCTCGGGCGCGTGCGCAACGAGGACGACTCGAAGCGCTTCCTCGCGACCATCTCGCGCGAATGCCGGCGGCTGACGCACATGATCAACAACGTGCTCGACTTCGCGAAGATCGAGGAGGGAAAGCGCGAGTTCTTCTTCGCGTCCACGGACGTGGGCCGGCTCGTGCGCGACACCGTCGAGATCTTCGAGCCGCAGCTCAAGCAGGGCACGTTCGAGGTCCAGGTCGACGTCCCGGCCGACTTGCCGCGCGTCCAAGCCGACGGTCAGGCGATCACGCAGTGCTTGATCAACCTGGTCGACAACGCGATCAAGTATTCGCGGGACACCAAGCAGATCGCGATCAGGGCGTCGTCCAACGGCGACGGGCGGGTGCGGGTGGCGGTGTCGGACAAGGGCATCGGAGTCGCCGCGCGGGACTCCGAGCGCATTTTCGAGAAGTTCACCCGCGCGGACACGGGGCTGGTGCACAATGTCAAGGGTTCGGGCCTGGGTCTTGCCCTGGTCCGCCACATCGCGCGCGCGCACGGCGGCGACGTGGAACTGACGAGCGTTCCGGGCGAGGGCAGCACGTTCACCCTCGTCCTGCCGCTCCAACAAGAAGGTCGCGAGGAGGAGAACGGATGGCAGCGCGAATCCTGATCGTCGAGGACGAGCCGGGCCTGCTCGAAGGCCTGCAGCACAACTTCCAGTTCGAGGGCTACGAGGTGATCACGGCCGCGAACGGAAAAGACGGCCTCAAGGCGGCGCTCAAGGACAAGCCCGACCTGGTCGTGCTCGACCTGATGCTGCCGGAGAAGTCCGGCTTCGATGTGCTCAAGGAATTTCGCGAGCGCAACGCCGCCACCCCCGTGCTGATCCTGACCGCACGCAATTTCGAGGCGGACATCGTCAAGGGCTTCGACCTCGGCGCCGACGACTACGTCACCAAGCCGTTCAGCGTCGTCGAGCTGCTCGCGCGCGTGCGGGCGCTGCTCAAGCGCGCCCCGCAGGCCGACGAGTCCGGCACCCAGACGCCCGGCACGCTCACGTTCGGCGACGTGGTGGTGGACCTGACCAATCGCGAGGTCAAGAAGGACGGCGGGCTGATCCCGCTCTCGTTCAAGGAATTCGAGCTGCTCAAGTACCTCGCGCTGAGGCGCGGCCGGACGATCTCGCGCGACGAGCTGCTGGAGGAGATCTGGGGTGTGGACGTCGAGGCGGGCGTGACCACGCGTACGGTCGACACCCACATCGCGAACATCCGCGGCAAGCTTTCCGGCGGCGAGCTCGACCGCCCGTTCATCGTCACCGTGCACAAGGTGGGCTACAAGTTCGTGGGGTAGGCTGAGGCAGGAAAAGCAGGAGGGGCCGTGTTCCGCCACGCGCACCTCAGGCTCCCCCCGTCAGTGTTACGCGCGGCCTCGCACAAGCCCCTCACTGTGCTTCGCCTTCTATTCGGTTCCGCCCTGCCCTGTGCGGCGCCTGCGAGCGGTGTTCGAGTTCCTGTCATTGCACGCCGCATGCCAGCACGCTCGTATCGCCCCGCCGGCGCGGGTTCGAACGCTCCGGGGCCGCGAACGGCGCGGGTTTCGGGAGGCCCGGGCTCGCCAAAGCCGTGCAGCCGGGTGCGCCCGGGAACGGCGGCCCGATTGAGGAACTCCCCAGGAACCCGGGAAGTTTGCGCCGCCCGAGCGCGGAAGTTCCGCGGCGTCCCCGCACTCGCCGCTCCCCAATTCCCGGGTTCTGCCGCATAATCCCGCCTCCCGCCAACGGGCCGCTCACCCGGCCCGACTCTTGCGTTAGCCGCATCGGGCCGCGCACCTGCGCGGGCTCGTCGTCTTGCGCCCAACTCCGACCGGATGGACCCGTCATGCGCCCAGGCTTCCATCGTCGCACCCGCTGCTTTGCCCTCGTCCTCGGCGTGCTGGTCGCGCTCGCGGCGGCCGGGCAGGCGCGTGCGCAGGGCGGCGTGTGGAGCACGATCCCGGTGCCGGGCGGCTCGGTCTCCGGCGTCGCCGACGCCGACAGCGGGCGGGTCCTGATCGCGGGCAACAATGGCGCGTTCCAATTCGACGGTTTTCGCCTGCGCCGGCTGCCGATCTTCTCCGACGCCCCCGATTCCCTGAAAGGGAACGCGGTTCTCCGCGCCCGCAACGGGGACATCTGGCTCGGCCACCTGCGGGGAGCCGTAAGGCTTCGCCCGAATGGCGAGGTCGACCGCTACGACGCGACTTCGGGCCTGGGCAATTTCGTCGACGCCGAGGTGACCGGGCTCGCCGAGACTCCTGACGGGGTGATCTGGGCGGCGACGAAGTTCGGCGGGCTCTCCCGCTTCGACGGCGCGAGTTGGTCCACCCTGACGACCGATGCCGGCCTGCCGTCCCAGAACGTCGCGGGAGTGGCCGTTGATCCGCGAGATGGCACGATCTGGGCGGGGTGCCTGGGGGGGACGGGAGGATTGGCCCACATCGTCGGCACGACGATCACGAAATTCAGTCAGTTCACGATGAGTCCGATTCCGAATGTGCGATGTGTGCTGGTCGCGCGCTCGGGGCGCATCTGGTTCGGGCTCGACACCGGGATCGGCCGCCTCGAGAACGGCGGGATCGCGGAGTACCGGACCGGCAACGCAGTCGTCTCCCTGGCGGAGGGTGCGCACGGGGAAATCTGGTTCGGCACCGGGACCCGTGGCGTTGGGTACCTCGAGAATGGCGTCGCGACGTTCCTGGCGAGCGGGCCGCCCTCGAATGCGATTCAACACCTGTTCATCGACGCGGCCGGGTCGATGTGGACGAGCACGACTGCCGGACTCGGGCGTTACGAGGGATCCGCGGTCCTCAACCTGTCGCAGCTGGTCGGTCTGCCCCCCGGCAGCACCTCGATCGTGGCGCTCCGCGATCGGGCCATGGACGCGCCCGGGGACACGGTCGATGCGCACGGTGCTGTCTGGGTGGGGCTCCAGTCCATCATCTCGGGGCTCGATGCCTACATGCTCCTCGAGCTCGTCAACGGATCTGTCCGGGTACTCGGGACGCCCCAGGGGCTGCTCCCTGGGCACGGTTTCGCGCTCACCCCGGCAGACTCGGGGCAGGTCTGGGTGGGGAGCTGTTTCGCTTCCGGATCGGGACTGTCCCGCATCGCGGTCGACGGGGTCGTCCGGCAAACGCTCACGAGCGGGCTCCCCTCGCAGGACATCTTTGCTCTGCGACGCGGCGGACCCGGCGCGGTCTGGGTCGGCACCCGGGCGGGGGTCGCGCTCGTCGACGACGCCTCCAGCGTCCGCATACTCCGGACCGGCCCGGGCGCCATTCCGGACGCGTCGATCCGGGGCCTCGATCTCGATGCGCAAGGCCGGCTCTGGATCGCTACCGGCATCGCGCCGACTCCCGACGGTCGCCAGGGTGCTGGAGCGATCCGATTCGACCCGGCCGACTCTTCCTTCACCAGTTACAACCAGGCGAACGGACTCCCGACCAACAACCTGACGTCGGCTGCCGCCTTCAAGAACGGCGACGTCTGGTTCGGATCGAACGCGGGAGCGATTCGCCTGCGGGGGAACTCGGTGACGACGCTGACGACGGCCCAGGGTTTGCCGGGGAACAGCGTGTCGGCGATTCGGGAAGGCAGGGATGGCGAGGCGTGGATCGCGACCAGCCTGGGCCTCGTCCAGTTCGACGGCGTCAACTCGACGATCTACAACGTGGGCGACGGGCTCGCCGGGAGTGCACTGAACAACGTGTTCGCTGATTCGCTCGGCGTGATCGCCTCGCTGCGTCTCGACGGCGTTGCGCTCTTCCACCCCGATCGCACGCCACCGCGAGCCGAGATCGTGGCGGCACCGTCGGTCGTCAGCGGTTCGCGCGCGGCCCAGTTCGCGGTCCGGGGCGGCGACCTCGACAGCGGAACGCGTGGCCTCCTGCTCTCGTATCAGCTCGACAGCCGGCCGCAGACGCCGTTCGCCGAGGACGTGACTTCGGCCTCGTTCTCGTTGCTCGCCGACGGCGACCACACGTTCCGCCTGTGGGCGAAGGATCGCGCGCTCAATGAGACGACCGATCCCGAGAGCCGGACGTTCACCGTCGACGCCACGCCGCCCCGGCCGATCGTCGAGGCGCCCTCGTTCAACGCGATCGTGCGCGACACCATCAGCGTGCTCGGTCGCGTCGACGACGCGCGCTTCGCCGGCTACACGATCGAGCTCCGGCCCGAGGGCGCGCAGGCGTGGGACACGCTGTTCGTCTCCGCTACGCCGCCCGCACCGGGCGAGCCGCTCTATCGCTGGAACACGAAGGCGCAACTCGACGGCGTGTGGGAGCTGCGCGTGGGCGCGCACGACAGCCTCGGCCTGATCGGCTACGTGCAGGTCACGGTGACGGTCGACAACCTCGCGCCGAGTGCGAGCGTGACCAGCCCCGCGCGCATCGACCACGTGCAGGGCGGCCGCGTGTTCACGACGCTCGGCGAAGTCGAGCTCGACGTGCCGCCGAACGCGTGGCCGAGCGACCAGATCGTCGTGATCGAACGCATCGCCGCGCCCGGGGCGCTGCCCGCGCGCGGACCGGCGGGGGCCGTGTGGGCGACCGGTTGGAAACTGAACGCGAACGACAACACGCTCGACAAGCCCGCGACGCTGATCGTCCAGATCCCCGGCGTGCCGGCGGGCGTGCCGGTCGCGCTCTACCGCATGGAGATCGGTGCGGTCGACACGACGCTCGTGCCCGTCGGTGGCGCGCGCTCGTCGGACGGGCTGTCCATCTCGAGCGCGATCTCGACGCTCGGCTCGTACGTCGTGCTGTTCGGGCAGGGCGTCGGCGCGGGCGCGGGCTTTGCCGGCGCGCGCGGACTCGATTGCCAGCCGCGCGTGCTCTCTCCCAACGGCGGCGGGTTCGACACGCGGCTGGCGATCAGCTTCGACCTCGGCAAGAGCGGCAATGGCGCGGTCAAGGTGTTCGACCGCGCGGGGCGGCTCGTGCGCGAGGTGGTCGAAACCGGCGCGTTCGCGCCCGGGCGCAACGTGGTGTTCTGGGATGGCAAGGACGGGGACGGCCGGGTGGTGCCCTCGGGGCTGTACGTCGTGGCCGTGCGTTTCGACGGCGAGACCTCGGTCGCGTCGGTCGCGGTGGCGAACCGATGAGCGTGCGCACGAGTCCCCTGGCCGCGCTCGCTGCGGCCGGCGCGCTCGCCGCGCCGGGCCTGCTCGGTGTCGCCGCGCCGGCGCACGCCCGCACCGCCTCCGACGCGCCGATCGGCGCTCGCGCGCAGGCGATGGGCGGCGCGTTCACGGCGATCGCGGACGACGGCAACGCGCTCTACTGGAACCCGGCCGGGCTCTCGCGGCTCGGGCACCAGGAATTCACGAGCACGCTCGGCAACCTCTACGGCGCGGGCCTCAAGGACAACCACCTGGGCTACGTGTTCCCGATCACGGACACGCAGGCGGCGTCCCTGTCGTGGCACCAGGCGAGCCAGGACGAGGCCGGCCTCGGCTACTTCGAGAACACGTTCAGCCTGGGCTACGCGTTACGCTTCGGCAGGCGGCTCGCGGTCGGTGCGGTGGGGCGTTACCTCAATGCCTCGACGGACCTCGACGGCAGCCGCTTCACCGACTGGACGGGATCGACGTTCGACCTCGGCGTCCACTACGCGCACAGCGGCCGGCTCGCCTTCGGCGCGACGGTCAGGGACGTGACCGGCCGCACCGTCACGCACAAGGACGGCCCGAGCGAGAAGCTGGCGGATCGTGCGCTGACGGTGGGCGCCGCGTTCAAGCCGATGCCCGCGTGGACGGTCGCGGCGGATGTGAACGACCGCCTCCACCTGGGCACCGAGTGGTGGTACCGCAACCTGTTCGCGGTCCAGGGCGGCGCGCAGAAGGACCTGGGCAGCAAGCAGGGCGAAGCGGGCGAGGGCTGGCAGTGGTCGCTCGGCACGTCCGCGCGCTGGCGGATCCTCCAGTTCGATTACGCGCACGTCATGCCTGCGTTCCTGCCGGCGTTCGATCGCATCACCGCCGCGGTGGCGTTCAACCTCAATCCCTCGCGCATCCGGGTCGACCACGCGCAGGTCGAGGAGGTGTTCGCCTCGCAGAGCAAGCGCTACGCGGCGCACCCGATGGGGTCGGTCAAGCTCGCGTCGCGCTCCGAGGAGCCGCAGGTCGCGACGCTGTCGGTGTTCGTCCCGGGGCTGATGGATGCGCCGACCGAGAAGGAGATCGTGATCCGCCCGAAGGAGGTCAAGGAGGTGCCGCTCACTGCCGTATTCGGCAGTGAGCTGCTCCGGCTCAACGAGGACAAGGCCGTGCAGGCCGACGTGCGCCTGTCGTACCGCCACAAGAACCGCACGCGCGTCGAGAAGGCGACGACCTCGTTCTTCGTCTATCGCAGCGGCGCGATCAGCTGGGACGACACGCGCGCCGCGGCCGCGTTCGTCACGCCGAACGACCCGGTGGTCGACGGCTTCGCGCGCGCCGTCGTCCAGGGTCGCGACCAGGCGTTCGAGGGCGGACCGCTGCGCAACGTGATGACCGCGATGCGCCTGTTCAACGCGCTCTCGGGTTACGGGATCACGTACGTGCCCGACCCGAACACGCCGTTCTCGGCCGTGTCCGATACCAAGAGCGCGGTCGACCAGGTGCAGTACCCGCGCGGCCTGCTCGCCAGCCGCACCGGCGACTGCGACGATATGTCCGTGCTCTACTGCACCGTGCTCGAGAACGTGGGCATCCCGACGGCGTTCCTCGACGGGCCCGGGCACATCCTCATGATGTTCGATTCGGGGATCCACCCGCGCAACGCGCTCGCGCTCTCGGTGGACGAGAACCTGTACGTCGTCCAGGGCGACCGCGTGTGGATCCCCGTCGAGACCACGATGATCGGCAAGCCCTTCCTCGAGGCCTGGTCCGAGGGCGCGTCGATCTACCAGCGCTGGCAGTCGTCGTCCGAGTTCAAGGTCACGCCGGTCGAGGCCGCGTGGGCGGAGTACATGCCCTCGCTGCCCGAGACGCCGGCCCCCGTGGTCACGCCGCCGCCGGCCGATGCGATCGACCGACGCTTCGCGGCCGACCTCGACACGCTCAAGTCATGGCAGGCGGCGTACCTCAAGCAGAAGTTCCTCGAGCCGCTCGACTCGCAGCCCAAGTCGTCGCGCGATACGGGCCAGGAGAACAAGGTCGCCCTGATCCACGCGCTCGACGGGCAGCTCGCCGAGGCTCGCCGGACGTGGGACGCGCGACTCGCGTTCGACCCCACGAACACGACCGCGCTCAACAACCGCGGCAACATCGCGCTGCTCGAGGGCAAGGCGGATTCGGCGGCTTCGTACTACGATCGCGCCCGCGCGCTCGAGCAGGACCCGGGCACGATTCTGAACCAGGGCCTCGCGGCGTTCGCGCGCGGCGACCTGAAGGCGGCCGACGCGCGCTTCGAGGAGGCGCTCGCGCTCCTGCCGGACCCGGCCGCAGCGGAGCGCCTGCTTGCGCTGCCATCGCCGGCGGGCGGGCAGGGCGCCGCCCGGCGACTGACGGTCGAGGAAATCCGCCAGCGGCTGCACCTGGCGGCGCAGCGGCTGCCGAAGCAGGAGGACCCTTCGGCGACGGAAACCGGGGGCGCCCCGTCCGGCGGCCCGGTCAAGGTGGTGTCCAAGGTGAGCGGCGCGCGCGCCTCGGACTTGAAGGGCTCGGCGCGCGTGATGTACTGGAAAGGTGACGAAAGGGGGAGCAAGTGAAGCGCATGAAGGGATTGCACCATGGGACGGCGCTCGCCGCATTGGCGGCGCTGTCGATCGCCGGCGTTGCGCTGGCGCAGGGCGAGGTCGGGAAGTCGACCGACCGCGTGAAGCTGCGCGCGCAGCTCGGGATCATCTACGCGCAGAACAACCAGCTCGACGAGGCGCGGAAGGAATTCGTCAAGCTGCTCGAGGAGCCGACCGGACGTGCCGCGGCGCTGACGAACCTCGGCAACCTCGCGGTGCTCGACGGCAAGGTGGACGTCGCGCTCGAGAACTACAACCAGGCGGCGGCGCTCGACACGTCCGACGGTGGGATCCTGCTCGACCTCGGGCTCGCGCTCAAGATGGTCGGCAAGGACGACGCCGCGACGGCGACGTTCGCCCGGGCGCTCACCAAGGCCGGCGGCGAGCAGCGTGCGGCCTACCTGCTCGGCGTGACCACCGACGCGGGCGACACGTCCAAGGGCAAGGTCAGCAAGCTCTCGGGCGAGGAGATCAAGGCCATGCTCGCGAAGGCGCGCACCCGCGTGCCCGACGCGACGACCACGACCGGCTCGAAGGAGACCGGGCGCACGCAGATCGTGTCCCGCCCCGGAGGCGCGCGCGCCTCGGACATGGGCGTGGGGCCGACGTCGTTCTACTGGAAAGAGAAGTAGTACTCGCCTCACGGCGCCGGGGCCGCGAGCCCCGGCGCCCTCCCCCTGCAGCGATCCGTTCCCCCCGACCCCGTCCGGGAGGCCTGCTTGTACCCACCGCTGCGCCACATCCAGTGGCCGCGCGTCCAGTGGTCCGACCTCAAGTCGAAGGCCGTGCGGTTCGGCCTCCTGCTGGCGGCGGTCGCCTTCGCGTTTGCGCTCGCGGCGCCGCACATCGGGCTGTTCCAGAAGCTCGAGCTGACGACCGAGGACATTCGCCTGCGCCTGCGCGGCCAGCGCCCGATCCACCCCGCGATCCTGACGGTCGAGATCGACGAACACTCGCTGCGGCACAACCTCAACATGTGGCCGTTCGCCCGCGATTTCTATGCGCTGCTGTTCAACGGCCTGCGCAACGCGGGCGCGCGCGTGATCGGCGTCGACCTCCTGTTCATCGGCCCCGACATCAATGCGCCCGCGGACGGCGGCCCGATCACGAACGACCAGCTGCTCGCGGCGGTGATCGCGCGCGATCCGCGGATCATCAACGGGTTCTACTTTCCGCTCGAGGAGAGCGACGGCAAGAACCTCGCGCCGCCCGAGAGCGTCACGGTCGACGCCCGGCGCCGCATCTGGCAGCGCTTCACCATGCCGCTGCCGGACGGCTTTCACCTGCTGCGCGCGACCGACGTACCGTTCGACATGGAGGAGGAGATCGCCGAGTCCACCCATGCCGTCGGCCACGTCGCGCTGTCGCAGGATGTCGACGCCACGATCCGCGCGCTGCCGCTGCTGATCGAGCAGAAGGGTCGCGCGTTTCCATCGCTGTCTCTGCTCATGGTCGCGCGCTACCTCGGCGCGGACTGGCGCGACATCCGGCTTGCCCACGGCCACGCTTTCCTGCCGTACCCCGGGGGCGAGCTCGCGATGCCGATCGGCCGCCACGCCGAGATCCTGATCAACTACCCCGGGCCCGACAAGGTGTTCGAGGCCTCCGCGGTCGCGTACGACACCCTGATGACCGAGATCGCGGCCCGCGATTCGCTCGAGGCGATCGGCAAGCCGGCGCCCCGCGGGCTGCTCGACCGCGTCGACGGCAAGGTCGTGCTGGTGTGCAACACCGCGACCACGACCGCGATCGCCGACTTCGGCCAGACGCCGTTCGCGCAAACCTTCCCGCTGGCGTACGCCCACGTCTCCGTGGTCAACAGCATGCTGCGCGGAGACTTTCTCTCCAAGCTGCCGCGCGCCTGGCAGGCCGCGGTGTGGGCGCTGCTGGCGATCAGTCTCGCGGTGGTGCTCGCCGCGCTGACGCCGATCGCGCTCGCGCTGACCGTGCTCGGCACGATCGTGGCGCTGCTCGTCGTGGCGTGGGCCATGATCGCGTTCGGCGGGTCCATGATCGAGGTCGTCCCGCCCGTGCTCATGGTGGGCGTGATCTCGCTCGGGCACCTGCTGCGCGGCTACATCATCCGCGACCGCCAGCGGCGCGACCAGGAGCAGGAGCTTGCGGTCGCGCGGCGCATTCAGCAGGACCTCCTGCCGCGCGGAGTGCTGGCCGCCCCGGGCCTCGAGGTGGTGGGTGCGAACCGCCCCTGCTTCGAGGTTGGCGGCGACTACTTCGACTACTTCCAGCTCGCCGACGGGCGGATCGCGCTCGCGATCGCCGACGTCGCGGGCAAGGGTGTGCCGGCTGCGCTCCTGATGTCGAACCTGCAGGCGATCCTGCGCGCGGAGTGCGCGCGCGGCACCGCGGTCCCGCAGGTGCCGACACAGGCGAACCGGCAGCTCATGGAGTCGCTCGCGGGGAACAGCAAGTTCGTCACGTTCTTCTACGGCGCGCTCGACCCCGTCGCCCGGCGCCTCCACTACTCGAACGCGGGCCACAACCCGCCGCTCGTGGTCCGCGCTGACGGCCGCATCGAGGAGCTGCACATCGGCGGGCTGATCCTCGGCGTGTTCCCGCTCGCCGAGTACGAGGAAGGCACGGTCGACCTCGCTGCGGGCGACCTGCTCGTGCTGTTCACCGACGGCGTCACCGAGGCCGAGTCGCGCCACGGGCTGTACAGCGACGAACGGCTCCAGGAGCTGCTACTCAAGGAGCGAGGGAAGAGCGCGAAGGACATCGCGCAGGCGATCCTGTCCGACGTGGACCTGTTCAGCCACGGTCGACACCAGACGGACGACGTCACGGTGCTGGTGGTCAAGGCAAGCTAGACGGCAAGAAAAACCCCCGCGGCCCGAGGGCCGCAGGCCCAGGGCATCATTCCCCCCCGCGCGCCATGCGCTTGAGGAACGCGGCCATCTCCTTGCCGGCCTGCAGGTCATGCGTGCGCTCGGCGACCTCGATGCCTCGCAGGTACGCGTCCCCGGCTTCGCCCGCGCGGCCCGCCTGCTCGAGCGCGTTGCCGAGCTGGCGGTAGGCGGCGGCGTAGTCGGGATTCGCGGAGATCGCCGCGGCGAACGCGAGGGCCGCCTCGGCGGCGCGCGCCGCGGTCAGGAGTTCGCGGCCGAGCAGGAAGTGGGCGGTCGCGTCCGCCGGATCGGCGTCGACGAGCGTGCGCAGGAGCTTGATGCGCTGTTCGGAGTCGGGGGCGTCGGACAATTCGGAACTCCCGGGTCGAGGGAACCCCGGGAGTGTCGCCGAAGGTTCGGCGGGCGCATAGCTTCGGTTGTGCGCTGAAGATTGAGTATGGCACTGGGCTTGCGTAGTCCCTCGGCATGCCCAACGCGCCTGCTTCTCCGGCGCCCCCGTTCTGTCCACGTCCGAGCTGCCGTTTCCATCGTGGTGACACGAAGTTATGGCGCTACGTCAAGATCGGGCTCTACGCCCGCAAGGCCCCGCCCCACGTCGTCCAGCGTTACCGTTGCGACACCTGCCGTCGACAGTTCGGCGATCAGACCTTCCGGGCGACCTACTGGATGAAGCGTCCGGAGCTGCTCGAGCCGGTGTTCTACCGGATCACCGCCTGCTCCGGCTTCCGCCAGATCGCCCGTGAGACCAAGGCCTCCCCCTCGACGATCGCGCGCACCAGCGGGCGCCTGGGACGGCATGCGCTGCTCTTTCATGAGCTGCGCCGGCCCAGGGGGCCGATCCGCGAGCCCCTGACGCTCGACGGCTTCGAGAGCTTCGAGTACAGCCAGTACTACCCGACCAGCTACCACGTTGCCGTCGGGCAGAAGAGCCACTTCTTCTACGGCTTCACCGACAGCGAATGCCGACGCCGAGGCAACATGACCAAGGCGCAGAAGAAGCGTCGGATCGAGCTCGAGCAGCGGCTGGGAAAGCCGGATCCCAGGTCGATCGAGAAGGAGGTCGCCGAACTCCTGGCGATGCTCTCGCCGGAAGCCCAGGCGCTCGAACTGCACACCGATGAACACCAGAGCTATCCCCGTGCCGTGCGCAGGGTTCCGCACCTGAACGTGACTCACATGACGATCTCCTCGCGCGCCGCCCGGACCGCGATGAACCCATTGTTTTCGATCAACTTGCTCGACCTGTTGATCCGCCACAACGGGTCAAACCACAAGCGCGAGACCATCGCGTTCTCGAAGCGCCGGGCGAGCGCGGCGTACCGACTCGCTGTCTTCGCGGTGTGGCGCAACTGGGTACAGCCGGTGTCGGAACGCAGAGGCGGACCCACGCCGGCCATGAACCTGGGGCTGGTGGAGCGGCGCTTGGACGTGCCCGAGATCCTGGACCGGAGGCTGTTTCCCTCACAGGTTCGACTTCCGGAGAGATGGCGGCTCTACTACGAAAAGAGGCTCGCAACGAGGGCGCTACCCAAGAATTCGATTCACCGACTCAAGTACGCCGCCTGAAAAATCGAGAGGGCGCCCTCCGGGGGGAAGGCGCCCTCAAGTTCATACCCAATCTTCAGCGCACAACCCTAGCCATCCCCGCCGCGCTTCGTGCGGCCGGGCTTCGACGGCGCCTTGGCGGCGCCTCCGGCGGCCTTCTTGCCCTTGCCGGCGCCCTTGCCACCGGCTCCTCCGGCGGCGACCTTCGCGCGACCCTTCCCCTTCTTCGGGGCGTCCTCGCCTTCGGTCTCTTCCTCGGCATCGGCCTTCTTCTTCTTGGTCGACGCCTCGCCCGCCTTCGCGAGTTCCTTCGCCTCGGCGGCCTCGATGCGGCGCTTCTTGTCGTCCGCCTTCTGCTCGACCGACTTCACGAGTTCGAAGATCGCCATCTCGCCCGCGTCGCCCAGGCGTCGGCCGATGCGGATGATGCGCGTGTAGCCGCCCTGGCGGTCCTTGTACCACGGAGCGATGGTGTCGAACAGCTTGCGGGTCGCGGCCGGATCGAACACGTACGAATCGACGTGCCGGCGGGCCGAGATGTCACCCCGCTTGGCGAACGTGATCATGCGCTCGGCGACGCGGCGCGCTTCCTTGGCCTTGGCGACGGTGGTCTCGATCCTCTCGTGGAGGAACAGCGACGTCACCATGTTGCGGAGCAGCGCGCGGCGATGTTCGTGCGTGCGCGAGAGCTTTCTGAAAGATACGCGATGGCGCATGGCGGTTCCTTAAGACGTGAGATCGTCCGACTCGGACGCCGTCATGGTGTTGGAGGTGGCTTCGACCGGAACTTCGGCCGCCGGGCGCGGGGGCCGGCCCGAATAGTACGCCGAGACGTCCATGCCGAGCCCCAGACCCATGTCCGTGAGCACGTCCTGGATTTCCTTCAGCGACTTGCGTCCGAAGTTGCGGTACTTGAGCATCTCGGGCTCGGACTTCACGACGAGGTCGCCGATGGTCTTGATGTCGGCCTGGCGGAGGCAGTTCGACGAGCGCACCGACAGTTCGAGCTCCTCGACGGAGCGCTCGAGCTTGTCGCGCATCTTCATCTTCTCCTCGTCG